>NZ_DATCRD010000258.1:0-16526 GCF_036569185.1 Chitinophaga sp.
ACGGGCGTAAATTCAATGGATGTAGCTACAAAGCCCATTTTTTTATGTTGCATTTCCAGTACCACGCCTTTGTCGGTGAACATGCCGATGGGCCCGCCTGCTTTTAATGGAAGGGCAGTGGTATACCAGATAACGGTGGAATCTTTTTTATTGATGAGAATAAGCTGCTGGCAGGGATAGCCAAGTATTTGCTTAGTGGCATTGGTAGCAATGCTTTCTCCTTTACTGATATTTATTGGTTCTTCTTTTATTTTGCCTTCTTTCTTAGTCCATTGTTTTTTTTGATCAAGATCTACGTATAGTTCGTCCCCGTTATCCGACTGGATATTTATACTTACGTCTGCACCGTCGCCCTCTTTTTTCTGAGTAGGGTTGTAGAATGTTTTATAGCGTTGGCCGTTGAACCACAGGGAAAGGTCCTGGGTGGCGGTTTCGGGGACCATGTCCTTGTATTGCATCTGCTCCGGTTTCAGGTTGGCGTGCAGGTTTATCGTAAGCACATAGCTGATTTTACCGCTGTTTTTTTCCTGTGCTGCTGCGTTTATGCTAACGGCGAATAATAAGGTGAAAATAATTTGTGATGTTGTTCTCATAATGATGACTATTTAATGTGATGAATTACTTTTTTTAAAGGAACGGATCTGGTAAATCAGGCTTGCCATGAAATACTGTCCCAGTATGGTGTTTTGCTGGTCTTCCGTGTAGCCGCCGCGCACCATTCGCATGATGTTTTTATTTTGGCGGAGCAGGTCGGTGGCGGCTATTTTCACGGCATATTTTTTACCGATATTTTTGTTAAGCGATACATTCCATAGCAGGGCTGTGGAATTATAATTGTTGCTGAGCCCGGAAGTGGTGTATCCTGTCCATTCGCTTTCCGCCTGCATATTCCAGGGCAATGTGGCAATAGCGGAGAGATCATAATTAAATAACCAGTAGGGCTTTTGCAACAGGGAGCTGTGGTTCCATGCTGTATTGATATGTGCGGAGATGTTCAGGAATGATGCGGGATAATAGTTGAAGCTGATATCCGGCGCTATGCTGTATTGTTTATTATTGCTTTGTATGCCGTTGAACAATGAAGGGTAAGCATTGTACGAAGCCAGGATGCCATAAGTAATGCCGGATCCTTCTTCATCTGTTTTGAAGAAGTGCTGGAAGGAAATGTTCGTATTGGCGTAGCCGTTAGCATTGATGGTGCTGATGCGTTGTTTGCCGCTGCTGTCGGTAACGGCATAGTCTGTGAACTGGCGCGATACCATACTGCCATTAGCTGTGATATTGGTATAGCTGCCGCTGGAGGCGTTTGTAAAAAGGTAAGATGCCTGTACACTTCGTCTTATGGCCGGTTTCAGGTATGGGTTTCCCTGCCGGATATATACCGGGTCGCTGATATCAGGAAGTGATTGCAGCTGCGAAAGACCGGGAAGCAACACATTGGTTTGATAGTTGAAACTGATTTTCCGGGCTGGTGAAAATTGATACCGGGCGTAGATATTGGGCAGCAGCGTATGGTAGATGTTGCTGACGCGGTAATGGTATACCCGTGAATCACTTTGCTGCCGGTTGGTTTGCAATGATGTTGCCGCGGTGTAACTGAAACGTTTGTACTTTGCCGACAGTGCTATGCCAGGGGCGCTGCGGATGTTGGTGCCGGAGAAGTTGTCGTGATAGCGTTCGTCCGGTTGTGCGTATTGTTGCAGTACCGGGTCGAAGTTGAGCGCGGACTGTAGCTGTTGCGTACTACTGTAATTAAAATCTTCACTGAGTTGCAGGGTATAGATACGTGATAACGGTATCGTATATACGAGTTGATTAGTTACCGAAAAGCCACGACCCTGTATGTGAAGCTGTTGGTGAATGGAATCTGTTTGCGGTATTTTGATGTTGTAAATATTATTGAAGGAAGTGTTTTGCGTAAGGCCGTTATTATTCAGCCAGGCGGGGGTTACGGTGAGTGAAAGTGTATGCCTTTCCTGCCGGAATTTATGCCGTAGCAGTATATCTGCTGTGGCTTGCCAGCTGTTGGTATTACTATGGCGGTATTGCGTACCGTCATTCAGCAGTTGCGTTTGCGTTTCATTCATAGAGCGAAAGGAGCGCTGATCAGTATGGATGGAATGGATACTGTTGAATATGGGGGATATTTTGATACTGTTGCGCGCGTTCACAGGGATATCGATACTGGCATTTACGCGGTGGTTATTGCTCACATCTGCGTCATTGCCCTGCTGGTAATAATGATAGCTGGTGTCTGGCAATTGGTATAGCCGGTGGCTGCTATAGTTATTGCGGGATGCAAAGCGGTTGTAGAAATAACTGCTGCGCAGGGCGGTGTTATTGGCAAAATCGTTGTTGAAGTTTACGCCGCCGTATTGGGTGTTATTCAACCCTGTAGGATTGGATAACTGCGCCAGTTCTTCCGGGTCATCTGATGTTGCCTGTACGCCTTTCATTTTAAAGATTTCAGCCATGGCATAGGGGGGAAGCTGGTCAAATATTTCCGGGTTATTACCGGCCAGGCGAAGCAATTCGGCCGCGCTAAACCCTGATTTATTAACGTTATTGGCTTTGAATAAAAAGGAAAGTTGTTTATCCCCGGCAAAGCTGTTGACGTTCATTCCGGCTTCATAGCGTTCCCGGTTACCGGCTCCTGCAGATACATTGCCGAAGTGACCTTTTTTCATTTCTTTTTTGGTGACGATGTTGATGGTTTTGGTGCTTTTGCCGTCATCTATGCCGGTGAAGGCAGCCTGGTCGCTCTTTTTGTCCAGCACCTGGATTTTATCAACCATATTTGCCGGGAGGTTGCGGGTGGCAATAGCGGGGTCGTTGCCAAAGAATTCCTTACCGTCTACCAGTACTTTTAAAACCGTTTCGCCCTGGGCAATAATATTGCCGGCGCGGTCTATCCGCACACCTGGTAATTTGCGAAGGAGTTCTTCTACTACGGCATTTTCTTTTGTTTTATAGTGCGCGGCATCATATTCAAGGGTATCCCCTTTGGCACGGATGTCTGCCTTTCCTTTTATCACTACTTCCTTCAGTTGTTTGGGCGCCTGTGCATAACTGTCGGAAGCAGCTGCCAGTAAGCAACACAGGAAGATCACAGCTTTTTGTATCATCGTTTATAATTGAACAATACAAAATTAGGATCGACGTGTATGCCTGACCGTTAATGAACCTGAGTATAGTGTGAATGATTGTTAAAAGACGAGCTTGTATCCCTGTCCCCTTACATTGATGAGTTGCACGCTGGTATCGTACTGGAAGTATCTCCGCAGTTTGCTGATATATACATCCATGTTACGGGCGTTAAAAAAGTTGTCGTCCCCCCATAGTTCCAGCAGCATGCTTTTGCGGTGGGTGGTAGTATTGGAACGTTCCGCCAGCATGCGGAGCATATCCGCTTCCCGCAGGGAGAGCCGGATGGTAGCCGATTCATGTTTCAGTTCCTGCCGGTTATGATCGAATACATACTGGCCAATGCGGTAAATGCCTTTGGAAGTATGGGTGGAAGGACCCCCATGCGCACGCTTGATCAGCGTTTTGATACGGAGAATAAGCTCCTCCATGCTGAAGGGTTTTTTGATATAATCGTCGGCGCCGCTTTGCAGCCCGCGCAGCACATCAGCAGTTTCGCTTTTCGCGGTGAGGAAAATGATCGGCGTATGTTCGTCTACGTTACGGATATCTTTTACCAGTGAAATACCATCTTTTTGCGGCATCATGATATCCACTACGCAGGCATGGGGCCGGAAGGAGAGGTAGGCGTCCCAGCCCTGCCGGCCATTGGCGGCGTGCATGATGTGAAACCCGTTCAGTTCCAGCGTTTCTTTTACCACCCCTGCAAGGGTGAGCTCATCTTCCACCAGCAGCAGTTTAATTTTTTGCATAGCGTGGAAATTGAAGGGTGAACATAGTACCGGCTCCCGGCGTGCTGCTTACTTCAACGGTGGCGTGCAGCTGTTGTGTAAGCGCTTTCACATGACTGAGGCCCAGGCCGTGGCCTTTGGTATCCTGCGTGTCGCCGTTGGTAACCCGGTAAAATTTATCGAAGATAAAAGGGAGATGGCTGTTGGCGATGCCTTCCCCATTATCGGTGACTGTAATAACAACACGTTCCCTGTTATCTTTTATAGTGAGCGTGATCTGTTTTTGTGGCTTGTTATTGTATTTAATGGCATTGTCGAGCAGGTTGCTGAAAATAGTTTCAAAGGCCTGTTTATCTGTTTCAATGCTATGGTGTGCTGATTGGTTATCTATGCAGATGTTCACATTTTTTTGATAGGCGAACCGTTTGATAATTTCCTGCAGGCTGTGTTCCAGTGGTATAGCAGCTACCGGCCGTATGCCGGGTTGTTGCTCCTGCCGGGTAATGGTCATGATCTCGTCGATGAGCTCCTGCAGTTTGCCGAGTTCTTTTTTGTTGAGTTGAAGATACCGTGTGGTCATTTCGGGATTGCTGCTGCCGCCGAAGTTCAGTAGTGCTTCGTTGGTGGCCTGTAATACGGCTACCGGCGTTTTCAGTTCATGCGTAACATGGCTGATAAAGTCCTGTTTCATTTGTTCCAGTTTCTGCTGTTTTATAATGGTGCGCCAGAGGGTCCATATGCAGCCAATGATCAGCAGGACAACGAAGATGGAAACTATTATAGCCGGTGATATTTGTTTCAGGAGATAGCTGGTTTCACCTGTAAACAGTACCCCGATAGTATTGGTTTGGTTATTCAGCGCCGGGTGGATGAGCAACAGGTGCGGGTTCTTTTTTACATCGCTTAATATAGGATCAGTATACAGTTTAAAAGGGAGCCTGATATTTTTTTCTTCCAGCAGCAGCCTGTATTCCCGTTGGAGAGTATCCATATTTACCAGCTGGAAACCAAACGATGAAAACATGCGGGAGAGGATATTGCTCATTTGTGCATACTCCACATTGGGAACGGAAATATTATGTGATTTACCAGTATCCAGGTGCAGGCGGGCGGTCAGGATATTGATCATACTGTCGCGGATAGCAGCCTGTTCTTCCGTTTCATTTTCGCTATCTTCCAGGTCGATATAGGAGGATATGCTCAGCCGTTTAACGGTGTCATTAGCCGGCTTTATCTGGCCGAAATTGCTCATCATAGCGGCATCGTAGGCTTTTTGCAGGCATTCGGTAGCGGCAGTGCGGAAGGTTTGCCTGGCGCTCAGCCAGGTTTGCCTCAGCCAGTATAGCTGGAAGAGCAATGCTACGGTGGCGGCGGGTACTGCCAGCTGCCCAATTCTTTTAACCGAAAGTTTCATACCGGGCAAATATAAATGGAGGCGCATTTATATCTCCTTTTTTTTAACAATCATTAACATAACCGCATTTTGCCTGACGCGGATTTTGTCTGACTCCGGATTACACTGATTATACTGATTATCTTGATTTGATAATATTCTGATTAACGGATTACATCTCGCATAGCTATAAGTAAAATAACTATGGTTATCTTAAAAATATAATATGATAAAATCAAGGTGATCAGTATAATCAGCGTAATCCGGAACCAGGACAATTTACATCGCCGAAGGCGATCTTTGTGTACTATTTACACAAACGATTTATTTTCGCTGCCTTGCTTTTAACATTCAAAATTGGTAACTTAGGAATGGTGGTTTTTCATTTATTTACTATTCTAAAAGTCTTGCCATGGGAAAGGTACGTAATATCCTGCAGGTAAAGGGTCATGCAGTATTCTCCATAAATCCCGACAACACCGTTTTTGAGGCCCTGCAACTCCTTGTTGACCATAACGTCGGAGCATTGACAGTAGTTGATGAAGATGAACATTTCATGGGAATTTTTTCTGAACGTGACTATGCCCGCCGGGTGATCCTGAAAGGACGTGCTTCCAAGGAAACGCTGATCCGTGAAATCATGACAGAACGGCCTATCACGGTGACAGAAGACGATTCGATCGAGGACTGTATGGGATTGATGACAGATAAAAGAATCCGTCACCTGCCGGTGGTAGACCAGCAGAACAGGCTGGTAGGTTTGATTTCGATCGGGGACGTGGTGAAGTTTATTATTGACGACCAGCAGCACATCATTACCAGTCTTGAATGCTATATCACGGGTACGCATACCTGAGTATCGCATTTTTAATCTTTGTTTAATCATTGTAATTTTTGTAACTTCAACTTCATATAGTCTTTACCGTATCGCAGCAATTGAAACGTTATGAAACCGGGCTCATTCCGGTCTTCCCTCTTGATCAGGCGGTTTACAGACTAGCATTACCTAACAGGCATGTTCAGTAGATTGGAAAGCAGACTACTGGTTTTTACAGACAGACTGGCAAAACGGACTTTTAAGTAAATCGCTCGGAGGGCGAACACTTTGAAAAGCGCTGTTTCTGACATCACCCCCATCTGGCCATTTTTAGCATATGGTGCTATCGTTGTGATACTCATCAGTATCATACTGGGGCTTTCATATGTACTGGGGCAACGGCATAAAGACCGCGCCACCGGCGAGGCCTATGAGTCCGGTATCATCTCCACCGGCTCTGCACGATTGCGGTTTCCTTCCCAGTTTTACCTGGTAGCGATGCTCTTCGTTATTTTCGACATTGAAACGGTTTTAATTATCTCCTGGGCAATCGCCTACAAAGAAGTTGGCTGGGCCGGCTTTCTCGGCGTTGCCATCTTCATCTTTATATTACTGGCAGTACTTATTTATGAATGGCGTAACGGCGCATTGGACTTCGGGCCCGATGGTAAAAGGATTTTACGCGCATATAAGAAAATGCGGAAGAAAAGATCCGCTAACGTTAACGGTTACACGGACATTAAGACTCCAACGCCACAGGCACTGATGTAGCAATAGCATGTTGATTTCATGATCCGGTAAATCAACTTTTTTATGAAATGGTGGCTAACCAACGCGAATGATGTAACGGGTAAAATATCCGGCAATACTTCTATGGAAGAAGTGATACAGCAAAGCGTAATGCTCACTTCTGTGGAAAGTTTGCTCGCATGGGGACGGAAAAATTCACTCTGGCCCTTTCATTTTGGCCTTTCCTGTTGTTTTGTAGAAATGGCTACCGCTATGACCCCTAAGTATGATATGGCGCGCTTTGGCGCGGAAGTAATCAGAGGTACTCCTCGCGAAGCAGACGTCATGATCATAGCAGGCACCGTATTCATAAAAATGGCGCCCGTCATTCAACGTTTGTATGAGCAGATGATGGAGCCCCGCTGGGTAATATCCATGGGCTCCTGTGCTAACTCCGGCGGTATGTACGACATCTACAGCGTGGTGCAGGGAGTAGATAAATTTTTACCGGTAGATGTGTATGTGCCCGGTTGCCCGCCACGCCCCGATGCATTTATGTCGGGCCTCGTGATGCTGCGCGACAGCGTGGGCAAAGAGAAACGGCCGCTCAGCTGGGTGATCGGAGAGGAAGGTGTGGTGCGGCCGGAGAAAATATCCATGAAAGATGCCTTGCGTGAAAAAAGGCAGCAAATGACTCATTTTAAAACACCCGATCAGATATAATAAAACTTACTAACACTAACGGATATATGAAAGATTAAACCGGAAAAAGACCGCAGTATTTATCTTACCCCATCTAAACTTAATACGCCATGCCAGAGCGCATTGCAGCGGAATTAAGCTCCCGTTTTGGTGATATCACCTTCGAACCTCAGGTTACACGGGATGGGACGCCCACCTTCTGGACGCCACAAGAGCATATTGTGGCCGTGCTACAGTTCCTTAAATCTGAAATACAAATGCCCTACCGCATGCTCTATGACCTCACGGCCATTGATGAGCGTGCGTATAAACGGCAGCAGAACGGGCATAAACCCTATGACTTTACCGTTGTTTACACACTTTTTTCCTTCGACAGAAACGAATTCCTGCGCATCAAAGCCGGTCTCCACGGCGAATACCCGGCGCTGGACACCATCACCCCCATCTGGACGGCCGCCAACTGGTATGAACGCGAGGTGTACGATATGTTCGGCATCCGGTTCAATGGCCATCCCCTGTTGAAACGCATCCTCATGCCCTCTACCTGGGAGGGGCATCCGCTCCGTAAGGAGCATCCCGCGCGCGCTACTGAAATGGGGCCGTTTAAGCTCTATGACGAGAAGCAGGACAGGGAGCAGGAGGCGCTACGGTTTAAACCCGAAGAATGGGGCTTAAAACGCCATAGCGAGGACGCAGATTTTATGTTCCTCAACATCGGTCCACAGCATCCGGGCACTCACGGTGTATTGCGCATCATTCTCCAGCTGAATGGCGAAGATATTATAGACGCTGTGCCAGACATCGGCTTCCATCATCGTGGCGCTGAAAAGATGGGAGAGAGGCAGTCGTGGCACACGTATATTCCTTACACCGATCGCGTGGATTACCTCGGCGGCGTGAATAATAACCTGGCCTACCTGTTATCAGTAGAACAACTGGGTGGTATAGATGTGCCGCTACGCGCCCAGGTGATCCGCATCATGCTCTGCGAACTGTTCCGTATTGCCAGCCACCTGGTATGGTATGGCACCTTTGCCCAGGACCTGGGGCAGCTGTCGCCGGTATTCTATATGTTCACCGATCGTGAACGTGTTTTTGAGATCATAGAAGCCATTTGCGGCGGCCGCATGCATCCCAACTGGTTCCGCATCGGCGGTGTGGCGCAGGACCTGCCCAATGGCTGGGAACAGCTGGTGAAAAACTTTATCAGCTATTTCCCGAAACAGCTGAAGGAATACGACAGCATGGTCATGAAAAATTATCTTTTTAAAGCACGTACAAAAGGGATCGGTATCTATACACAGGAAGAAGCCATTGAATGGGGCGTAACCGGCCCGGGGCTGCGGGCCTGTGGCCTGGAATGGGATATGCGCAAGAAACGGCCATACAGCGGCTATGAGAACTTTGCGTTCGAAGTACCGGTGGCGCAGAATGGTGATTGTTACGACCGCGCGGTAGTTAGGGTAGAAGAAATGCGGCAAAGCCTTCGCATCATCGAACAATGCGTGGCCTACATGCCGGAAGGCGATTATAAATCGCACCACCCGCTGGCCACCCCGCCGGTAAAAGCCCGCACAATGCAGGATATTGAAACGCTCATTCATCATTTCCTCAATGTAAGCTGGGGCCCGGTAATACCTGCCGGGGAGGCCGCTGTTTGCACAGAGGCCACCAAAGGATGGAACAGCTACTACCTTATCAGCGATGGTAATACGGCCTCTTACCGCACCAGGGTACGCACGCCGTCTTTCCCGCATATGCAGATGATTCCGCTGATCAGCCGCGGATACACCGTGGCGGATCTGTTATCGATACTGGGAGGAATGGATTATGTACTTGCAGACATTGACAGATAATACAACAACATATGCTTTCTGCTATTGAAATAGAACAGATCACACATGAAATGCAGCAGGTGCCGGTAAAAAAAGCGGCCTGTATTGAAGCATTGAAAATTATACAGGGGCAGCGCCGCTGGGTATCTGATGAAAGTGTGGCAGACATTGCCGCTATACTGGAAATGAGCACTGCGGAGGTCGACAGCGTGGCTACTTTCTATAACCTCATTTTCC
This sequence comes from Chitinophaga sp., assembly GCF_036569185.1. Lineage (GTDB taxonomy): Bacteria > Bacteroidota > Bacteroidia > Chitinophagales > Chitinophagaceae > Chitinophaga. The sequence continues at coordinate 9,589 of NZ_DATCRD010000258.1, forward strand.
GCCGCCCGGTAGGACGGCATGTGATCCTGCTGTGCGATAGCATCAGCTGCTACGTGATGGGCTATACGGAAATTAAACAGCAACTGATGGAACTGCTGCAGATCAGCTACGGACAAACCACGCCGGATGAGCGATTTACCTTGTTGCCCAACGCCTGCCTGGGTACCTGCGATCACGCACCGGCCATGATCATCGACAACGACCTGTACAGGGATCTGACAACAGCTTCCCTTCCACAAATACTGGATCAATATTTATAAAGATGGAAAAACCGCTCACACAACATATCCCCGCATCCGGAGCGCCCCTTCACCTGAAGGAGTATGAAGCAGTGGGCGGCTATGCCGCTTTACGCCAGGTGTTGCAGCAGCTTACGCCCGCGGAAGTAACAGGCAGGGTAAAGGATGCAAATCTCAAAGGCCGTGGGGGCGCAGGTTTCAGTACCGGTATGAAATGGAGCTTTGTTCCGGCAGAAGTTACAGGGCCGCGCTACCTGATCTGCAATGCCGATGAAATGGAGCCGGGCACCTTTAAAGACCGCTGGCTGCTGGAAGGCAACCCGCATCAGCTGCTGGAAGGAATGATCATTTCCGCCTACGCCATACAGGCCACACAGGGTTTTGTATTTATGCGCTGGGCCTATAAGGACGCCGCGCGCATTATGAACCAGGCCATTGCGGATGCCTATGCCGCTGGTTATCTCGGTAAAAATATACTCGGCAAAAATTACAGCCTGGAAATGCAGTTGCATACAGGCGTGGGAAGGTATATGTGTGGAGAAGAAACCGCCCTGCTCAATTCACTGGAAGGCAAGCGCGCCGTACCCCGCGCCAAGCCGCCGTTCCCGCAGGTAAGCGGGCTGTTTGGAAAACCTACTATTGTTAACAACGTGGAAACATTGTCTTACATACCGCATATTATCAGCAAGGGCGGCGATTGGTTCAAATCACTGAGCTATACCGCCGACGGGGGTACGAAAATATACGGTGTAAGCGGAAGAGTAAACAAGCCCGGTGCCTGGGAACTACCTATGGGCGTTACTATGCGGGAATTACTGGAGGAACATGCGGGTGGCATGAAGGCGGGATACCGGTTCCGCGGTGCGCTGCCCGGTGGTGCTTCAACTGATTTCTTAACCGATGCCCACCTCGATGTGAAAATGGACTTCGCAGGAGTAGCTGCCGCGGGAAGCCGCCTGGGTACCGGCACTATGGTGATACTGGACGACCGCACCTGCCCGGTGGGGTTTGTACATAACCTGGAACATTTCTTCGCGCAGGAATCGTGCGGCTTTTGCACGCCCTGCCGCGAAGGATTGCCCTGGACGGAAAAAATATTATACGCAATGGAACAGGGACAAGGCACTTATGCAGACCTGGAGCAACTGGAAATGCATACCAGGCTATTAGGCCCCGGTAATACTTTCTGTGCACTGGCGCCAGGTGCAATGGAGCCGCTGCAAAGCGCACTGAAATATTTCAGAGAGGATTTTGAACAACATATCAAAGAAAAAAAATGTCCATATGCCAATCATACACATTGATAATAAAACCTACGAAGTAAAGGAAGGTAAAAACCTGCTGGAGGCTTGCCTGTCGCTGGGCTTAAACCTTCCTTACTTCTGCTGGCACCCGGCCCTGGGTGCAGTAGGGGCCTGTCGTCAATGCGCCGTTAAGGTGTTCAAAGATGAGGAAGATAAGAAAGGGAAAATCGTTATGTCGTGCATGGAGCCGGTAAAAGACCAGCTTCGTTTATCCATCGACGATAAAGATGCCCGTAATTTCAGGGAACATGTGATCGGTTGGCTGATGACCAATCACCCGCACGACTGCGCAGTATGCGATGAAGGCGGTTCCTGTCATTTGCAGGACATGACCGTGATGACGGGTCATTCTTACCGCGACTACCATTTCACCAAAAGAACTTATAACAACCAATATCTAGGACCATTTCTTAATCATGAAATGAACCGTTGCATCCAGTGTTACCGCTGTGTAAGATTTTATAAAGATTTTGCCGGGGGGAAGGACCTGGATGTATACGCCGCCCACAACCATGTATATTTTGGCAGGCAGCAGGATGGCACACTGGAAAGTGAGTTCAGTGGCAACCTGGCTGAAATATGCCCCACCGGTGTGTTTACGGATAAAACCCTGAAGCAGCACTACACCCGCAAATGGGATCTTACCTCCGCTGCTTCTGTATGCCAGGGCTGTGGCCTGGGCTGCAATATCATCGCCGGCGAGCGCTATGGCGCTGTGCGGCAGATCACCAACCGGTTCAATGGCGCGGTAAACGGTTATTTTCTTTGCGACCGTGGCCGCTATGGCTACGAGTTTGTAAACAGTGAACAACGGATCAAAACACCCATGGTGTATCATGGGCCATCGGATAAGGCAAACGGCATCCCCGTGTTGCAGCATGTACAACAAAGGATGAAGCCGGGTAAAACAATCGGTATCGGCTCACCAAGGGCATCACTGGAATCAAACGCCGTGCTGAAAGAGCTGGTGGGAGAGGAGAACTTCTATCTCGGCGTGTCCGCAGCAGATCACGACCTGGTATCCCTCTCCCTCAGGATACTGCAACAGGGGCCGGTGCGCAGCGCATCCCTGCAGGATGCCGCAGCAGCAGATGTGGTGCTTATTCTCGGGGAAGATGTTACCAACACGGCGCCGATGCTGGCCCTATCTGTACGGCAGGCCATTCGCCGTATCCCGGTAGCGGAAGTGATTAACCAGGTCCATATCCCTGCCTGGCAGGACGCAGCAGTGCGGGAGGCCGTGCAGGACAGTAAAGGGCCCCTGTATATTTTAAATGTGCAGGAAACCAAACTGGATGAACTGGCAAAAGGCGCGTATCATACCGCGCCGGACAATATTGCCCGTATAGGCTTCGGCGTTAGTCACCTCCTGAGCAGTAAAATGCCGGAAGTAAAAGGGATGTCTGAACAAGGGAAAGCGATTGCCGCAGAAATAGCCGAAGTACTTAAAGCAGCAAAGAACCCGCTTATTATTGCAGGCTATGGCGGTGGCAGTGAAGCCATCATCAAGGCCGCGGCTAATGTGGCATGGTCGCTGCACGACCTGGGCATTGATGCCATGCTTACCTACACGGTGCCGGAATGCAACAGCGCAGGGCTTGAAATGCTGGGCGGCCACCGCCTGGATTCCGCAGTAGACCGCGCGCTCAACAACGAAGCAGATACGGTGATCGTGCTTGAAAATGACCTGTACCGCCGGTTGAACCAGCACCGCGCGGAGCAATTCTTCGGAAAGGTGAAAGATGTGATCCTGCTCGATCATCTTTATAATCCTACTGCTGAAAGGGCTACTATTATTTTACCAGCCGGAACTTTTGCAGAATCAGATGGAACGCTGGTAAATAATGAAGGTCGCGCCCAACGCTTTTTCCAGGTGTTTTCACCTGGCTCCGCAGTGCAGGAAAGCTGGCGTTGGCTGTTACAGATCGCAAAAGCAACCGGGCATGCTACACTTTCTGAACTGGAACATCTGGATGATGTGGTGGATCATATCGCCCGCACTCACAAAGTATTTGAAGGCATTGATACGCTGGCGCCACATGCGGATTTCCGCATTGCCGGTCAGAAGGTGCCGCGGGAGCCACACCGCTTCAGCGGTCGCACTGCCATGCAGGCCAATGTTAATGTAAGCGAGCCACGGCCTCCGCAGGATATGGATACTGCCTTATCGTTCACGATGGAAGGCTACCGCGGAGAACCGCCTTCGTCCATGATTCCCTTCTTCTGGGCGCCGGGATGGAATTCCGTACAATCGGTGAACAAATTCCAGGTGGAAACAGGCGGACCGCTACACGATGGTAACCCGGGCCGGCGGCTGATTGAGCCTCACGTTAATGGGCATACGCCGTTTTATACCGAGGTGCCGGAGCCTTACCTGCCGCTTAAAGAACATTTATTACTGGTGCCGCTCTATCATATTTTCGGATCGGAGGAACTGAGTATACATACACCGGGTATTGCTGAGCGTATTCCTGCTCCATACATCATGCTGCACAGCGAAGATGCCAAACGGTTGCAGGTTGCCGAAGGTCACCTGTTACATTTTATGGATAACGGACATCACTATACGTTACCGGTAATTATCAATGATACATTACAGGAAGGCGTTGCGGGGATCCCTGTAGGCCTTCCGGGTATGCAGATTTCAGAGGCGCCTCAATTAATAAAAGTATAACGCTATGATAAACTTCTGGTGGATAATAGGCGGGGTGCTTTTTGCACTGTTAAATACGGCGGCCGGGCTTATCTGGGTGGAACGCCGGATGCTGGCGCTGTGGCAGGACCGCTATGGTCCCAACAGGGCGGGGCCTTTCGGGTTGCTGGTAGTGCTGGCAGATACGATTAAGTTGTTTTTTAAAGAAGATTGGATCCCTCCTTTCGCCGATAAAGTAGTGTTTGTGTTTGCGCCCGGTGTGGTGATGCTGAGTGTGCTTATGAGTTTTGTGGTGATACCATTCGCGCCCGGTATCATAGTGGCCAACCTGAATATAGGGTTGTTGTTTTTCCTGGCCATGTCATCGCTGGGCGTATACAGCGTGGTATTGGGTGGTTGGGCTTCCAATAACAAGTATGCCTTACTGGGCGCCATGCGCGGGGCTTCACAGATGATCAGCTATGAAGTATTTATGGGACTGGCGCTGATGGGCGTGGTGGTATTGAGTGGTTCTTTCAATCTTGGTGAAATAGTAGAGGCGCAACGGAAAGTATGGTTTATCATTCCGCAGTTTATTGGCTTTCTTATTTTCCTGGTAGCAGGCGTAGCCGAAACACATCGTTTGCCTTTTGATATTCCTGAAGCGGAGAGTGAGCTGGTAGCAGGTTTTCACGCTGAATATTCAGGGATGAAGTTCGGTATGTTCTTTATTGGTGAGTACCTGGGCGTAACGCTGATCTCCGGTATGCTGGTAACGCTTTATTTCGGTGGCTGGCTTGGCCCTGCATTTTTGCCGCCGGTGCTGTGGTTTGTGATAAAAACGTTTGCGTTTATAATGCTGTTCATCCTGTTCCGCGCCTCCATGCCGCGGCCACGGTATGATCAGCTGATGGAATATGGCTGGAAAGTATTGTTTCCTTTATCGATCCTGAACCTGATGGTAACAGCTGCCATCAAGCTGTGGTTAAATTCTTAAAACAACGAACATGTTTAGTCTGGTAAGAAGTATGTGGCTGATATTCCTGCATATGTTTCACAAGCGGGAAACATTTCAGTACCCTGAGCAGAAAGCGCCGCTGCCGGCCCGCTGGCGGGGCCGCATTGCGTTAACCCGCGATCCGGATGGTGGGGAGCGCTGCGTAGGCTGTTACCTGTGTGCGGCCGCATGTCCTGTAGATTGTATCTCCCTGCAGGCAACGGAAGACGATGCCGGCAGAAGGTACCCGGAATTTTTCCGGATCAATTTTTCCCGCTGTATTTTCTGTGGTTTTTGTGAAGAGGCTTGTCCTACTTACGCGATACAGTTGTTACCCGATTTTGAAATGGCAGAGTATAACCGCCAGAACCTGGTATATGAAAAGAAAGACCTGCTCATCAACAGCGAAGGCAAGTATCCTGGTTATAACTATTACAACGTAGCCGGCATGGCCATTCGGGGAAAAGATAAAGGGGATGCGCAACATGAAGAACCACCGGTAGATATTAAAAGCCTGATACCATGATAGGGGCTGCATTCTATATCGCTGCATTCATTGCAGTATTAGCTACAGTGATGGTGATCACCCGGTATAATATTATGCACGCCCTGCTGTACCTGGTAGTGTCTTTACTGGCGGTGGCAGTGGTATTATATCTTTACGGTGCGCCTTTCATGGCTGCATTGGAGGTGATTGTATATGCCGGCGCTATTATGGTATTGCTCATCTTTTTTGTGATGATGCTGAACCTCGGGAAGGAGTCGGCAGCACAGGAAAAGCTGTGGCTGAAGCCGCGTATCTGGATCTTTCCTTCCCTGCTTTGCATCGTATTACTTGGGGAGCTTGTGTTCCTGGTATTACAGAATCATCAGCCGGTATCTGAGGTGAAGATGGTAAATCCCAAAGAGGTAGGTATTGCGTTATTCGGGCCTTATATCCTGGCAGTGGAGCTTACGGGGATATTACTGATGGCGGGTATTGTAGGCGCTTATCATTTAGGACGGCAGAAAGAAAAAACATTGCACCGGTTCCTTGAAAATAATCAATCATGATATTACATCCTACCACAGCGGGCATGCTGCTCGCCGGCGTTTTATTTGTGCTGGGGCTGATCAGTATCCTTGTTCGCCGCGACATTATTTTTATGTTGCTATCGGTGGAGATTATGCTGAACGCAGCAGGACTTGCTTTTGTAGTGGCTTCTTCCCACTGGGGCACAGCAGATGGACAGGTGATGTTCATCTTCATACTGGCGATGGCTGCAGCGGAAGTTTCGGTAGGACTGGCATTGATCTTACAGTTATATCATCAGTTCAAAACACTGGATAGCGACGAAGCAGCAAAAATGAACGGATAAAATATTCAATTGTATGTTTCCTGCACTCATACCGCTCATACCTTTTATAAGTGCGCTCCTGCTTATGCTGGGCTGGAAGCGGATCAACCGTATAGGCGTTACCGTATTGGGATGCGGTAGTATTGGTTTAGCTGCACTGGTGGCCGTAATTATTACCGCGCAGTTTGCCGCAAACGGAGAACAGGCCATTGTACAGCATGCCGGCAACTGGCTGGAAGCCGGTGGTTTTAAAACAGGCTTCGATTTCCGGATGGATGCATTGTCGGTGGTATTTGTGCTGGTCGTCACTATCGTAGGGTTCCTGATCCATGTATATGCTTCCGGTTATATGCATGATGAACCGGATTATGCACGCTTCTTTGCCTGTATGAATTTATTTGTTGGCGCTATGCTAACGCTGGTGATGGC
>NZ_DATCRD010000259.1:0-99867 GCF_036569185.1 Chitinophaga sp.
GCTGCCTTTATACATCTGGGTCCGTGTACGGCCATGAATGGTAAGGGCTTTAATACCTACATCCTGGAGCCTTTCAGCTACATCTTCAATATTTTTTGTTTCCTCATCCCAGCCCAAACGGGTTTTAATGGTTACCGGCAGCTTGGTGGCCTTTACCACGGCAGCAGTAAGTTTAACCATTTTAGGGATGTCTTTCAGGATACCGGCGCCGGCGCCTTTACAGGCTACCTTTTTCACCGGGCAGCCAAAATTTATATCCAGCAGATCGGGGTTGGTGGCTTCCACGATTTGTGCGGCCAGCGACAGGGATTCCTCGTCTCCCCCGAAGATCTGGATACCTACCGGCCGTTCATAATCGAAGATGTCCAGTTTTTTCCGGCTTTTGATAGCATCACGTATCAACCCTTCAGAAGATATGAACTCTGTATACATGAGATCAGCCCCGTTATCCTTGCACACCGCACGAAAAGGCGGGTCGCTCACATCTTCCATGGGCGCCAGTAATAAAGGGAATTCTCCCAGTTCAATATTTCCTATCTTCACCATAATTTATATAACCAGCGCAGCTTTTGCCGGAGTTATTATTTTAATATTTTATATACTATTTCTTTTACAAGCAGGATTTCTTTGCAGTAACGGCTATCGTTCAGCAGTTGCGGTAAGCGGTAAGCATCTGCAAAAACTTAATTTCGCGCTGTAAATTTACGCAAAAAATACAGTATCTTTTTATGTCCGGTTATCTGAAGCAGTCACCCGTTTCATTGCAGTTTGTAACATTCCTGGGCTTTGCCTTTGGGTTCTTTGCCCTGTACCTTTATGGGCTTCAGGCGATTACACCGGGTGTAACCGGTCAAACGCTGGAAGCGCTTCAGTCGGGCACACTTACCGACCCTAACTCGATCGGCTATCTGAAAATAACACAATTCCTTTACACCCTCATCGCCTTCTTTGTGCCGGCGGCGCTTTTTGCTTACCTGTGGCAGCCTTATCCTGCAAAATACCTGGGTCTGAAAACACCATCCGGTTTGCAGATAATACTGGCATTACTGGCTATGTACGGCAGTTTACCCTTCGCCAATCTTTTGGGCCAGTGGAATGAAACCTGGCCTATTTCACAATCCGCCCGCGACCTGCAAAGTATGGCTGAAAAGCTGCTGGGCGTTATGCTGAAAATGCCCACCCTGCAGGATCTGTTCATCAACCTGGTACTGGTGGCCATTGTACCGGCCATTGCAGAAGAGCTTTTTTTCCGCGGCGTTTTTCAGCGGCTTATCATCAAAGCTACCGGGAAGGTATGGCTGAGTGTATTTATTACATCTATCCTGTTCAGCGCTATTCATGGTGAAATGCTGGGCTTCCTGCCCCGCGTGGTAATGGGGTTTGCCCTGGGAGCCATTTATGTGCTCAGCGGCAATCTCTGGCTGAGCATCTTTGCACATATCCTGAACAACGGGCTGCAGGTAATACTGCTATACCTGTTCCAACACGGAATGGTAAAAGAAGACCCGATGAAAAATACACCCGTAGAATGGTATTATATCGTCTTGAGCATTCCCGTAACCATTGGGCTGTTCTGGGCGTTAAGTAAGAAATCAACACCCATGCTGATGACAGACCCGGTGAACAGAAAGGATGGGGCAGAAGTAGAAGAAATAGGAGCAGACGAAAATTTTTAATCTTTATAAAAGATATTAAAGCAAATATTATGGAAAAAGACTGGGTGAAAATTTTCTCGAGCGACCGGCCATTTGAAGCCGAAATAGTAAAGGGAATGTTATTGGATAACGATATTGAGGCGGTTCTGCTCAACCGGCAATCCTCCTCTTACAATATTACCCTGCCCGGACAGGTAGAATTATATGTGCATGAGTCGCAGGAAAAAATAGCCAAAGACCTGGTGCATAATCACAATAACCTGCCTACCGGCGATCCGAACCAGCTGGAAGAGGAAGAATAGTGAGATCTCCTGCAAATAGTGCTCCTGGTAGCTTCCCTGAAAGGAATTTGCTCTGTAGGGTATTTTTATCCACTTTTGCGGGTAGAATTTAATCAACAGATACAACCATAATGAAGACATTTTTCACCCGCACTGCCTCTGCGCTTGTGTTTGTGGCAGTAATGCTGGGAGGGATCCTGTGGGCCGACTATACCTTTTTCCTGCTTTTCTTCCTGATCGGCTGTTTCGCCCTCCAGGAATACTTCAGGCTGCTTCGGGGGATTGACCCGGATTATACCAGTGTTTCCTCCTGGCATAAATGGGGCGCTACTATTGCAGGAGCGGCTATCCTGCTTACTTTTACCGGAGATAACTTTGAAATAGGCGGCATCCCCACAGGACTGCTGGGCTGGTGGACAGCTGTGATTTTCCTGCTGGTTATGCCTTTGGGAGAAGTGCTGATGAGTAAGGACTTTTCTTTAAAGAATATCGGTTACTCGGCTATCGGGTTACTGTATGTGATCATTCCCTTCGGATTGCTGATCCATATCCGGGTAAATGCCATCAATATTCATTATACCCCCGAAAATGTGGGCACAGCACCTGGCTGGTTGATTCCCCTGCTGCTTATTATATTCATCTGGATCAATGATACCATGGCCTATATTGTAGGCTCGCTGATAGGGCGCACACCATTTGCCCCGGCCATATCGCCCAAGAAAACCATTGAAGGCACAGTAGGGGGAATGATCCTGGCGGTGGCTACAGCCGGCGTTTACGGGCATTTCTGGGGCTACCGGTACCTGGCCCTGCAGCATTGGATAGTACTGGCCCTCATTGCCGCTATATTCGGCACCATTGGTGACCTGATAGAATCTAAGCTGAAAAGGATGGCTGGCGTAAAAGATTCAGGTAAGATCATGCCTGGCCATGGGGGATTTATGGACCGGTTCGATTCCCTGCTGCTGGCGGCTCCTTTCGCCTGGATCTATGTTCAGTTTTTTATGATGCGTTAACAAAACATTCGTATTCGAAAAAAATTGAATTAAAGTAACTTTGCACCCAGATTAAACACAAACATCAATCATCTAATAAAAAAACAATGAAGATCCATCGTGAAGGATTTGCTACCATTTCCCTTGTATTCCTGGTACTGGCGTTAATAAACGGAGCAGTATTTTATTGGTTCGGTAACGCGCCGGCGCTGTGCTGGACGGTATCCATTATTTCCCTTGCGTTCTTCCTGTTCATCGTTTCATTCTTCCGTATTCCCTCCCGGCAATATACAACTGGTGATTCGCTGGTAATTTCTCCCTGCGATGGTAAAGTAGTGGTAATTGAAGAAGTATATGAGCCGGAGTATTTCAAGGATAAACGCCTGCAGGTATCCATTTTTATGAGCCCTGCCAATGTGCATGTAAACCGTAACCCTATCAGTGGTAACGTGAAACTGTCGCAATACCACGCCGGTAAATACCTTGTGGCCTGGCATCCGAAATCATCCACAGAAAACGAGAGACATTCCGTGGTAATCGGCAATGGCAAAACGGATATCCTGGTAAGGCAAATTGCAGGCGCACTGGCCCGCAGGATTGTAAACTACCTGAAACCAGGCATGGAAGTAAGCCAGAACGAAGAAATGGGCTTTATCAAGTTCGGCTCACGTGTAGACCTTTACCTGCCCATTGGTACGGAAGTAACCGTTCAGCTGGGGCAGGTAGTCCAGGGCGGTATTACAGTTGTTGCTAAAATCTAGTATCTTTAAAAGCTAAACGGCATTTATCATGATAAAGAAAGCTTTTACCGGCGCAGCCGCATTACTGCTGATAGCAGGCATAGCATTGGCACAGGAAAAAACCCAAACAGCTTCCAAATCCAAAAAGGATTGTTCCGCTGCTACCTGTAAATCTACCGCTAAAGGTAAAAGCTGCTGCCAGCAGCCGTCAAAAACCGCCAGCCTGAGAATGGCCGCAGCCAACAAAACAAAAGCAAAAGCACAGCGATGAGCGCCTGTTAATACAGGGCTTCATTTGTTCCGGCATAAAGCAAAAAAGCGGGTGTATCAAAAGTATGATACACCCGCTTTTTATTCAGATACCCTGGCTACCATTTAAGTAAAGCTTAGCGCCTGAATTTATTTTGATACCTCTTCTTCTGCCTATAAAATATTTCTCAGTTCCCGCAGATGCCCGATCACATAAGTGGGTTGAAAATCGACCGGCGGCTTGGCCGGGTTAAAATATACCTGGTCCATACCCACACCATGCGCCCCTTTGATATCCAGCTCCATGGCATCCCCGACCATAATGCTCTCTGTTGCGCTGGTATTGGCTTTGCCAATGGCGTAGTCAAAAATTTCCCGGTAAGGTTTCAGGCTGCCTGCTGCTTCCGATGTAACAATATGGGTGAAGTAATGATCAATCCCGGCGTTCTTCATTTTCAGCAACTGCGTTTCCTCGAAGCCGTTAGTGATCATGTGCATAGGGTACCCCTTTGCGGCAAGGTATTCCAGCGTTTCTTTCGTTTCCGGGAACAACGCTTTTTTATACGGCAATATTTCGAGGAATTCATCGCTGATCTTCTGGGTCAGCTTTTCGTCTCCTATTTTGAAATCGACCAGTGTAAGGCGGAAGCGCTTGTCGCGCAACTCACGGCGCGTAATAAATCCTTTACGGAAGCGATCCCACAGGCGTTCGTTATGCGCCACATAAGAAACCGAGAATGCTTCAAAAGATGGTATCCCCCTGCTTTCCAGGCCATGGCTGTTGTAAAGCTCCAGCAGTGTTTCCTGTTCATTTGTTTCAAAGTCCCAGAGCGTATGATCCAGGTCAAAGAAAAGATGTTTGTATTTCATGACGCCGCAAAGGTACAAAATACCACAGAGATGGGAGAAGGGCGCTGGTGTATTCCAAAGTAAATTCCTTATTTTACTGCATTAATGAAAGAAACTATGAATGCAGTAATTACGGGCGCCAGCAAGGGCATCGGAAAGGCAATAGCGGAAAAACTGGCGCTGGAAGGATTCAATGTAGCGATTTGTGCGAGACATGCAGATACGCTCGCTTTGGCTAAAGCAGATATCCAACGGAAAAACCCTGCAGTAATGGTATTGGCAGAAGTGGTGGATATGGGGGATCAATCACAGGTACTGGCATTTGCCGATAAAGTGACTGCTGCATTCCCGCAGGTGGATATCCTGGTGAACAACGCCGGTATTTTTGTACCCGGAGCGCTTCACCAGGAAGAAGAAGGGCTACTTGAAAAGATGATGGCAGTAAATGTATACAGCGCTTATCATCTCACCCGTGCCTTATTACCCGCTATGATCACCCGGCGCAAAGGATATATTTTTAACATGTGCTCTACTGCCAGTTACCGGGCCTATCCCAATGGCGGCGCCTACAGCATCACCAAATACGCCTTGCTCGGTTTTACGAAGAACCTGCGGGAAGAGCTGAAACAACATTACATCGGGGTTTCAGCAGTTAGTCCCGGACCTACCTTAACCGCTTCCTGGGAAGGCTTTGAGGCCCCTCCCGACAGGATGATGCCCCCTGAAGACATTGCCGCTGTAATATGGGCTGCCTGGACCATGGCAAAGCAAACTGTAGTGGAGGAAATTATACTGAGACCCATGTTGGGAGATATTTAAACATCTTATTATATTGGATTTTTCAGCGGGCAGAAAATGTTCTTTCTCAAGATAACTAAATAAGAACATATTAGAATGATTTAACTAACTTTTAACGGGGTCTTACAGCGCTTCCGGCGCGGCTTTGGTTAAATTTGTTGACATAATTATGATGTACAGTTTTTGCATAAGGAAGTGTATTTACGCCATTTTGATTTGTATAGGATCGGTAGCCTGTGCCCAGGCGCAGGAGTTCCGCTTTACTACCACTGTGAGCAATAATGCCGTGACGTTGGATGAACCATTCCAGATCCAGTTTATGCTGGAGAATGGTGTGAATATCTCAAGTTTTACTCCCCCCAGTTTCAAGGATTTTGAAGTGTTGCAGGGCCCTTCTCAAATGCAGGGGCAATCCATTTTCAATGGTAAACGTTCTGAGTATATTGCGTTGAGTTACCTGCTGCAACCGAAACATGTGGGCAGCTTCACCATTGCCGGCGCCCAGGCGCGTGTAAACGGCAATCTCGTTAAATCAAACCCGGTTTTAATTGAAGTAAGGAAAGGCAATGCCCAGCAACAACAGCAGGCCCCGTCTCCCTCGTCCGGCTTCCCGCCACACCGCGGGTCCGGTGGCAATGAAGACATACAGGAAGGTATCCTGAAGAAAGGAGAAGATATCAATGAAAAACTGAAGAAGAATATTTTCCTGAAAGTAGAAGTAGATAAAACCAATTTATATGAAGGGGAGCAACTAACGGCCACGTATAAACTTTTTACCCGTCTTCCTACAAATTCCAGTGTTACCAAAGTACCCGCTTTCAAAGGATTTTCCGCCAAGGATATTGAACTGCCTAACCCTCCGCAGGCTACGGAAGAAAGGGTGAATGGTGTTCCCTATAAAGTGTTCACCATCCGGAAAACATTGCTTTTCCCACTGCAGTCGGGCACCCTGGAACTGGATCCCGTGGAAGTAGACAACCAGGTGCGCCTGGTAAAAATGGTGAGTAAAAAAGGAGGTAGCAACAGGGGCAGGGATCCTTTTGAAGATTTTTTCAACGATCCTGCATTCAGGGATCCTTTCTTCGACGATTTCTTCAATCGTCCGGAAGTGGAATACCAGGATGTTCCTTACAAAATTCAGAGCAACCCTATAAAGATCACGGTTAAACCAGTTCCTGTAGATGGACGCCCGATCAGCTACAACGGCGCCGTAGGCAACTTTAACATGACTGCCGTGGTGGATAAAAAGAAACTCACTACCGATGACGCCCTCACATTGAAGGTAACCATCAGCGGCCAGGGTAATGTGAACCTGCTGAATTCCCCTAAAGTGGAAACACCTACCGGCTTCGAAAAATATGATCCGAAAGTAACCGACGATATAGAGAAAAACAGCAATCCTCTTTCCGGCAGCCGCACTTTTGAATATGTGCTGATGCCACAGGAAGCCGGCGACCATACCATACCGGCGGTGGAATTCTCTTACTTCGACCCTGCAGCCAACAGTTACAAAACATTGCACTCCCAGCCTTTCAACATCCAGATTGAACAGGGCAAACATATCAAGCAGGATAAACAGGATTTCAGCGCCGGCAAAAATGAGCTGGTAAAAAATGAAACAGGTATCCTCGACTGGACACGGAATCATAGCTGGTTTATTCTCAGCCCCTGGTTCTATGCCCTACTGATTTTACCATTGCTGATAGCCGCTGGCATTATTTTCTACAAACGCCGCAGGGACTACAATACTACCAACGCCGCAGTATTGAAGCACCGCTACGCCAATAAAGTAGCGCTGAAACGGCTGGAACTGGCTGCCCGCTACCTGAAAGAAGGCAAGGATAAAGCCTTTTATGAAGAAACATCACGCGCAGTATGGGGTTACCTCAGTTCCAAACTGAAAATACCAATGGCCGATCTGAGCAAACAACTGATACAGGATAAACTGAGCGCCCGCCATATTAACGGCAGTAATACGCACGACCTGTTTAACCTGATCGATAACTGTGAAGTGGCCTTGTATGCACCGGGACAGGATAACCGGAAAATGCAGGGAACTTACGAACAGGCGGTGAGCATTATCACCAACCTGGAAGATGCGTTAAAGAACTAATTACTTAACGAAAGGCGAAATGCTGAACTACAGAAAAATTAAACCGGTATTATTGGCTGTTATATGCCTGTTGGCTTTCACAATGAGCCATGCACAAACGCCTTCGCAGCAGCAGCGGTTTGAGGATGCGAACAAACTCTTTAATCAAAGCAAGTTCACAGAGGCGGCCAGGATTTACCAGCAATTGCTGGATGAAGGTCATACACAGAAAGCGCTTTACTTCAACGCAGGTAATGCCTGGTATAAAGCAGGTAAAACCGGGCAGGCGGTTTATAATTACGAGAAAGCACTACAACTATCGCCCAACGATGGGGCTGTGAAGCATAACCTTGCCATAGCCAATCAGAAAGTAAACGGCTATGTGGAAGAGTTGCCGATGGTGTTTTTCCAGCAGTGGTGGTTACAGCTGCAACATCTCCATAAAGCCAATGGCTGGGCAGCAGGTACGGTGATCCTTTTCTGGTTGTTTATTGCCGCTATTGTGCTCAATGTATATCTTCCCGGGTGGAGGAATAAATTTTTACGTTGGGGCGCCTATGTACTGGGCACATTATGTGCGTTGTACCTCATCATGGCTGTAGATACTTACCTGTGGTCCAATAACCATGAAGCGGGGATTGTAATGAACGGTAATATCAGGGCAAAAACTTCTCCCGACGAAAACAGCCGGGATGCCTTTGAAGTGGGAGAGGGCATGAAAGTGCGGATTACAGATGCCACCCGCGACTTCTGCAAAATTGAGCTGGCAGATGGTAAAAACGGTTGGATCAGTTGTAATTATATCAAACGGTTATAGTTTTTCAATACGCTGCAGGAAATCCTGTTTCTTATCCCGCGCCAGCGGTACGCTGTAACCATCGCTCATTATAATCTCCCCGCCATCCCCCTTTATATATTTTTCCATAAAAGACAGGTTGATGAGGAAACTGCTGTGTACACGGAAGAATCCTTTATCTGCCAGCCACTGCTCCATTTCCATCAGGGTGCGGCATACCATTACCGGCTTTTCAGGTTCCTGTAAATGCAACCGGGTTTGCGTACCCGCGCCTTTGCAATAGATGATGTTCCTGGCGGTTACCATCCGCAAACCGTCTGACGTGGGCAGTGCCAGCCGTTCGTCCTGGTTCAGCTGCTCCTGCAGGAAATGAAGGAGGTCATCCACTTTTCCGGCCGTAACAGCGGTGGATTGGGAACCGGCCTTTTCTACAGCGTCTTTCAGCTCATTGCTGTCTATAGGCTTAAGGAGATAATCCAATGCACTGTGATGGATGGCCTGGAGGGCATACTGATCATAGGCAGTGATGAAAATAACGACGAAAGAGTGGTAATTACAGGCCTCCAGTACCTGGAATCCATCCATTCCCGGCATTTCGATATCCAGGAATACCAAATCGGGATGTAGTTGTTCAATGGCAGCCAGGGCTTCGGGGCCACTGCTGCAAAGTGCCTGTACAGCAACGTGCGGGCAGTACCTCTCCAACATCATATGCAGTGCATCCCGGCTGTGCTTCTCGTCGTCCACGATAATGGTACGCATGTAGGATCAGATTATGATAGGTAGTTCAGATGTAATGTTGCAGGTAAAAGTATATGGTCTTTGATTCCATTATCCGTGTAGAAATTAAGCAATTTACCGGACATTACCAATTAAAGCCTAGCCAGCCAGGGATTGGCGGGCGGCTACATGCTGCATACTGATAATAAGACGGTTACCGGAAGGCTCCCGTTCTTCATTATATACCTGTAAGGATTTTATGCTGGCTTTCATCTGGTATTTTTCGCTCATCATGTATAGCCGCTCTGAGGCGATATCGATCCCGGATGCCTGCCGCTCACCGGTATTGTCAAGCATTTCGGTGATCAGGATACCGTTGTCTTCCAGCTGGATCTGGAGCCGGTCGTTTTCCTTTGAGAGGATGATCCTGAGTTGCCCGCCTGATTTTTCGGGCCTTAGCAGGATCCTGTGCCAGATGGCATACTGCACATAGGGCTGGATGATCAGGGGAGGGATGAGGGTGAACTGCCGGTTCACTTCAGGGCTTACCACCAGCTGGTAGTTGAACTGTTCATCAAAACGCAGCTGTTCCAGCTGGATATACAGTTCCAGGGCATCCAGCTCGTCCTGGAGGGAGATCCATTCCTTATTGAAATTACCGATCATCAACCGCATAAGCCGGGAGAAGCGGGTAAGGTACAGGGAGGCCATGTCTGTACTGGTGGTAAGAATATAGTGGTGGATGGCATTAAGACTGTTGAATATGAAATGCGGGTCCATCTGCGCCTGGAAAGCATGGAGTTCCAGGTTAATCAACGCATGGGTTTTGGTGATTTCTTTCGCTGAGGCTCTCCTGATTTTTCTTTCCCGCAGGGTAAAAAATACTATTAGGGTAACGAGACTTAACAAAAAAAACAGCCAGAAGGGCCACTCCGCAGCAAAGACGATATCAGTATAATGTGCCACTAACTAGGTTTATAGGAAGTATACTTCTCTATTCTTATAAGCGCAATAAATATCGGCTAATTAATCTCCAATAGAAAGTGGGATTTACTATGAGGCGGGTTTTTACAGGAAACTGGGGAGAATGGGGTGAAAAGTGGCTATCGGGCTAATAGCCCTTAGCATTAAGCAAATACAGCGGAGATGGGTATACTTATCTACTGCTGCATTTGCCTAATGCCCGGATCAGGCTTCCGTGAACTTATAGCCCACACCCCTTACGGAGTGGAAGTAGCGGGAGTTCCGGCTGTCTTCTTCAAAATACTTACGGAAATTGAGGATGAAATTATCGATAGTCCTCGTGGTAGGATATACATTATAACCCCAAACCACCTGGAGGATCTTTTCACGGGTAACTACTTCCCCTTTATTTTCGATAAGCAGCTTCAGCAGCATGGCTTCTTTCTTACTCAGCTCATAGTGTTTACCATCTTTGCCCACACATTCCTGCGCGGCAAAGTCTATTACGTTATCACCAAAGCGGTATACATTGGGTACGCTGTCTTTATCCTGGATCTTTTTATTTTTTACGATGAGCTTTTCCACTCTTAAAAGGAGTTCTTCCAGGTTAAAGGGTTTGGTCATGTAGTCATCGCCGCCTTTTTTGAGGCCCAGTACACGGTCTGCACTGCTGTTTTTGGCGCTCAGGAAAAGAATGGGGATTTCATTATTCTGAATACGGATGTTTTCGCATACGGCGATACCATCCATTTCAGGTAGCATAATGTCCAGTATAATAAGATCGAAATATTCGTTTTTAACTGCTTTCAGTGCAGCTGTGCCGTTGTCCACTGCAGTAACCTCGTAACCTTCCAGCTCCAGGTTCAGCTTCAGGGCTTCCTGGAGATTTTCCTCGTCTTCCACCAGCAGTATTGATGCCTTTGTCGCTTCCTTCATGTGTTATTGTTTGATTTTACATCGAATCCGGATCCCGGTATTCATCAATCCGTTATCTAATTTACGCCGTTTGCACGGAATATTCAGGCCATGATATTTCAAAACAGCTGCCGGTGGGTACATTGTCTTTCACTTCAATGTTGCCACGGTGTTGTTCCACTATCTTGGCGGTGAGGAACAGGCCAAGGCCGGAGCCTTTCGCCTTACGGGTGTTTTCATTGCCTACCCGGTAAAATTTCAGGAAGATCCTGAGTTTTTCTTCTTCCGGGATTCCCGGACCTTCATCTATCACCTGTAATTTCAGCTGCTGGTTGCTTTCAAAGAGTTTTACAAAGATGGTGGTATTTTTAGGGGCATATTTTGCGGCATTCTCCACCAGATTGCTCAGTACAATTTGTAAGGTCAGCTTATCACCCTCCATCCACACATGCGGTAAAATATCTGCTATGATCTGGTGGGTGCCAATGCGGCCATCAAGATCCTTGATACTGTTTTCCACCAGGGCTGAAAAATCCAGGGGCTCTTTAAACACCTGGTACTTGTGTGTTTCCAGCTGCGCTGCCAGCAGGATGTTATTACACAGCTGGTCGAGGCGGTTGGTTTCACGGATGGTGTTATTGATCAGCTTCAGTTGTTTTTCTTCATCGAGCCGGTGTTTACGGATTGTTTCAAGATTCAGCTTGGCTGCAGCGATAGGCGATTTCAGTTCATGCGTAACTGCCATCATAAAATTCTGCTGTTGCCTGCTGAGCTTCATATATTTCCACACGGCCCTGTATACAAAGAGTGCGCCGAGTAAAATGATCCCTAAAAAGATAAGGCCTTCACCGAGGTATTTGAAAGCGCGCATCCGTTCTTCTTTATTGATGCGTTGCAGTTCCAGCTGGTGCTCTACCGGCTGTGTAAGGCTATCTACCCTGAGGGAAAGGTTCTGCTGTTCGAAGGCGCGGATCTGTTCACTTTGTCTGAACAACAAAATGCCCCACCATACCAGTGCGGCAATTGTATACGCCATTACTAAAAAATAGACGAAGGAAACGGACTTCCCTTCCTGCATTTTATTGAAAATTCTTTTCATCATGGCCTTGTGCCGGCTTTCTCAATCCGCAAGCCAACATTCATTACATAGGGGAGCGGATTTTGCCGCATATTTTGTTCAAAGGTAAACCTGTAGGTACCCGGTTTATTAAAAATAGCGCGTTGCTGGATGAAGATACGGTGCTCATAAATATCATCCAGGCCTGTACCGGACCATTTACCGGTTACATCCGCAAGCGGCAGTTCCACCCGCTGTTCTTTTACTGTACTGTCGCCGGGATATTGCGTACCTACCAACACCCAGATATTACTGTAAGGATAGGCATCTGTATGCCTGATGTTTACACAGATATTGTAAAGGTACGCAGTATCTTCCGGTTGTATTTTTACTTCAAAAGATGGTTTATAGTCATATGTCCACTCATGCCCGGGAATTTCCAGGTTCTTTTCGTAAGTGTCCATTTTAGGTGGCTTGCAGGCTGCAGCCAAAAGTAACAAGCCTGCTGTGGCCATGAAAAGTTTGTTCATACGGTATTCGCCTTACTATAAAACGTTTAATACTTGTTCTTTGGCTTTTTCCAGTTCATCTTTCATCAGCACCACCCATTGCTGTATACCGGCATCATTGGCTTTGGAGCCGGTAGTATTGATTTCCCGGCCTATTTCCTGTAACACAAAACCCAGTTTCTTTCCTTTGGCAGAATCGTTGTCTTTCAGGATTTCCCTGAAATACCGGAGATGATTCTCCAGGCGCGACAGTTCTTCTGAAATATCCAGTTTCTCCAGGTAGAAGATGAGTTCCTGTTCCAGGCGGTTGGCATCTACATTTTCTTTTCCCACATGCTCGGCCAGCAGCCCTTCAAGACGCTGGCGTATACGGTCTTTGCGGAGCGGGTCCAGCTCGCGGACCTTCTGCATATAGGCATCTATATTATCGATGCGCTGCTGCAGATCGGCTTCCAGCATCTGCCCTTCATCCTGGCGATGCGTATCCAGGTCTATCAGTGCTTCACGCAATGTATCTTCCACATCTTTCCATTCTTCTTCAGTTATTTGCTCTGTAGCCGGGCTTACCACTTCGGGCAGTTTCATCAGTACATTGAGCATATCTCCCTGGGGAAGCTCCAGCTGGTTAGCCAGCATGGTAATAGATTGATAGTAATATTTTGCAAGGTCTGTATTAATCACAACCGGGCGGGTGGCGCCATTCTGGCGGATATTAATGGTTGCATCCAGGGTTCCGCGCTGCAAGGTTTGCTGCATAAGGGTACGGATGTCAAATTCATAGGGTCTTAACAAAGGAGAAAACTTCAGATTCACCTCAAACTGCTTTCCATTCAGCGATTTGATCTCCACTACGATACTAGTTTCGCCTCTTGCGCTTTCTGCCCTTCCGAAGCCGGTCATTGATTTCAGCATAATACAAATTTGTAGGTGACAAACCTAGTTAAAAAAGCTGAAAGCATAAAGCGTAAAGCAAAAAGCGGGAGCCTCAGCCAACGGGGAGGATATCTTTACGCCGGGAATGCAACAGTTACCGCGCCCTTAGCTTTAATTTCCGGTAGATCTCTTCCCGGCCCATTTCCATGATGTCGCCCGACCGCATGCCTGCAACGGTGATATGCTCCATGCGATAACGGACAAGCCTCAACGTAGGAAAACCGACAGCAGCTGTCATACGGCGTACCTGCCTGTTTTTGCCTTCCTGCAATACCATTTTGATCCAGGGGGCAGGAATAGATTTGCGGAAACGGATGGGAGGATTACGCGGAGGCAGCAACGGCTCTTCATCAAATATTTCTGCCCGGCACTTTTTGGTGCGGTATAGCTTACCATCTACATTGATCTGTACACCCGCCTCCAGCTGCTGTATTGCTCCCGGCGTAACAGCGCCATCCACCTGTACCCAGTATTCCCGCTCATGGGCATGTTGCGGCAACAGCAACTGCTGGTTCAGCGCTTTATCGTTGGTAAGGATCAGCAACCCTTCACTATCGTAGTCCAAACGCCCCACGGGGTATACATCGGGAGGCACTTTAAAATAGTCTGCCAGGCAGGCCTTATTTCCTTCCGGCGTAAACCGGGTTAATACCTCATATGGCTTATAAATAATATAATAATAAAGCGACACGAATGCTTTTGCTTTGGTTAAGGAGCCGTAATTTAGTACTTTTGCAAATTGATTATGGCTACACCGTTCCACAATCCTTCATGCCATCATTGCAAGGATCGTTTCTCGTCAATTTTCTGCAAGGCAGAGCAATGCAATCTCGACCAGATTGCAGAAGCCAAAGTATGCTCTGTATACAGGAAAGGCCAGGTGATCTTCCATGAAGGCGCCTATCCTTTTGGCGTATACTGTGTGAATGATGGCAAAATAAAACTCTCGCACAGCGGAGACGATGGCCGGGAACAGATCATACGCCTGGTCAAGGCAGGGGATATCATGGGTTACAAAGCGCTGTTAAGTAATGAAAGATATACGGCTACCGCTACCGCCCTGGAAGATTCTTCGATCTGCTTTATACCTAAAGACCTGTTTCTCAACATTCTGCAGAAAGATGCATCTCTTTCTTTTGAGATGATGCGCATTTTATCCAGCGAACTGCGCAAAGCAGAGCTGAAAATCACCCACCTTGCACAAAAACCGGTAAGGGAACGCCTTGCCGAAACCCTGCTTTTTATCAAGGAAACCTACGGCCTTGAGGAAGATGGCCACACCCTCAGCGTCCGCCTATCCCGCGAAGAGATCGCCAACCTGGTAGGCACTGCCACAGAATCCGCCATCCGCCTGCTTTCTGAATTCAAGAAAGACGGTATGATAGAGCTGGAAGGTAAAAAGATCCGCCTGCTGGATATGGGCGAGATTATCAGAACCGCCAACCTGCAGGAGTAATGCCCTGTTCCTGACAAATATCATATTCTCCCTTGACGCATATCATTGCCCCCCTCTGCAGCTACCGGTACTTTTGTAACAGTTCAAAAAACCACCATGCTCGCGTACTCCGCCAATACTCATACCGCCTGCTATCACTGCGGGGAAAACTGTACTGCTAACGATATCACCTTGCAGGATAAGGTATTTTGCTGTACCGGATGTAAAACAGTATATGAAATACTGCACCAGCACAATCTTTGCGAATATTATAACCTTAATGATAAACCGGGCATCAGCCGGCGGGTAATAGTGCGAAGCGATAAATTTGCTTTTCTTGACGATGAGAAAATTGCACAACAGCTCTATCTTTTCAAAGACAACACTCAAACACATATTTCCTTTTACATACCGCAGATCCACTGCAGCTCCTGTTTATGGCTGCTGGAAAACCTGCATCGTTTAGAGGAGGGAGTACAGCGGGTAACTGTTAATTTCAGTAAGAAAGAAATACTTGTCATTTTTAACCACACCCTCACCTCTTTAAGAAAGATCGCCGAGGTTCTGACGGCCACCGGGTATGAACCTTATATCAGCCTGCAGGACCTGCAACACAAAAAGCCTGCTGTTAACCGGCAGCTGGTATACAAGCTGGGCGTTGCAGGATTTTGCTTCGGTAATATTATGTTGCTGAGTTTCCCCGACTACTTCGCCGGCGCGGGCGGTCTTGATGCAACATTTAACCAACTGTTCAGGTATATGAACCTGGCATTGGCATTACCGGTACTGCTGTACAGCGCACAGGCATTTTATAAGCCGGCCTGGAGCGGCTTAAAGCATGGCTTCCTCAACATAGACATACCCATTGTGCTCGCCATCTTCGTCACCTTTATACGTAGCCTCTCAGAGGTATTCAACGGTGAGCCCGGATACTTTGATTCTATGACAGGTATTGTTTTCTTTATGCTCATTGGAAGGATGCTACAGGACAAAACCTACCGGGGGCTTACATTTGACCGGGACTACACTGCCTATTTTCCTATAGCCGTGAGCGTTATAAAAGAAGAAAAAGAAGTTCCTGTCACGCTGCCAGAGCTTAGATCCGGCGATACCATCCGCATTCATAACAATGAACTGGTACCTGCGGATGGCATTATTGTAAGGGGCAAAGCGCTGATAGATTACAGCTTTGTTACGGGGGAGAGTGCTCCTGTAAGCAAAGCCATCGGCGAAATTATTTATGCCGGTGGAAGGCAGCTGGATGGTAACCTGGAAATACTGGTCATCAAGGAAGTAGCGCAAAGCTACCTGACCAGTTTATGGAACCGCGATGAGCTAAAAAACAGGAAAGAAAAACAGGTATCGTTTGTACACTTGCTGAGCCGTTATTTTACCTGGATAGTACTATTGATTGCCACACTTACCGCCTGCTATTGGTGGATGTATGAGCCCGCCCGTATATGGCCGGCGGTTACGGCTATCCTCATCATTGCCTGCCCCTGTGCATTGCTCCTGGCCTCCTCTTTTACCAACGGCCATATCCTGCGGATCCTGAGCCGGCATAAGTTTTACCTGCGCAATGCACAAGCCATTGAAAACATGGCCGGCGTTACACATATTGTATTTGACAAAACGGGCACCCTCACCGGCAAAACAGGCAGCTCCGTTATTTATTACGGCAATTCGCTTACACCTGCAGAAGAAGTAAGAATAGCCGCGCTGGCAGCACAATCAACACACCCTTTAAGCAGGGCGATAGTTCAGTATTGCGGCGATCCATTGCCACAACAAACACAGGATTTCCAGTCGTTCCCCGGCAAAGGCGTATGCGGATGGGTGGATGGATATTTTATCCGGCTGGGCAATGCAGATTTCGCAGGCGCCCATCGTAAAAATGAACAAACAGGAAGCGTGGTGTATGTATCCATCAACGAAAAACTCTATGGCCTGTTTACGATCCGCAACAGCTACCGCAGCGGCTTGCGCCCGCTGATACAACAGTTGCAAACCAGGTATCCGTTGTCTGTGCTTTCCGGCGACAATAACCATACTATCAGTCAGTTGCAGCAGCTGATGGGCAGTGATGCCACGCTCCTGTTTGAGCAACAGCCGGCCGACAAACTCGCTTATATCATCTCCCTGCAAAAACAAGGAGAAAAGGTAATGATGATCGGCGATGGATTAAATGATGCAGGTGCGCTGAAACAGAGCGATATCGGTATTTCATTAACTGAAGACAGCAACAATTTTACTCCTGCAAGCGATGGTATATTACATGCGCAGCAATTGCCCCTGCTGCTGTCTTTCATCCGTTTATGCAAAGCGAACAAACGGATCATCCTGATCAGTTTTGTGTTGTCGTTGTTATATAATATTACCGGGTTATACTTTGCCGTGCAGGGAATTTTATCACCGCTGGTAGCTGCTATACTGATGCCTGCCAGCTCTATCAGTATTATCCTGCTCACCTTCGCATGCAGCGAATGGCAGGGCAAAATACTGTACAGTAAAGCGTTAGCGCAATTGAATGATAAAAGTCATATTCCTGGTTGAGTAAAGTCATTGTAGTAACGGTAGGCTCCTTTTACCTTTGCTATCATACGATGCATACACAATAAATCTAAGCAACACCTCAAATAAGCCCGTGCGAAATGGGCGTGTAAACAGCCGCTGAAAAGGCTGTTTACACGCAACGGGTGAGGCATGCCGCAAAAGCAGGGTAATTACATCACAACACAACATCCATGAAAGGAATGAACGTAATGCAGGTAGCTGGAAATGAAAAAGTGAAGAGTTGTGCTATACTGAAAACAAAACGCTTTGACGCCACCCTGCTCATTATGCAGCAGGGGCACCAGATTCCGCCGCATACATCGCCGGCTCATGCCATGATCCTTATACTGGAAGGGAAGGTAGCGTTTATGCTCAATGAAGAAGTGACCATCCTCGAATCCGGTGATGTTTTTTCCTTTGGCGCCAACGAAATACATGCCCTGCAGGCGCTGGAAACAGCAAGATTTATTCTCATTAAATAAATAGCCATGAGCGTTATCATCATTTTACTGGGCGTTAGTTTACTCGTAGCAATGGGCTTTCTCGCCGCCTTTATCTGGTCTGTAAAAAACGGTCAGTTTGAAGATGATTTCTCGCCGGCTCACCGCATTCTCTTTGACGATAAGACAGATAACGTGAACGAATAAACGCATTTATCAACACCTTCAAATACCGCTATGTCACTCGAAAAATTTTATTACGACAACCGCACGGTAAAATGGTTTGCCTACGCCTGCATGTTCTGGGGGCTGATAGGTATGCTGGCCGGGTTGTGGGCTGCGCTGGAACTGGTGCTTCCCGGGCTTAACATGGGATTTGCGCCCGTTACATTCGGCCGGCTGAGGCCCGTACATACCAACGCCGTCATTTTTGCATTTGTAGGCAATGGTATTTTCATGGGCGTATATTATTCGCTGCAAAGACTTTGTAAAGCGCGTATGTTCAGCGACCTGCTGAGTAAGCTCCATTTCTGGGGATGGCAGGCCATCATTGCAGGAGGCGCGCTCACGCTGTTCCTGGGTTATACTACCGGTAAGGAATATGCGGAACTGGAATGGCCTTTCGATATTGCCATTACACTTGTATGGCTGGTGTTTGGTGCTAATATGTTGGGCACAATCCTCCGCAGACGCGAATCGCACTTGTACGTGGCCATCTGGTTTTACATTGGTACATGGGTAGCCATTGCCATGCTGCATATTATTAACTCCTTTGAATTCCCTTTATCCCTGTTCAAAAGTTACAGCTGGTATGCGGGCGTACAGGATGCGCTGGTACAGTGGTGGTACGGGCATAATGCGGTCGCATTTTTTCTTACCACGCCTTACCTCGGACTGATGTACTACTTTGTACCAAAGGCCGCCAACAGGCCGGTGTATTCCTATCGCTGGTCCATCATCCACTTTTGGTCGCTGATCTTTATTTATATCTGGGCCGGCCCGCATCACCTGCTGTACACTGCTTTGCCTGAATGGGCACAATCGCTGGGAACAGCCTTCAGCATTATGCTCATTGCCCCTTCCTGGGGAGGTATGCTCAACGGCCTGCTTACCCTTCGCGGCGCATGGGACCGCGTGCGGGAAGATGCCATCCTGAAATTTTTTGTGGTAGCGCTTACCTGTTATGGTATGGCTACTTTCGAGGGACCGATGCTATCGCTGAAAAATGTGAATGCTATCAGTCACTATACCGACTGGACCATTGCACATGTGCACGTAGGCGCACTTGGCTGGAATGGCTTCCTTACGTTTGGTATCCTCTACTGGATGATCCCCCGCATCTTCGGCACACAGCTCTATTCCCGCAAATGGGCCAACACCCACTTCTGGATCGGCACACTGGGCATCATCTTTTATGTAATTCCCCTTTACTGGGCAGCCTTTACACAAAGCATGATGTGGAAACAGTTTACGGAGGAAGGACAACTGAAATACCAGTTCCTGGAAACAGTCACCACCATAGTGCCTATGTATGCGTTACGCGCACTGGGGGGCATACTATACATCAGCGGCCTGGTGCTCATGGTGGTAAACCTCTCCAAAACGATCCGGAAGGGCGCGTTTGTTGCCAACGAAGCAGCAGAAGCACCGGCGTTGCCTAAAGAAATTGTTACTCATGGTAAAGCGCACTGGCACAACTGGATAGAGCGCCGGCCTATACAGCTGGTAGTATTCAGTTTGGTGGTAGTAGCTATTGGCGGACTGCTGGAAATGATGCCCACGTTTCTTATCCGCAGCAACATCCCTACTATCAGCAGCGTAAAGCCCTATACACCGCTGGAATTACATGGCCGGGATATTTACCTGAGAGAAGGCTGTTATACCTGTCACTCGCAGATGATCCGCCCTTTCCGCGATGAAGTAGCCAGGTACGGCGAATACTCCAAAGCCGGTGAGTTTGTATACGACCATCCTTTCCAATGGGGCTCCAAGCGTACCGGCCCTGACCTGGCGCGGATCGGCGGCAAGTACCCTGATTCCTGGCACTTCAACCATATGCTGGATCCTACTTCTATGTCGCCGGGCTCTATTATGCCCGCTTATCCATGGTTATTTGAAGAGCGGGTAGATAAAAGCAAAACGCCTGCTATGATCAACGTAATGCGGAAACTGGGCGTTCCGTATGCCACCGGTTATGAACAACAGGCCTATACTGACCTTGAAAAACAGGCGCAACAAATTGCAGCATCCCTGCAAAAGGATAAGCTGCCTATTAAAGCAGATCGTGAAATTATCGCGTTAATCGCCTACCTGCAAAGGATGGGGAAAGATATTAAGTCGGCCTCCCAACCAGCGCCGGTAGCAGATAAAGCTGAATTCTAAAATCCAATATCATGAAGTTCATTAACTACCTGGAATCTATCGCCGGCATCAGTGTTTACCCGATGGCATCGCTGCTGTTGTTTACCACTTTTTTTGTGGCGGCTTCGCTATGGGCGCTCAAAGCTGATAAAAAAATGGTGGATCATATCAGCCGTATTCCATTAGAAAATGACGATACAAATCCCCAATAAAAGCAACATCATGAATAAGCAGTTTATACAGTTATTAACCGGCAGTTTATTATGTAGTATCCCCGCTTTTGCTGATAACGGCGCCAAGGGGCCTTCGGAGCTATCGGACCCCGTGGCGATCACTCTGCTGGTAGTAGCAGGAGCGCTATTACTGGCCATTGGTATACTGGCCAACGCGGTACTGGGCGCCATGGATATTTTCCGGGAGAAGATGAAAAAAGATGCCGGCAAAATGCTGGTAACCGGGGGGATTGTCGCGCTGACACTCATTGGCAACAGCGCCATTGCACAAGACGCCTCTGCCGCAGCCAGCCCTGTTGTTTCAAAGCTGTCGCAAACCTCTTTCTACCTGCTGGTATCGGTTATTGTGCTGGAACTGGCAGTAATCATCAGCCTTTTATTCCTGCTACGCTACCTGGTGGGCATCAAAAGAAAACGCAAACCGGCAAAAGTCCCTGCTCCGGATAAGCCCAAAGTATCCTGGTTCGAAAAGATCAATAAAACCAAAACGGTAAACGCCACAGCAGAAGCCGAAGAAGACATGGGGCATAACTTCGACGGTATCCGTGAGCTTAATAATCCTACGCCTCCGTGGTGGAAATGGGGGTATATATTCACCGTTTGCTTTGGTGTGGTGTATTTCTGGCGCACTGAAATTTCGCACTCTGCGCCCAGCCAGCTGGAAGAACTGGCTGCAGCTGAAGAGAAGGCCGCGATTGCCAGACAGGAATACCTGAAAAAAGCAGCCAATAACATCGATGAAAACAATGTAACCATGCTTACCGACCCGGCCGATATCGCCGCAGGCCAGAAGATATTCATTTCCAACTGCGCACCTTGTCATGGCCCGCAGGGACAGGGAGTAGTAGGCCCTAATCTTACCGACGATTACTGGCTGCATGGCGGTAAGCTCAATGAAGTATTCAAAACAATCAAGTACGGCGTAGCCGATAAAGGGATGAAATCCTGGCAGGATGATTTTTCACCTAAACAACTGGCGCAGGTGGCCTGCTATATCAAAACTTTACACGGCACCAATCCGCCGAATGCCAAAGAACCACAGGGACAGAAAGAATAAAGCACCGGTTATGAGCAACAGCACATTCAGAGATACAATAGCCACCGTTGACGGGCAGGGCAAACGCAACTGGATATACGCCAGGCAGCCTAAAGGCCGTTGGTATAATATCCGTAGCTGGGTGAGCCTCCTGTATTTTAGTGTTTTCTTCAGCCTGCCGTTTATTTCCATAAATGGCAGGCCTTTGTTTATGCTGAATGTGGTGGAAGGGAAATTTATCCTTTTTGGCGCTATTTTCTGGCCGCAGGACTTCTTCATTTTCGGCCTGGCCATGCTGGCCTTCATCCTGTTTATAGTAGTGTTTACCATGGCTTTTGGAAGGCTTTTCTGCGGATGGATGTGCCCACAAACCATTTTTATGGAGATGCTGTTCCGCCGCCTGGAATACTGGATAGAGGGAGATGCCGCTGCGCAGAAAATGTTAGAGCAATCGCCCTGGAACACCAACAAGATTATCCGGAAAACAGGCAAGCACCTTGCCTTTTATGCCCTGTCTTTTCTTATCGCGAACATCTTTCTCGCTTATATAATCGGCGCCAAAACACTGGGAAAAATCATCACCGAGCCATTATCAGCGCATGCCGGTGGCTTTATTGCCATCATGGTGTTTTCAGGGGTATTCTATGGCGTGTTTGCCTTTATGCGGGAGCAGATCTGTACGATTGTATGCCCTTATGGCCGCTTACAGGGCGTGTTGCTCGACAGGAACTCTATCCTGGTGGCCTACGATTACGTGAGAGGAGAGCCCCGCGGCAAATTCCGCAAAAATGAGTCCCGGGCGCAGGGCGATTGTATTGATTGCATGCAGTGCGTGAAGGTATGCCCTACCGGGATAGATATACGGAACGGCACCCAGCTGGAATGTGTGAACTGCACCGCCTGTATTGATGCGTGCAACTTCATGATGGAGCAAACCGGCCGGCCGAAAGGGCTGATCCGCTACGCTTCTGAAAACGGTATCGCCAGCAAACAAAAGCTACGTTTTACCCCCCGTCTTAAAGTATATGCTGCTGTGCTGACAGTATTACTAAGCGCTATCAGCTTTATGCTGGGAAGCCGGAAACCGGTAAGCGGCACTATTATGCGCACCGCCGGTATGCTATACCAGGAAAGAGGGGCAGATAGTTTATCAAACCTGTACCGTATAAAACTCCTGAATAAAACCGGCAGGGATATTCCGGTAGAGTTGAAACTGGAAGATGAAAGCGGGGAGGTTTCCATGATCGGCAACGCAGTGATCCATGTAAAAGCGGAAGGACAGGGAGAAGGTACTTTCTTTATCGTGTTGCCCAAAGCCTCCGTGCATCAGCGTAAATCTGCTATATACATCGGTGTTTATGAAAAAGAAGAAAGGATCATGCGTATACGCACCACGTTTTTAGGACCGGTGCAATAAAAGGCTAAGTCATTATATCATCTTAAAAAAATATTACCATGAACTGGGGACATAAGATCATCATAGTATTCATTGTGTTTGCAACCGGTATTTTAACGCTGGTCACCAAAAGCATGCGTACCCGGATTGATATGGTAACGCCTGACTACTACAGTGAAGAACTGAAATACCAACAGGTAATTGATGGAAAAGAAAATGCCGGCAGGCTGTCGGCCCCGGTAAATATATCGCAGGAAGATGCCGGGGTGCTGATCTCTTTTCCGCCTGAGCTGCGGAACCAGCCCATTACCGGTAAGCTCACTTTTTACCGGCCATCTGATTCCGGCAAAGATGTATTGATTCCTCTTCAGCCGGACCCGCAGGGGCAACAGTTTATCAGCAAGGGATTATTTATCCGCGGACAATATAAAGTGAAAGTAGCATGGACCATGAATAATTTGCCTTACTACCAGGAGCAATTGGTAAATATTAACTGAGCCTGGTTAGTTATTTAAAAAATTACAAAAGATATACGCATTATGATTGCCTCTTTCATACTGGGTTTTATGGGCAGCTTTCACTGTATAGGCATGTGCGGCCCTATTGCGTTAACGTTGCCTGTACAGCATCTTACGGGCGCCGGGAAACTGGCGGGCATCGGGTTATACAATGCCGGCCGCATCAGCGCCTATGCCATCCTTGGATTGTTTTTTGGCTGGCTGGGCAGGCAGTTATATCTGGGCGGGTTACAGCAGTGGTTATCGATTATTACCGGTAGTTTACTCCTGTTGCTGGTGATCCTGAAAAGTGCGGGTGTAAGATTAACAAAAGGCAGACATCTTCCCGGTGTTTTTACTTCCGGAATAAAATCCCTTCTGGGCCGCCTGTTAAGTGAACAGCGTTTCAGCACTTTATATGCCATTGGCTTCCTGAACGGGCTTCTTCCATGCGGGCTGGTGTACCTTGGTATTGCGGGCGCCATTGCCTCCGGCGATGTACTGAAAGGGATGTTGTTCATGGCAGCCTTTGGCGCTGGCACTTTACCTGCTATGGCCGGTGTTACTTACTTCAGTTACCTGGTTAGCTTACCGGTGCGCAACCGGATACGCAGTATGATACCGGTAGCGGTCAGCATCATGGGGGTGTTGCTGATTCTCCGTGGCCTGAACCTGGGCATTCCTTACATCAGTCCTGTGCTCACCTCCGGCAATGAACATGTAGTTGAAAATTGTTGTCATAAACCATCCAATCAACATGAGCCTCATCAGTAAATATAACGTAGCCGCACCGCGGTACACCAGTTATCCTACTGTTCCATATTGGGACGAGCAGAGTTTTCATCCTGAAAAATGGGAAACGTTGCTGAAACGTTCCTTCCTGGAATCGAACAGTAAAGACGGGATCAGTTTATACATTCACCTGCCTTTCTGTGAAAGCATGTGTACTTACTGTGGTTGCAATAAGCACATTACTGTTAACCATGGGGTAGAGGTACCTTACATTGAAACGTTGCTGAAAGAGTGGCGGCTGTATACCGATGCTTTCGGCGGGCGGCCGCGTATCCGGGAAATACATCTTGGCGGAGGTACGCCCACCTTTTTCAGTGCGGCAAATTTAGCGATGTTGCTGAACGGGATTTATCAAACAGCCGAACTGCTGCCCGATGCCAGCCTGAGCTTTGAAGGTCATCCGGGCAATACCACGCCGGAGCATCTGCAACAATTATATAACCTGGGCTTCCGGAGGATCAGTTTGGGCATACAGGACTTTGATATGCGGGTACAGGAAATCATTAACCGTTTGCAACCTTTCGGAATGGTGGCTTCTGTAGTAGAGAACGCCAGGAAGATCGGCTTTACCTCCATTAATTTCGATCTTATTTATGGGCTGCCGTTGCAAACGCTGAAGAGTATGCAGGGCACTATTGATAAAGTTGTCCGGTTACGCCCCGACAGGATCTCTTTTTACAGTTATGCACATGTTCCCTGGATAAAAGGAACTGGTCAGCGACGCTATACAGAAGCGGATCTTCCCAGGGATGAAGAGAAAAGACAGCTGTATGAGCTGGGCAAATTACTGTTCGACAGCAATGGTTATACAGAGATTGGTATGGATCATTTTGCACTGCCGGGAGAGGCCTTGCACAATGCTTTCCTGCAAGGCAGGTTGCACCGCAACTTCATGGGATACACGGCATCCCATACCTCATTGCTGGTTGGTTTGGGCGCATCTTCCATTGGCGACAGCTGGTATGCTTATGCCCAGAATGAGAAGAAGGTGGATAAGTACCAGGAGCTGGTGAACAATGGCCGGTTTCCGGTTGTGCGGGGCCATATCCTGAATGAAGAAGACGGATTGCTGCGTAAGCATATTCATGAGCTGATGTGCAGGTTTGAAACTACCTGGAGCAAAGCAGATACACAATGCGATGCGGTGACTGAAGGGCTGCAGCGATTACAGGAACCTGAGAAGGATGGCCTGGTACAGGTACTGCCTCAGAAGGTGTTGGTAACACCTGAAGGAAGACCGTTTATCCGTAACATCTGTATGGCGTTTGATGCAAGGCTATGGCGACAAGTACCACATTCACAATTATTTAGCACCGCTATATAAAGCCTTTAATTTTGTCTTATTCAGGATGATGATCACATTTTTAATGACCGGTTAAATGCAAAAGCAAATAAAAACTCAAATCAGTATAATCATCATCATCCCGGATAAGACAATTTCCCCGCTTTTGGGGTAGGAAAACCCAAAATTTGAAAAAATGACGATGTTCACCGGTTTATGCATTTACCGGGAAATGGGTATAAAAAAGAGGATCAGAGCAATGTGAATTTTAGTAAGATGAAAATGCAATCTGCTGTAACGCTTTATTCATGCGGGTTTCAAAGGCAATAAAAAAAGTCTGACCGTTGGAACAATCAGACTTTCTTGTTATGTGAATGGGTTAGTAAGTACAGGGAAACAAAATTCCCTACACAATATTAAAAAGAATTTCATCACAAAAGAAAAAATTTACAAAAAATTTTATTCACACTACTAAAATAATTGTGGATAACAGCAGATTGAAAGTTTCAAATCCCGGTTATCATGCCTTCATATTTTGATTGTTGCAATCCTCGATTTACTACCTTTGTTGCTTCTTAAACATCATTCAATAATTCAGAGTATATGAAGTTCGAAGCACCTGTTGCAGTAACGGAAATAGCAGCATATATAGGCGCAGAGCTGGTTGGCAATAGTCAGCTGATGGCCACAGGCATCAATGAAATACATAAGGTTACACCGGGAGATATTTCGTTTGTTGACTTTGAAAAATATTACAACGCCAGTCTGCAATCGGCAGCAACCATCATTATCATTAACAAAAAGGTACCCTGTCCTGAAGGCAAGGCAATTCTGGTACTGGACGACCCGTTCAGTGCGTATGTAAAACTGGTTAAAAGATTCAGGCCATTTGAGCCGGCAACCAAAGCCATCAGCGACAGTGCGGTAATAGGAGAGGGCACCATTGTTCAGCCCAACGTGTTCATTGGCAATCATGTGCGCATTGGCCGGAACTGCCTCATTCATCCCAACGTTACTATTTACGACTACTGTGAAATTGGCGACAATGTAATTATTCATGCAGGCACAGTGCTTGGCGCAGATGCTTTTTACTTTAAGAAAAGAGCTGACCGGGAAGTGATGTACGACAAGCTGGAGAGTTGCGGAAGAGTGATTATTGAAAGCGATGTGGAACTGGGAGCCGGCTGTACTATCGACAAAGGTGTAAGTGGCGATACTATCATAGGCAGGGGCACCAAGCTGGATAACATGATCCATGTAGGTCATGGTACCGTGATAGGCAGGAACTGCCTTATTGCTGCACAGGTAGGTGTTGCCGGTAAAGCTAAAATCGAAGACAATGTAATCCTCTGGGGCCAGGTAGGTGTGAATAAAGATCTTACCATCGGCAAAGGCGCCGTTGTACTTGCACAAAGCGGCGTGCCTTCTTCTCTGGAAGGTGGCAAGGTGTACTTTGGTTACCCGGCAGAAGAAGCCAGGGAGAAAAAGAAAGAACTTGCCTGGATAAAACGTATCCCCGAAATATGGTCAAAACTGACAGAAACCAGATAGTCATTAACACCGGGGCGCACTAACAGCCCCGGTGTTTCAATAGTCAAATTACCCGCTTCATGAAATATCTGCTTACCGCATTACTCCCCCTGTTGTTCTGGAGTTGTTCCACTACCAAACCCACCATTGCCAAATCATCCTTATACACCAGCGACCAGGAATGGCCGGTAAAGGTGAAAGACGGCTGGCTTACTGCCAAAACCATTTCTTTTGGCCTTTATTCCACTACTTCCCGTAAAAACGGGGTAGCGGAAGCCACCTTCATTAAAGACCCTAAAAACGCCTTTAATTTTTATCTGAACGGCAATGAGGAGCACCTGTTGATACAAACCATGAATACTACCGCCATTGTATTCTCGAACCGTGATTTGCCGGCTTATTTAAGCGGGTTACCCGGCGGCACGGAGCTGCGCTATGTATTGATCAACGGCACCAGGAATGAGCCTTTAAAACGCTGGGAAATGATTGTTAAGAGCCCTCATTACCTGGAGCTGAATGAAAACAAACCGGCAGGAGTGCTGAGATCTACGGATACAGATATACGCATTACCGCCAATAACCGGTATGGCAAAGTAAATTCGTATGAAAACGTGTGCTACGAATTTCAGTACCGCGGGCAACCCGTGGCGGCAGTGATCCCCGGTGAAAAGCCCAGGGTATGGATGAGCAGGGAAGTGCCTTCTGAAATAGGCAAAACATTATCTGCAGCAATAGCTGCCTTCCTTTTTTGAGTACCACGCGGATTTTGTCTGACGCGGATTTTGTCTGACTCAGGATTATGATGATTACGCTGATTACCCTGATTTTATTTAGGGAATTTGAATATTTGAATAATAATAATTAAGGGAGATAAAAGCGGATATATTCGCTTTTATCTCCCTTAACTATTCTAAAAAATATATAAATAAATCAGGGTAATCAGCGTAATCATCATAATCCTGAGTCAGACAAACTCCGCGTTCCGCGCTCGCGGAGATAAGCAGCTGAAATATTACGGATGGTTTCCTCCAGTGGCCGGAACCGGAACCCCGGTAAGGCCGCCAGGATCTTATTGTTTTCGTAGTATACCTTAAGCTGTGCAGTATGGGCGGTTTCCCTGGTGATCAGCGGAGGCTTCCCGGTGAGCAACCCTTTCACTTTTTCAAGCCGCCACACCACTTCTGCCATCCATGGCTTTGCGGCAATATGGGGCGGCTTTTTACCCAGCGCCTGTGCCATTGTGGTAAATAATTGCAGGTAGCTCCAGTTGGCGGCCGACAGGATGAACCGTTGCTCATTAATGTTGCTGTCCATCAGCCGGATCATGGCTGTTACCACGTCTTCTACATCTACAAACCCATTTACACCCTGCGTATAAAAAGGGAATTCCTTCCAGGCGTTTTTGAGCAGGGAGCCGGAACCATCGTCCCAGAATCCCGCCCCCAGGATAATGGATGGATTAACCACTACCGCTTCAAGCCCTTCCGCAATACCTCTCCATACTTCCATCTCTCCCTGGAATTTGCTGACGCTGTAACGGGAATTATTTTTACTGTCTTCCCACTCGCATTCCTCATTTACAGCCGCACCTGGCTTTGCCCTTCCGATAGCGGCTACAGAGCTTACATACAATAGCTTTTTAACGCCTGCATCCAATGCCATGTTCACTACATTGGCGGTGCCTTCCACGTTAATTTTCAGGAGCCGGTCTTTGTCTGCTGCCTGAAAAGAAACCACGGCAGCACAGTGATATACCTGTGTTACACCCTGCATGGCATCTTCCAGGGCGCACACATCCAGGATATCTCCCGGCACCCATTCTATTTTATCTGAAATATCCTGTAACCGGGGAGAAGGTTGTTTACGGTACAATGCTCTCACAGGTTTCCCTGCAGCAACCAATGCCCTTATTAAATGACTACCCAAAAAACCTGTACCGCCGGTTACTAAAATCATGAAGACTAAAATTCTTTTTTCTGAAGAAGGCTCAAAAATAACTAAAACCTGTTATTGTTCGTACCTGTAAAAACCCAATCCTGTTTTACGTCCCAACTTTCCTTCCTTCACTCTTTGTTCCTGCAGTGCATTCGGTTTAAAACGGGGCGCATGATCAAAGGCATCGTACAGGGATTGTGTTACTGCCAGGTTAATATCATTACCTATAAGGTCCATTAATGCAAACGGGCCCATTTTAAACCCCGCTGCTTCCAGGAGCTGGTCAATGGTGCTGAAGTCTGCCAGCCCCTGTTCTGCAATATGCATAGCTTCCAGGTAATAATGCCGGGCCACCCTGTTCACAATAAAGCCGGGAGCGTCTTTTACCCTTACCGGCACTTTCCCCATTTTCTGCGCCAGCTCATAAATAGCTTCGGCCACTTCGGGGGCTGTTTCTTTTCCGCTTACTACCTCTACCAGCTTCATCAGGTGTGCAGGATTAAAGAAGTGCATGCCTACCACCCTCGACGGGTGAACACTGATGGCGGAAGCAATTTCAGAAACAGACAGGGAAGAAGTATTGGAGGCAAAAATGGTTTCAGCGGAATTGATGGCTGCCAGCTGGTTGAAGAGTGCGGTTTTGGCGGTTATTCTTTCCACGATAGCCTCTATGATCACATCGGCTATACAGTCGTTGATACTGGTGGTAAAGCGAAGCCGCTGCAGTACACCGGCTTTATCTGCAGGGGTTAGCTTACCTTTCTCCACGGCTGCCGACAGGCTCCTCTCAATCTGTGCGCCGGCCTTGTCAAGACCATCCTGCCGAATATCAAACAACAAAGTAGTAAATCCGCTATAGGCTGCAATCTGTGCTATCCCGGCACCCATAGTGCCAGCGCCGCATACGGCAATAGTTTGAATCACTTTTTGAGGTTTTTCATCCGGTTTTCATATAAATGCAGCGAAAAAATCCGCTGCATTTATATGAAAACCAAATAGGCCCGGTAATAATAATATTTATACTGCTCCTTCAAACTGTTCCAGGAAACGGGTATCATTTTCAGAGAACAGGCGCAGGTCTTTGATCTGGTATTTCAGCATAGTGATGCGTTCAATTCCCATCCCGAAAGCAAAGCCGGAATATTTCTCAGGGTCAATTCCACAGTTGGCCAGTACTTTCGGATGCACCATTCCGCAACCGAGTATTTCCACCCAGCCGGTTTGTTTGCATACGTTACAACCGGTACCACCGCAAATAAAGCATACAATATCCATTTCTGCGCTTGGTTCCGTGAATGGGAAATAAGAAGGACGGAAACGGATACCGGTGTTTTCCCCAAACATTTCCTGTACAAAGTGATACAGTGTTTGTTTGAGATCTGCGAAAGAAACATTTTCGTCTATATACAATCCTTCTACCTGGTGGAAGAAGCAATGCGCACGGGCGGAAATAGTTTCATTACGGTATACCCTTCCCGGGCTGATAATGCGGATAGGCAGTTTGCCTTCCTCCATTACCCTTACCTGGGCGGAGGAAGTTTGGGTACGCAGCAGCCAGTCGGGGTTTTTGCTGATAAAGAAAGTATCCTGCATATCACGGGCCGGGTGGTTTTCCGGCAGGTTCAATGCGGTGAAGTTGTGCCAGTCGTCCTCTATTTCCGGGCCTTCGGCAATGGTAAAGCCCAGCCGCTCAAAAATGCGGATGATCTTATTCCTTACCAGGCTGATAGGGTGCCTGGTGCCTAAGCGGTGAGGAGCCGCCGGTAAAGTATAATCTATATCGCCGGTATCGGCGCCATCAGCTTCTTTCAGATCACTGAACTGCTCATAGCGGGCCTCTGCGAGTTGCTTAAATTCGTTTAATATCTGGCCAAATTCTTTCTTACGGTCGTTCGGTACCTGTTTCATCTCCCCGAAAAGAGCCTTCACAATACCTTTTGTACCCAGGAATTTTATGCGGTACTGTTCCAGATCCGCTGCGCCGGCAGGCGTAAAAGCCGCTATTTCTTCTTTGTAGGCTGCTATTTGCTGTACTAACTGTTCCATAAACAACAAAGATAAGCGTTTAGGCGTAAACTGGCGAGGTTTCCCCCCTGCTCCTTTTTTGCCGGAAATGACGTATATTTTCGTGAGCAAATCAAGGGGGTTATGCCTGTCACTCTAAACACTGTTATGCTGTTACTGGCTGCAGCCGGCATTGTCATTCTTTTTCTCCTCTCCCTGCATTACCGTTCCCGTTACCTTTTTCTCAAAGGCAGCAGCGAAGCTTTGATCCGGAACAACCACCAACAGGAAGAAGCAACCCTTTTTTTAAGCCGGCAACTGACGGAGCTTAAGCTGGTAAATCTGAAATCCCAGGTAAATCCTCATTTCCAGTTCAATTGCCTCAACGGTATCTATACCACGCTTATGATGGGAGAAACCGCGCTGGCACAGGAATACATCGCCCGGTTTGCCGGCCTGCTGAGAAAAGTGCTCATGCTGGCAGATAAGAATTTTATTCCGTTACAGGAAGAAACAGATATGCTGGAACTTTACCTGAAACTGGAGCAATTACGCACCAATAACGGGTTTGAATATACGCTCTTTACCGATCCCCGCATCGCCGCCACACAGCTGTATGTACCCTGTATGCTGGTACAGCCTTTTGTGGAAAATGCCATCTGGCATGGCCTGATGCATAAAGATAAAAACCGGCAGCTACAGGTGCAGTGGATACAGCAGGGACCTAACCTGTATACCTGCGAAATAACAGATAACGGTATCGGGAGGGTACAAGCCCTGCAATATCATCATGATGGGCTGAAAAGCGGTAACCACCACTCCAGGGGCATGGAAATATGCATGGAAAGGGCCACTCTTTACCGCGATATGTACCATAAACAATTCAATATTGAAATCTCCGACAGGCCCGGAGCAGAAAATACGGTGGAAGGAACCCGGGTATGCATCACCTTCGAATCCGACCCGGCAATGAACCACTAAAAGATCAGTTTATATCCCACCCCCCGGATGTTTACAATTTGTACACGGGAATCATCTTTCAGGTACCGGCGGAGCTTCGTAATAAATACGTCCATACTGCGGGCATTAAAAAAGTTATCATCTCCCCAAAGATCCAGCAGCACAGCTTTGCGTTCCATCACTTCGTTCTTGTTATCGTACAAACGGCGTAAAATTGCCGCCTCGCGGTGCGACAGGAACTCGATGGAATTATTCCTGGCAAGGGTTTGTTTGGTATAGTTAAAAATATACTGGCCAATGGTTACTGCGCCTTCTTCCATTTCGCGGGCGCCTGGGTTATCGCCAAAACGTTTCAGCAACGCTGTGATGCGCACAATCAGCTCATCCATGCTGAAAGGCTTTTTCAGGTAATCATTCCCCCCCAGCTCAAACCCTTTCACCACATCGGCTGTTTGCGACTTGGCGGTCAGGAAAATGATAGGAGTGAATTTATCCTGCTTACGGATTTCTGCAGTTACAGAAAAGCCATCCATATTGGGCATCATGATATCCAGCACTACCACATCGGGGCGATCCTGCTGGTACATGCGCAGCCCCTCTTTACCATCGGCTGCATACAACATTTCGAACCCCCGCATTTCAAGGCTGTCTTTCACGATTTGTCCGAGCTGTACCTCATCTTCTATCAATAATACTTTGGGCATAAATCTCTTTTATTATGGTTAAGCAGAAGGGATGATAATAGTAAATTCGCTGCCTTTGTCAGGCTCACTCTGCACATGGATGGAGCCGCCATGCATCGCCACTATTTTCTGCACATAACTTAATCCCAGGCCAAATCCTTTTACATTATGCAGGTTGCCGGTAGGTACCCTGAAAAATTTATCAAAGATACTACCCTGGTATACCCTCGGGATACCAATGCCATTATCTTTCACCCTGATCTTTAAGATACCGTTCTCCAGGCTGGTTTGCAGGTATAATTGTACGTGTTCTCCCGAATATTTAATGGCATTATCCACCAGGTTGTTCACCGCATTGGCCAGGTGGGTTTTATCCACGTGCACCGTTTTACCTGCCAGGTTATTATCATAGCGCACCTGGAGCTGTTTCCCGGCTTTCAGCTGGTGATTGGAAAGTATATTGTCAATTACTTCATTCAGGTCTGTTTCTTCACGGAACAGCTCTATATCCTCCTTTTCTTCCGCAGCAATATGCAATACTTTTTCCACGAGGTCAGACAGGCGCTGCAGCTCGTTCTTGGAGATGTCGAGATAGGTTTGTGTTTTACGCTGATCGTTCAGTGCATTGAAGTTCTGTAGTGCCTCCACCGCTGCAGACACCGTAGCTATGGGCGTTTTCAGCTCATGCGTCATATTGTTGATAAAATCATTTTTTACTTCCGACAGCTTTTTCTGCTTCAGGATGGTTCTGAGCATGTATATAAAACTGAGGGTAGTAAGTACCAGTAACACCAGTGAGCTGAGCAGGGTCCAGATCATCTTCTGTAAAATAAATTGCAGGGGGGAATCGAAGCTGGCCTGCACAAACAGGTTACTGGCAGGATTAAAAGGAATCTTGGCCGTTTGCCTGGGCTCCCTGCGACGGATACTGTCCCTGAATGTTTCTCTCTCAAAAC
Source organism: Chitinophaga sp. (assembly GCF_036569185.1). Classification (GTDB taxonomy): domain Bacteria; phylum Bacteroidota; class Bacteroidia; order Chitinophagales; family Chitinophagaceae; genus Chitinophaga. The sequence continues at coordinate 33,646 of NZ_DATCRD010000259.1, forward strand.
CGCTGTAGTTCAAATGGAAGGTATCCAGTTTATAAGGCGTGGCAATTTGCCGGTTGGCTAATTCTACTTTGAATACAGAATCCAGTTTTTTAAGATTGGTACTATCATTATGTAAGTTGCTGGTAATGAGGAATTCAGAGATCTGCCTGGCCAGCGTGTCTACATATACCGTGCTGGGAGAGTCGCCCTGGGCAGCTTCTGTAGGAGGGGGGCCCGGGTAGCGCTGGTTCTTAAAGTGGCGGCCCCTGGGCATGCCGATTTCTTCCAGCTGGTTGGCCAGCCCGCGCATAGGCAGCTTCAGCGAGTCTTTATCTTTGCCAAAATAACGGATATAGCGGCGTACATCAGAAAACTGCTTGTTGAATACCGCCATCCGGAGCGATTCATTGATCTCTTTATTAAACTGCTCCTCCCTTAATTTGTAAGAATTATACAGCCAGTATCCCTGGAACAGAAATATGCCCAGGATACAGACAGACATGAGGATGAGAATATTTCTGATTCTTTGTCGCATGAAAGATTTTAAGATCCTTACAAAACTATCCATTCCACGGGGAAAACAAGACAATCCCTTAACAGTAATTAACAGTAAATAAGGAAGATTAACGCTTACAGACAGCCCTTAACAGTAAATAACAGTAAATAAAGGTTTTTAACCGAAAAAATGAAAGCGAAGATCCACTTTTGTATTATAAAATCAATCTGGTATGCACCGAACTATCCGTTTATTCATTGCAGCAGCTACGCTGCTATCCGCCACCACCCCGGCATTTGCGCAACAATCAGGTGTTATAGAGTATGAAGTAACCGCTAAAACAGATCCCGAGCGTATGCGCGGTTTCCAGCGGGGCGGCGATGATGCACCCGAAATCCCGGATGTTATCACCTTTAAACAGGTATTTACTTTTAACAACAACATTGGCAAGCTCACCACAGAACGACCGGAAGGCGCCGGTTTTGGCGGCAGAAGACAACGCCCGGGAGGAGATACCTCTGCCCCACGCGGACCCCGCCCCGGCGGCATGGGAATGGGAATGGGCCGCGGCGGAGGCTTTAACGCACAGTATATAGATCTTGCCAATAAAAAATATGAGCAGGTGTTCAGCACCTTCGGTGATGATAAGAAAACTTATTACACGGAAGAAGACTACATCTTTACCGCTAGTAACAAATCATCCGACAAAACAAAAAAGATAGCCGGATATACCTGCAAAAAGGCCACCATACAGCTGAAAGACGATACCTACACCGTTTGGTATACCACCGAACTGCCATTCAGCTTCTCGCCGGTGAACGGATTATTGCCCGACAGTAACGCCGTAGTGCTTTCTGCCGAAGGCAGCAGACGCGCTTTCACCGCCAAAAGCGTTAGCCTGAAAGCTATAACAGATACGGATCTTGCCCTGCCTGCCGGTGCCGAAAAAGTGAGCCAGGAACAAATGAGGGAAATAAGGAGACAGGAAATGGAGAAATTACGTAAGCGGCAACAACAATAAATAAATTTCATCCTAACTTCCCCTTTCCTGTTAATTTCAATTATGAAGAAACTTATACAACTCTTGCTGATACTGGGTTTGGGCATTATACATGTGCAAGCCCAGGCTCAACAAGGAAAGATTAAAGGCCAACTGACTGACTCCACCTCCAGGGATCCCATGCCCGCTGCTACGGTAGTGCTGCTGAATGCAAAAGACTCCAGCGTTGCCACCACCACCATGACCGACAACAAAGGCAACTTCGAACTGACCAATGTGGCCGACGGCGCATACCGGCTGTATGTAAGCTTCCTGGGGTACAAACCCATCAACAGATCATTGCAGATTAACCAGGATCATAAGGAACTATCACTCGGCAACATCCCGATGGTGCTCAAAGGAGTAAACCTGAACGCCGTGGAAATACTGGATGAAAAGCCCCCCATTGTAGTAAAAAAAGATACCCTTGAATTTAATGCAGATGCTTTTAAAACCCGTGAAAATGCAGTAGTGGAAGACCTTCTGAAGAAACTTCCGGGTGTTACGGTAGATAAAGACGGCGCCATTACCGCACAGGGTGAAACCGTTACCAGGGTACTGGTAGATGGTAAACCCTTTTTTGGCAACGACCCCAAGCTCGCTACCAAAAACCTTCCGGCTAATATTATCGATAAAGTACAGCTGATAGACCGTAAATCAGACCAGGCACAGTTCACACAGATCGACGACGGACAAACAGAAAAAACCATCAACATCACTATTAAAAAAGATAAAAAGAAAGGATTGTTTGGTCGCGCTACCGCCGGCTATGGCACCGACGACCGCTACGGCGTATCCCTCAGCTTAAACCGCTTCAGGGAAAACCAGCAAATGTCGCTGCTCGGCGGGGGCAATAACGTGAACAATATGGGCTATACCCAACAAGATGCCATGAGCTTTAGTTCTGCCGGTGGCGGAAGAGGCGGGGGCCGAGGCGGCGGACGTGGCATGCAGATGGCCCTGGGCGGAGGCAATAACACCGGCATCACACGTAACTGGAATACCGGCCTCAACTTCAACCAGGACTTCAGCAAAAACCTGATCGTTAACGGCAGCTACTTTTTTAATGATACCAAAAACAATATAGAACAAAAAACGGCGAAGCAAACTTTCAGCACCGACAAAGAAGGCAACGCCACCACCAACTACGATAACACCAATTCCACTTCACAAACAGACAACAGCAACAACCGCTTTTCTGCCAGGGTGGAATATACGATCGACTCCCTTCATTCATTGATTTTTTCCCCCACGTACTCCCTTACAAACGGCAACAGCTACAGCGTTACAGAAAACCTGTCGCTGAATACCAGTAAGGATACACTAAACAGGGGACTTACCTATAACGATGGGCAGGGCCATAATGAAAACTATGGCGGCTCCCTGCTGTTCCGCAAACGGTTCAGAAAACCTGGCCGCACGCTGAGCATTAACTTTAATTACAGTAACAGCGACAACGATCAGCAGAATTACGTAAAGTCCAGTATTAACTACGTTTCCGCCGATAGCCTTGTTAACTTTAACCAGCGCAACCAGATAAATACCAACAGCCGCAACCAGGGCGTGAACCTTACTTATACAGAACCCCTGGGCAGGGATCGTTTCCTGGAAGCCAATTATGGCATCACCAAATATAACAGCACCAGTACAAAATACACGTATGATTATGATGATGGAAAAGGAGAGTATAATATCATGAACGACTCGCTGAGCAATGCTTTTACCAACAGCACTTTGAACCAGCAGGCCGGCTTTGCCATCCGCACCAATAAACTGAAATACGATTACTCCATCGGGTTGAATGTGTTGTTCAATAATCTTGACAACAACACTCATTCCTTCCTCACCGGGAAAGACAGTTTAATCACACAACACACGGTTAACTTCTCGCCGCAGGCATCTTTCAATTATACTTTTTCAAAGAACAAACGGTTACGGGTAAACTATAACGGAAGCACCCAGCAACCCTCTGTTCAGCAACTGGCGCCGGTTCCGGACAACAGTAACCCATTGTATATTCAATTGGGTAATCCGGACCTGAAACCATCGTTCAACAATAACCTGAGCGTTAACTTCAACTCGTTTAACAATATCACCTTCAGGGGGCTGTTTGCCCGGTTGAACGGCGGATACACGGTAAATAAAATTATCAATGCCACCACGCTGGATCCGGAAACCGGTAAACAAACCGTAAGACCCGTAAACGTAAACGGTAACTTCAACGTGTCCGGTATGGTGCATAACTCTATTCCCCTGTCTAAAACACCAGGACAAAACCTGAACACCGGAACTTCTGTAGGTTATAGTAAGGATGTGATTGTGAGCAATGGAAGAAACAGCAGCACCAATACATTTCAGCTGTCGCAATCTGCCAATGTGAGCTACATGTACAAGGAACTTTTTGATATTTCACTGGGGGGCAGTATCAACTACAACGCTACTAATTACTCACAGGCAAGCGCCGGTGCAAGCGATACCCGCTACCTGGATTACAACATCAATACTGATTTCAACGTCAATCTGCCACTGGGTTTTATGATAGGCAGCGATATCACCTGTACCATGAACCGCGGCAGGCAGGCAGGGTATAACCTTACCTCTACTATGTGGAATGCTAACGTTTCCAAGTATGTATTTCCTAAAAAACAGGGGATGATCAAGGTGCAGGGTTTTGATCTGCTAAGACAGTATATCAGTGTATCCCGTACCGTAGCAGACAACTATATCCAGGATGTGCAGAGCAATGTATTGCAACAATACTTCATGGTAAGCTTCACTTATTTCCTGAACAAGTTTGGCGGCAATACCGGCAGGGGTGAAAGGGGCAACCGTATGGGATTCCCGCCGGGAGGCGGTCGTGGCGGAATGAGGCCAGGAGGATTCTAGGTTAACTGTTTTATAAAACAAGGGCATTATTAATCCACACTGGTTAATAATGCCCTTGTTATTTTAGTGAATTATTTAAATAGACATCGATCTTCTGGGAGCCCTTACCCGCTTCAGGATCCAGGCGAGGGTAAATGTGGGAATAAAGTCGGTTCCCGGGAACAGTTCCTCCATGAAGTTAAAAACACTACCAAAAGTACCAATGGTGCCGCCAAACATTCGATAGAAAATGATGGCAGAAACAGGGGCCCAAATAAAATCGCTTACATCTCCTAATACCGGCACCGCATAACTGGCGCATCCCAAAACATCCATCAGGATGCAGATCCACAAACTGGGCGTATATTTTTTTTCCATATTCAACCTCCGCTTTTCAATACATAAACAAATTACTTACCAAATTCGAAACTAACTGCAATCTACAATATTAACGCGGGATGAGCGCGGTTGGTTTTACTGGAAAAATAAAATGCGTATTTCCACGTTATTTTGCCTCTAAAAAAGAGCGCCACACTTGTAAGTACGCATAATTTCGACTACATTGATGGCAGTTTTAAAAGCAAACCTTTTTATGCACCAGGAAAACTCACGCCGCGATATGATTAAAAAAGTGGCCACTATGGCATTGGCATCCACAGCGTTATCATCCCTTTCCAACAGGGTATCTGCCCACGAACAGGCAGTAGACGGAAAACTGAAAGGTAAAATCAACCACTCGGTATGCGCCTGGTGTTACAATATCCCACTGGATGAACTGTGTAAAGCCGCAAAGCAAATAGGCATTCACTCCATAGACCTCGTTGATCCGAAGGATTTCGACATCCTGAAGAAGAATGACATGATCACCGCCATGGTAGCCAGTAACGGGCCGGATTGGGGAATTACCAAAGGATTTAATAAAGTAGCTCACCACGATAAACTGGAAGAGTATTTTAAACATTATATAGATGAAACTGCAAAAGCCGGTTTCACTAACCTGATCTGTTTTTCGGGTAACCGGGAGGGTATGAGCGACCAGGAAGGCATTGAAAACTGTACCAAAGGCCTGCAACGGGTGATTAGCTATGCAGAGAAGAAAAAAGTAACCCTGGTAATGGAGCTGCTGAACAGTAAAGTAAACCACCACGACTACCAGTGCGACCATACCGCCTGGGGCGTAGAGCTCTGTAAATCAGTGGGTTCTCCAAACTTTAAGCTGCTGTACGACATTTACCATATGCAGATCATGGAAGGGGATGTAATCAGTAACATCCGCCAGTACCATGAATATTTTGCGCATTACCATACCGGTGGCGTACCTGGCCGTCATGAAATTGATGAAACCCAGGAGCTGTACTACCCGGCTATCATGAAAGCGATCTATGAAACAGGCTTTAAAGGACATGTGGCCCAGGAGTTTATTCCGGCTCATAAAGACCAGATCGCATCGCTCCGCCAGGCCATAGGCATCTGCGATCTCGCTTAAATTCATAAATATATCCTACTTTCGCGGACCAGTCTACCAAAACAGTAGGGTATACATATGAATCAATATTATAAAAAGCCTTTATCATGGCTGCTCAGCGAGTCGGCCAATGAAAACAAAGATACCCTCAAACGTACGCTGAATGGCTTTCAGCTACTGATGCTGGGCCTGGGTGTTATTATCGGTGCGGGGCTGTTTTCCCTGACAGGACCTGCAGCCGGCAATAACGCCGGGCCGGCAGTTACGATTTCCTTTGTGGTGGCTGGTATTGGCTGCGCCTTTGCCGGCCTTTGCTACGCTGAATTTGCATCTATGATCCCGGTAGCGGGGAGTGCATACACCTATGCCTATACGACGATGGGCGAACGGCTTGCCTGGATCATTGGGTGGGACCTGGTGCTCGAATTTTCCGTAGGCGCCGCCACGGTGGCCATTAGCTGGTCCAACTACCTGGTGGCTTTTCTCGCGGGCTACAAAATATACATCCCTGCACAGTTTTCACATTCTCCCTTTGAAACCGTTACCCTGGCCAATGGCGTAACTACGCACGGCTATTTCAATCTTCCTGCAGCACTGGTGATTATTCTTATGTCGGCCATCCTGATGCGGGGCACTAAGGGCTCCGCCATATGGAATGCGGTGGTAGTGTCGCTGAAAGTAGGCGTAGTACTTGTTTTTATTGCTCTTGGCTGGAAATATATACAACCGGCTAACCTTACCCCTTATATCCCGAAAAACACCGGCAATTTTGGAGAATATGGGGTATCAGGTATTCTGCGCGGGGCCGGCGTTATCTTCTTTGTATACCTGGGCTTTGATATTGTGAGCACCGCCGCCCAGGAAACCAAAAACCCGCGGCGCAATATGCCCATAGGCATCCTCGGGTCACTGGCTGTTTGTACGGTCCTTTTCATTCTTTTTTCGCATGTGCTCACGGGCCTGGCGCCTTATAAGGAATTCAAAAACAGTGCAGCCCCTGTGGCCATTGCCATTGCGCATACGCCTTACAAATGGCTGGGACAAATGATCATCCTGGCTATCATAGTTGGATATACCTCTGTCATCCTGGTAGATTTATGGGGCCAGTCGAGGGTATTTTACAGTATGTCTAAAGATGGCTTACTGCCAAAGATCTTTTCGGATGTTCATCCCCGTTACCGTACTCCCTGGAAATCGAATATTCTTTTCTGTGTGTTTGTAAGTTTATTTGCTGCACTGGTACCTATAAGGGTAGTAGGGGAGATGACCAGCATTGGTACGCTGCTGGCGTTCGTAATTGTATGTGCAGGAGTGTGGATCATGCGGTATGCTATGCCCGATGCGCCACGGGCATTTAAAACGCCATGGGTACCATTTGTGCCCATCATGGGCATTTTAACCTGTGCGGTGATGATGGCCTTCCTGCCCTGGGATACCTGGCTGCGTCTTATTGTATGGATGGCAATAGGTATGGCGATCTATGAATTTTATGGTAAACAACACAGTAAAGTGCGCAACCAGCTGAAAAGTTAATATTTCCAGTCCTGCCGCAATACCCCCATTACCACCATGTCCACATATTGCCCATGCAGTTTGGCACTGTGACGCAGGATACCTTCTTTGGCAAATCCCAGCTTAATGGGGATTTGCCCGCTACGCTCGTTCTGCAGCACAAAGCGGATCTCTATTTTATTCAGGTACAGCTTCTTAAAGGCGAAGGAAATAAGCCCTTTGCAGGCGGCGGTAGCAATACCTCTTCCCTGGAATGCTTCCCCTATCCAATAGCCTATTTCAGCCTTCTGCAGCTGGTGGTCCCACCCATGCAGGTCAATCACCCCGCAAAACTGGTTTTTATACCATACGCCCAGTGCAATGGCCTCCTGTTCTTCAGCCTTGCGTAACATCAGTTCTATAAAACGAAGGGAATGTTCTTCATTGGTATTGTAATCTACCCAGGGCAAAAACCTGCGCAAACTTTTACGTGATACATCCAGCTGTTTATATACCAAAGGGGCATCAGGGGCTTGTAATTGCCGAAGGTATATATCTTCATTAACGGTTATTTCGAACATAACTGGATTTAAAAGGGTGCTAAACTTACACCGATTTCCTGTAAAATCCAATTAGCACGCAGTAAATAGCCGCTGACCTTTAGTTCTGTTACATAAAACCAAAAGCCAGCGGCTGTTTATTCTCTACTTACTACCGTTTACTGTTTAGCTAACAACTGTTGCTTTGCCATATCTCTCACCACCTGCTGAGCATATAATACGGCCATTCTTTCTGTTGTTGGCGGGTCGAAAGACTGTGACTGTACAGAGTACAGCATTTGCCCGCTCTTCATATCATACAGGTTAGCTTCCCATTGATACTTGGTGTTATAGGTATAGTATCCAGGAGCATACATCCTGGATGACCACATAGAGTAATAAGGCCAGAAGCCATAATAACCGTAGGGCGAGTAACTGGGAACAAAGTTTCTTTCCCTGCCTTTATCCAGCATTACAATAGTCATGATCTGGTTTACATCACTACCCTGTAATTGCTTCAACACCTGCTTTTCCGTCATCTTAGCCATGTCGTTGGGGCCGTAGGTTTGCAGTGCGGATACAGCATTATATCCTTTTTTCCTCAGTTCCGTTACGGTATAATTTTCCATCTGGCTGCGCAGCGTACGATCTTTCTGAGGTACCAGCGCCATTACCATTATTTTGTTATCCTTTTGCAGTTGCTGTGCATCATTTGAACGCCAGGAAGACGTTACTTTGGTGCTTGAACAGGCTGCCATGGCCATGATTGCAAATCCTGCCATGATAAGACCCAGCTTTTTCATATTCCCTCCTTTAGTTTGATTAGTTTGTACCTGTTAGACGTAGAACAGGGCAATTTGTAACATGTACATGATAGTTTTAACAATTCTTTGAGGCTTGTTAATAATTTGCTAATGAATGGCTTACACACAATAAAAAGGGCATGCCGCAGTTGGCATGCCCTTCAAACATCAATGCTTTTTTATCAGTAATTGATCACCTGCTCTTCGATAGCGGCAGGCAGCTCCCTGAATTTGTATAGTTGTGTACGCAACTGTGGCTCAAAACCGGCCTCACGGATGGCCTCCTGCATAGACAGGTAAGTAAAGCGGTGAGGGGCGCCGGCAGCGCTTACCACGTTTTCTTCAATCATGATAGACCCAAAATCATTAGCGCCGGCATGCAGGCAAAGTTGCGCCACCTGCTTGCCCACCGTTAACCAGGACGCCTGGATATTTTTAATGTTTGGCAACATAATACGGCTCATGGCAATCATGCGGATATACTCTTCTGCGGTGGTCATGTTATGTACGCCACGGATCCTTGCCAGCAAGGTATCTACATCCTGGAAAGTCCATGGGATGAAAGCGGTGAATCCATAATGCCCTTCCGGCTTTTCGCTTTGCACCTGCCTGATGTCAACCAGGTGCTCAAACCGTTCCAGCACTGTTTCCACATGGCCAAACATCATGGTGGCGGAAGAGGCAATGTTCAGCTTATGCGCTGCGCGCATTACATCCAGCCATTCCTGGGCGCCGCATTTTCCTTTAGAGATCAGCCGGCGTACCCGGTCGTTCAGTATTTCTGCACCGGCGCCGGGAAGACTGTCCATTCCCGCTTCCTGCAGCGCGCGGAGCACTTCTATATGCGTGCTTTTTTCCAGCTTGGTAATATGCGCCACTTCCGGCGGACCAAGGGTGTGTAATTTTAATTCGGGATATAACTGCTTCAGCTGCCTGAAGAGATCTACATAAAAGCTGAGGCCCAGCTCCGGGTGATGCCCGCCTTGTAACAACAGCTGATCGCCGCCATACTTAAGGGTTTCATCGATCTTTCTTTTGTACTCTTCAATCGGTGTGATGTAAGCCTCCTTGTGGCCGGGAATACGGTAAAAATTACAAAACTTACAGTTGGCCGTACATACGTTGGTGGTATTTACGTTCCTGTCTATCTGCCAGGTTACCTTCCCATGCGGAACCTGTTGCTTGCGTAACTCGTTGGCTATTTCCATCAATTCGGCCAGCGGAGCATTTTCAAACAGGTAAACGCCCTCTGCTGCTGACAGAAACTCGAAGTTCTGCGCCTTTTTGTATAAATCCTGAAGTTCCATGTGCTATATTTCTAACCCTGAAAAACTTTAACAAAGGTAGTATTTAGGCAATTAACCGCCTGTAATAAAAATATTTTATACGAACACTATTTAATGTTAAATTTATAGCAATACAAGATCCCTGCATCAACCACGTATGCTTAAACCAATTCTGTTACGCTTTATGCTGCTTCTGGCAGCTGCCGGTACATCAATGAGCGCTAAAGCCGGAAATGCCACGTTCGATAACGATAGTACTCGCGAAGCTATGCTGATTACCCGCTTCCATTTCAAACAATACTACGGGGGAGTAGTAGTGGTACAGGCATTGGTAAGCAACTACCCCGATACCCTTCAGTTTATTCTCGATACCGGCAGTGCAGGCATCTCACTGGATACAACCACCTGTCTGAGGCTGGGCATAAGTATGGAGCCTTCAGACCGGATCATCAAAGGGCTCGGCAGTTCCAAACCCGTTTCCTTTGCACGGCATCATTCCCTGAAGCTTCCCGGCCTGAAGGTAGACAGTCTCGATTTTCATATCAACGACTATGAGCTGATCAGCCAGGTGTATGGCATACAGGTAGATGGCATCATCGGGTACAGTTTGCTGAGCCGGTATATTGTTACGATCGACTATGATACAGAAGAAATTATCATTTACTCCAAAGGGAAATATACCTATCCCAAAGGCGGGCAGCTGTTGCGGCCATCTCTTACGCAGATCCCGCTGATATCCGCTCCCCTGAGAAACGCGGTGCGTACCATCACCAACCGCTATTATTTCGATACCGGCGCGGGTATGTGCCTGCTGCTATCTTCCCAGTTTGTAAACGACAGCAGTGTGTTACAGGGCAAAAGGCGCCGGGCCAAAAAGATCATACAAACCGAAGCCCAGGGCCTGGGCGGCAAAATGACCATGTCGCTCACCACCGTAAGTGAATTCCGGATCGGTAATTATAGTTTCCGGAATGTACCCACCTATGTGTTTGACGATAAAAGCAACGTTACCGCTTATCCTTTTCTTGGCGGTATGATAGGCAACGATCTGCTCCGCCGTTTTAACATCACGCTTAACTACGGTAAAAAGGAAATATACATGCTGCCCAACACGCATTTCCGTGATATGTTCGATTATTCCTACACAGGCCTGATCATTTACCTGATTAACGGAAGAGTAGAGGTAACCGATATTATCAAGGGCTCACCAGCTGAAAAGGCCGGCTTCCGCACTGGCGATATTATCATGGGCATCAACAACAACCTGGGCCCCAACCTCCAGCTGTTCCGCGAATTGCTCAAAAATATAGGCACCCGCGCTACCTGCCTGATAAGCCGTGATAAAGAGCTGCTCATTAAAAAATTGCCAATAAAAAGTATTCTTTGACGTTATTTGTGTCATGTGGCGCTTTTTATTGACAGTAACCATCTTATACAGCTTTGCCCTAATGCCTGCCTATGCCCAGCGCAGAGGCTCGCCGGCACCCGCAACAGATAATTCCAAACCGGTAGCCGTTATTCCCTTTGAGCTTATCAACCGGCAGGTGGTTATTCCCGTAGTAGTTTCCGGCAGCGCAGACACCCTTCATTTTATTTTTGACAGCGGGGCGGAAGTTACTGTTATGCACACCAATACAGCCGCCAGGTTACAGCTGAAAAATGCCGGCAATGCCTTTTTAACCGGCACCAATAACGCAATGGCTAAAACAGAACTGGCCACCATTAATGCCATTTACCTGAAAGAGCTCCGCATCCCATACCTGAAAGTATACCTGGAAAACCTCAGTACCCTTGGCCCGGTAGATGGGATCATAGGCATCGCTTTGCTGAAACTGTATATTGTAAAAATAGACTACCGTTCCAAACAACTTGTACTCTATAAATCAGGGAAAACACCCGTTGGCAATACCGGCCGTTTACTGCACTTTCAGCTTAATTTCAGTACCCCGGTGATTGATGCTTCCATCCAGCTGCCGGATGGGCGCCGGTTGCCCGGGCACTATCATATTACCACCGGTGGCGACTACGGCATTCTTTTTAACTGGCCCTACGTGGATAAATACAAACTCAATACCCTGCTTCCCACTATCAATACAGACCGCGTACAGGATATGCTGAAGGTATTGTACTATATCAATAGCTCAGTGCCTTCCCTGGAAATGGGAGGACGCAGCATTCCCAATGTGCCGGTAAGCTACAGTAAAGACATCGACGACCTGGGCGTATTCACCGAAGTAGCCGGCTCCATTGGCTATGATATCTGGAAAGACTATACCCTTACCATTAATTACGACAAAAAGGAACTGTACCTGGAGTAGCTTTTTACTGGTTTGGGCTAAAAGCTTACGGTAATTCCCTATTTTTACCGTATTGACCAATAAAAAGATATGATCCATTATAATAAGTTTACGCTGGCAAACGGACTGAGGGTAATTGTGCACGAAGACCATACTACGCCAATGGCGGTATTAAATGTACTTTATGATGTAGGAGCAAGAGATGAAAACCCGGCACAAACAGGCTTTGCCCACCTGTTTGAGCACCTGATGTTCGGTGGGTCCATCAATATCCCCTCTTACGACGAGCCTTTACAGATGGCAGGCGGTGAAAATAACGCCTATACTACCAGTGACCTGACCAATTACTACATCCAGTTGCCCGCAGAAAATATCGAAACGGCCTTCTGGCTGGAAAGCGACCGTATGCTTTCCCTGGCCTTCGACGAAAAAAGCCTGGATGTACAACGCAAGGTGGTATCGGAAGAATTCAAGGAACATTATATCAATAAACCTTATGGAGATGTATGGCATAAAATGAGGGAGCTGTCGTACACTACGCATCCCTACCGCTGGATGACCATCGGCAAGGAACTATCCCATATAGAGAATGCAAAACTGGAAGATGTAAAAGCATTTTTCTTTAAATATTACCGCCCGGTAAATGCCATCCTTGCCGTAGGCGGCAACGTTACGGTAGACCAGGTGAAAGCCCTTGCGGAAAAATGGTTTGGCGATATCCCTTCCGGAGAAAAGTACCAGCGCAATTTGCCGGTGGAACCACCCCAGACAGCAGCGCATAAACTGGAGGTAAAAGCCAATGTGCCACTGGATGCGCTGTACAAATGCTATCACATGTACGCCCGCACGGATAAACGCTACTACGTAGCCGACCTGATCTCCGACATCCTGGGCGGTGGCAGCTCTTCCCGTTTGCACCAGGTATTGGTAAAAGAAAAAAAACTATTCAGCAATATTGAGTGTTATCATTTTGGCAGCCTCGATGCCGGCCTATTAACTATAGAAGGAAAGCTGGTAAAAGGCGTTAAAATGAAAGATGCAGAAAAAGCTATCCAGCTGGAACTGGAAAAACTGCAACAGGAGGTGATCTCAGAACGGGAATTGCAAAAAGTAAAAAACCGCGTCGAAAGTTTACTGGCCTTCGAAGATATGAGCTTACTAAACCGCGCCAACAACCTGGCCTTTTACGAACTGCTGGGCGATGCTGCACTAATGAACCGCGAATTTGAGAATTATGAAGTAGTGACTGCTGCTGCCATTCATGAAGAAGCAGCGTTGCTTTTTGATGAAAAAAATTCAAATACCATTTACTATTACGCTGCCAGCTAGTACAGTGGCTTCATCCGGCCCTCACCCTTTAAATAACGCACCATGAACAGAACGATTGCCCCTCCCATTAAAGATGCGGTGGATTTCGATATAAAACTGAAACCGTATGAACAGTACACACTGGACAACGGCATCCCGGTATATGTAATGAAATCTGATGAACAGGAAACATTACAGCTGGAACTGGTATTTCCTGCAGGCACCTGGTATGAAAGCGAAAGCCTGGAAGCTACTGCTACCAACTTTCTCATGAAAAATGGCACCAGTAAGCACACCTCCCAGCAAATCAACGAAAACATAGATTATCATGGCGCTTACCTTAACCGTAATGCCTACCATGAAAACGCCACCTATACGCTTCATTGTCTTACCAAACACACGGAGGTATTGCTGCCGGTGCTGCAGGAAGTGATCCTTGACCCGGTATTCCCGGAAGAAGAGCTGAACCTGTATAAACAGAACCAGAAACAAAAGCTGGCCGTAAACCTGCTCAAATGCGATTTTGTTGGTAACCGCTTTATTGATAAATACCTGTTCGGCGAGTTCCATCCATATGGCCGCGTAAGCTCCATGATGGCTTATGATGCCTTACAGCCCGAAGGCTTACAGGCCTTCTATAAAAAGCATTATACTTACAATAACTGTAAGATCTTTGTAGCCGGTAACCTTCCGGCCAACATGATCCAGTTACTGAACCAATACTTTGGCGCCACCAAATGGAATGGGGAAACACACCTGGTAAAACTTGACCTGCCCATACAACCCGCCGAAGAAAAGAAGTTCCGGATCTTCAATGATGAAAACGGGGTACAGGGCGCTGTGCGCGTTGCCCGTCATTTTCCCAACCGCTATCACCCCGATTTCCCGAAGATGCTGGTGTTAAACACTATTTTTGGCGGCTATTTCGGTTCCCGCCTGATGAGCAATATCCGGGAAGAAAAAGGTTATACATACGGTATATATTCACAGCTGTATAACTTCCGGCAAACCAGCGCACTCAATATTCAGACAGAGGCCGGCCGTGATGTTTGCGAAGCAACGATCGATGAAATCTATAAAGAACTGCAACGCCTCCAGCAGGAACCTGTTCCAAAAGAAGAACTTGATCTTGTGCGCAATTATATGATCGGTTCTATCCTCGGCGACCTGGATGGTGCATTCCAGCTGATCCAGCGCTGGAAAAACCTTATTCTCAACGATCTTGATGAGAGCTATTTCTACAACAATATCAAAACAATTAAAACCATTACTGCCGGAGAATTACAGCAACTGGCCCAACAATATTTTACACCAGGTGATTTTTACGAGCTTGTAGTGATTTAAAAAATACATTTTTAACAAAAAATAAAAGGTTTCCATTAGTGGGAACCTTTTATTTTTGGGGAACCTATATTATCCCCGGACACTATTTCATTAAAACGCAAATTATAATGGAATCCTTACCGGATTATATTGCTGTAAATAAGGAACTGTGGAATCAGCGTACAGGCGTTCATGCAGCCTCTGAATTTTACGATATCCCCGGATTTCTTGCCGGGAAAAACTCGCTTAAAGAGATAGAATTACCTTTACTCGGAACATTGCAGGATAAGAAGGTTCTTCACCTGCAATGCCATTTCGGGCAGGATACCTTATCACTCGCCAGGATGGGAGCCAGCGTAACAGGCGTGGATCTTTCAGATGCGGCCATTACGCTCGCCAATAAGCTCACCAGGCAATCAGGGCTTGAAGGAAAAGTCAGTTTTGTTTGCTGCGATCTATACAGCGCACCGGATCACCTGGATGGCGTTTTTGATACTGTATTTACCTCTTACGGCACCATTGGCTGGCTGCCGGACCTCAACAAATGGGCGGCTGTAGTAAATCATTTTCTGAAGCCCGGTGGCTCATTTGTAATGGCAGATTTTCATCCTGCTATCTGGATGTTTGATAATAATTTTAAAGAGATCATCTACAGTTATTTTAATACACAAACCATAGTGGAGGAAACAGAAGGCACATATACAGATGGAGGAAGCGGCATCCGGCATGCTTCCTATTCGTGGAATCATCCGCTGAGTGAAATCGTTACTTCTTTAACTACACAAGGCCTGCAGCTGCAGGTATTCCGGGAGGTCGATTTTTCTCCTTATAATTGTTTTAGTAACACTATTGAAAAAAACGGGCGCTTTTATATCCGCGGAATGGAAGGAAAGCTGCCAATGGTATATGCATTTAAATTCTTCAAACCATTGTAACATGAAATCTTTTTTTATCCTTCTTTTATTGGTTTCAGGCGCCATGACCGCCTTTTCACAATCCCAGTCGGAATTGAATAAGCAGGCTGGCCAGGAATATAAAAACGCAGATAAAAAGCTGAATGATGTTTACCAGCTGATACTGAAAGATTATGCGGCCAACAAAGCGTTTACAAAAAACCTGAAAGATGCACAGCGGATCTGGATACAATTCCGCGATGCACAGGTACAGGCCATGTACCCCGCTGCCGCCAAAAGCTATGGCAGCGCATTTCCCATGTGCCGGGCCAATTACCTGACCGAACTTACCAATCAGCGTACGGAAGCGCTGCGGGTATGGCTGAACGGGCTCCCACAGGGAGATGTATGCACCGGCTCCATCGGGGATAAACAAGGAAATTAATCCGGAACAGCACTAATATTAGTATTTTATTAAATATTTACCATATCTTTAACGGTCACACAGTACCTATGCGAAATCTAATCCTTTTCCTCACGGTATTCCTGTGTTCGAAAGCGTATTCACAAACACCACAACAAACGGCGCTGGACACACTTGAAAACCGCTACCAGCAATGCCTTGGCAGTAGCCAGGACATGTATAGCTGCGCAGTTACCTACTATAAGCAACTGGACAGTTTGCTAAACAGCACCCTTGAACATCTTTATTCCAGCCTTGATAGCGGCAAACAACAGCAATTGCAGGAAGAACAGCAATTGTGGGAAACAAAGAAAGAAGAATATTTTAAGAAGATAGATGAGCGGGTGGAAAAGATGCACAAACGTACGATGGAGGGACTGGATGATGAGATGATCTCCACGGATAATAAAGCTGCTTTTATCAAAGAAAGACTTACGACTCTGCTTAGTATTTAATACTTTTTCTCCGTACAATGGGCATTCATTGTACGGAGAAAAGATCTTCCCCGCCTGGTGTTTTTTTTTAGCCGGCAAACGCTTCAGAAACGTTGTTGCTGATGGCAGGGAGATGATTAAAGCCGCTCCTGGTGACGCAGCCAGCGCTCCGGCATTTCGTTGTTGCTGGCCATCAGGTAATCGTTGTATGCGCAAGGCACAAATTCACTATCGGGGAGCTGCATCCACCAGCGCCCGGTTTTCTTACTCTTCAGAAAAACGGTTTCTATATCGGAGAAGGCTATATGAAATTCCCAGAAAGCATCGCGGTCATCCAGCAGGGCTTCCTTATTTTTTACTGCGCGCCCATCCATAAAATACCACATCATCTGCGAGATCTGGCGGGCAGTTAAGTGCTCTTTATCTTTCTCAGGGCGATAACCATAAATACCAAAAGAGGAGAGACGGCTGCTCATACCGGCGTACCTGGCCAGGGAGCAGGCTTCTTCGCCACTGAAGCCATTGGGCGAAAGCTGGTTGGCGGGTGCATCTGTATGCCTGATAATGTTGATATCAAGGCTAAACAGATCTGAATGACGTAATACCGGTTCAGCCTCTTCCATGTTTTCCCGGATACGGCCCAGGCGGTAGCAGTCGAACCGGAGTTTATCCAATGTTTCTAACATCCGGGGGTGCACGAAATAACTCTGGAATCCGATATGATTGTAGTGCCGCAGGTAATTTGGCTGCTCGGTGAGTATATCCATCAGGAAGCGCTCACTGCGTATACCTGAGTCTTCCTTCAGGTCTATCAATGCATCTGCTACAGTAGCTTCAATAATCAATTGCTGCGACGCATATGCCTTATATTGCGGGTAAGTAAGATCATGGGAACCACCGAGGATAATGACGGTTTTATTGGCGGCTAATAATTCTGCTACTACGGTTTTCATGGCAGCATATGCATCTGCCAGGAAAGCGCCGGGCAGCAGGTTGCCTACATCCGCCAGTTTAATATCGCGGTGCCAGTTGTAAAGTCTGAAGAACTCTCTGCGTATGGCATCAGGGCCATGCGTATTTGTTTTACCGGATACATCCCCTCGTTCTTCTCCTACGCCCAGCAGAATAATATCAGCGGCATCTATATCCGGATGGTGATCATCTTCGTATGCATCCACTACGCCTCCTACCTGGAACGGATCGTATTCCTGGTCGTCGTTTAAAAATGCTTTTGAAACAGGATGTAAGAAATCCTGCAGATGCGAAAAATCGGCCATCAGTAAATTGCGTTTATTTGATGGCAAACGTACAACAAGAATTTAAAAAAAAGCAAAACCAGGCAGATAAGGCAGCGGGTCAAAGCTACTATAACGGGAATTTTGTAGAGGTAAGGCTACTAGTTCTTGTGAATAATAAATTCGAATGGCTTATGCGACTTACGTGAAATTGCTTTTTCCAGCACGGTTCGTTTGCTGGTAATCCGACTCTTGTTACAATCCATAACTTCCATAACTGCACAGAGATAATCCATCGTCTCAATCAACGAAAGCATTTCGCTGATTTGTCTCACCGCAGATTGGATCTGCTGTTCCGTGTACCTATCTTCATGTAGCAGGATTAATAAATCTCTATCTACAGGTTTCATGAATAAAAAATTTGACTGTTCCCCGAAATATTGTTTGGCCAAGGTATCAAAGGATAGTTCAAAAAGATAAGGCAAAAATTGTTAGTTGTCAGTCGTTGTCAAAGTCGTCGTTGCTATCAAACAGATCTTCTTATCAGTGCATTCTTTTTTTATTCATGGTAGGACAACCGCAATCGTTTTTCTTAAAAACTTTACATCCTTCCATCACTAAACATCCGCAAAGAAAAAAAACTACGATCCATTTTATACTTTTCATACTGCAGTTTATATACTTGGCTATTTTTAAATCCCTTCTTTAAAGTGTTTACCTTTTCTTAACAATGCCCTTTTGTAATTTAAGCTAAATTCGTAAAAAATATTAAAATATTTGTCCACAATTATTGCGTCCCGGAAAATTTTAATCGTTCCCCTGGATTGGGGTCTTGGACACGCCACCCGGGATATTCCGCTCATCCGTGAAATGCTAAACGCAGGTTGTCAGGTATTTATTGCAGCCGAAGGCAAACATGCGGCCTTATTACAGCAGGAATTTCCTCAACTGACCATACTCCCTTTACCTGGTTACCGTATTCAATATGCCCAAAAAGGGCAGTTTTTCGGGTTGAAAATCATTCAGCAAATACCCAAGATTTTCCGCTCGGTAAACTATGAACAACGATGGTTGAAGAAGATAGTAGCTGAGTATCAGATCAATGCAGTGATTTCAGACAACCGTTTCGGGTTATATCATAAAAATATACCTACCGTTTTCATTACGCACCAGCTCCTCATCAAAACACCGTTTGGCGGTTGGATAGAGCGGACCCTGCAGAAAATAAATTATCGTTTCATTAACAAATACAACGCCTGCTGGATCCCCGATTTCGCCGGCAACAATAACCTCTCCGGCGAACTGGCCCATCCCGGTCAGTTGCCCGGGCATGTCACTTATATCGGCTGCCTTAGCCGGTTTGAGCCCCAACCCGGCGTAACCAAAAAGTACGACCTGCTGGTACTGATCTCCGGCCCCGAGCCACAGCGCTCCAACCTGGAAAAGCTGGTACTGGACCAGATCAAACAGTTATCTGTCACCGCACTCATTGTAAGCGGGAAACCAGGTACACCTCAGCATGTGCAGGTAGCTCCGGGGATTACACAAGTTAACCACCTCAATGCCAGTGAACTGAACGAGGCCATGCTGGCTTCTGATATGGTATTAAGCCGTTCCGGGTACACCACCCTGATGGATCTGGCCAAACTGAATAAAAAAGCAATCCTTATCCCTACACCTGGTCAGTCGGAGCAGGTTTACCTGGGTGAATACCTGATGGAGAAAGGGTATTTCTATTCTCTTCCGCAGGAACGTTTTCATTTGAAAACCGCACTGGACGAAGCTGCCCGTTTCCCCTTCCGGTCTTTTCACCATGAACAGGATATGAACCAGTACAAGCAGGTAGTACAGCAGTTTGTACAATCCCTCTGATGTTATTCAACAAAAGAGGCCGTCCGGATCATCGGACGGCCTTCCTTAAAGACAGCATCTGTCACATCTCCCTTAAATATTTTTTACATCAGCACCGGCATAAATCTTTCCGTTTGTAATCGCTACCGGGCGTTTCAGGAAAGAGTACTCCTGCAATATCAGGCTGCGGTAATCATCTTCCGTTAATTGTTTTTCATGCAACCCCATCGGCCGGTACTGCTGTGATCTGCGGCTGAACAAAGATTCATAACTGCCGGAAAGCGCTTTCATTTCATCCAGCTGGGCAGGAGTGATCTTCTCTTTCTTAATATCCTGTAGTATAAATCCACGCTCCTTAGCCTTTGTTTCTTCCAGTATCTTTTTACAGGTACTGCAGGTCGACAAATGATAAATTTTATTCATTCTTTTTTATTTTTTTTATTTGTAAAGTTACATCCTCACCTTATATGGTAGTACTATCTTAATTTTGCAGATTCAAATTAAATCATGTAGGTTTAGCAATGGAAAAGAAATTATTTTTACTGGACGCCATGGCGCTGATTTACCGGGCTTATTACGCCCTGATCAGGAATCCCCGTCTCACCAGCGCGGGAAGAAACACCAATGCGCAGTTTGGTTTTACCACTACCTTACTGGACCTCATCAACAAGGAAAAGCCCACTCATATAGCCGTTGCGTTCGACACGCACGCGCCTACCGAACGTCATACTACTTACACCGATTATAAAGCCAATCGCGAAGATGCCCCGGAAGATCTCCTGGATGCATTGCCGGATATAAAACGGATCATTGAAGGGTTCAATATTCCTGTAGTGGAGCTGGATGGCTATGAAGCAGACGACGTAATAGGCACATTGGCGTGGCAGGCTGCAGATGCAGGTTATACGGTGTACATGGTAACTCCGGACAAAGACTACGGGCAGCTGGTACGTGATAACGTATTTATCTACAAGCCACCATACATGGGCAACAAGGAAGAGATCATGGGACCGAAGGAAGTCTGCGAAAAATGGCAGATCAAAGACGTGCACCAGGTAATTGATATCCTCGGCCTGATGGGGGATGCGGTAGATAATATTCCCGGTATTGCCGGCATCGGCGAGAAAACAGCGATGAAGCTGCTGGCACAATATCATACCCTCGAAAATGTGCTGGACAACGCTGATACCATTGGCGGTAAAATGGGAGAGAAGATTAAAGCCGGCCGTGAAAATGCCCTGCTCTCCAAAGAGCTGGCCACTATCATCACCAATGTACCGGTTACCTTCCATGAAGAGGATTTTTGTATCAAAGATTGTGATAAAGGAAAGCTCACCGATATTTTTATGGAGCTGGAATTTAAAACACTCGGCAAAAGAATCCTCGGAGAAGGCTTTGCCGGCAGCGCCAGTGTGGAAGCCAAAGCACGGGTAGTACAAACAGATCTTTTCGGTACCGCCACCGTAGTTACAGAAGAAATTACAGTGACCACAGAAGAAACAGTGGAAACCGGCAATATCCTGCAGGCAGATAAAAACATTCATAATACCCCTCATGAATACGAGGTAATTGATACACCCGAAAAAAGAGCCGCCCTGCTACAGCAATTACTGCAGCAGTCCGAAATTTCTTTTGATACGGAAACAACCGGTACAGATGCCAATGAAGCGGAAATTGTAGGCATGAGCTTTTCCTTCAAAAAAGGATCCGCCTACTATATTCCCATGCCGGCAGACAATACCGCGGCACGCGCCATCATTCATGAATTTACGCCGCTCTTCCAGCACCCCACTATTGTGCTCATTGGCCAGAATATCAAGTATGATATGCTGATCCTGAAATGGTATGGCATGGAAATAACCACCACCCTGTTTGATACCATGCTGGCACACTACCTGATTGAGCCGGAAGGCCGCAGAAGCATGGATGCGCTCAGTGCCCAATACCTCCAGTATGAGCCGGTTTCCATTGAATCCCTCATCGGCAAAAAAGGAAAAGGCCAGGGTAACATGCGGGATGTGGAGATAGAAAAAATTAAAGAATATGCCGCGGAAGATGCCGACATCACATTGCAGCTGAAAGAAAAATTTGCGCCGATGCTGCCAGAAAAAGCAGTGGACAAAGTTTTCTACGATATTGAAAATCCACTCGTAAAAGTGCTCGTCGACATGGAGTATGAAGGCATTGCCCTCGATACCCAGGCGCTGGCCGATTACTCCAGGGAACTGGAAACAGAAATCAAACGGGCGGAAGAAAGTGTATACGAACAGGCAGGCGTACGTTTCAAACTCGCATCTCCAAAGCAACTGGGGGAAGTATTGTTTGAAAAATTACAACTGGATCCCAAAGCAAAGAAAACACGTACCGGCCAGTACGCCACCGGCGAAGACGTGCTGCAGAAGCTTTCCAATAAACATAAAATTGTAGAGGATATTCTTATTTTCAGGGAACTGAGCAAACTGAAATCCACCTACGTAGATTCGTTACCGTTATTACTGAATAAACGCACCAACCGGATCCATACTTCCTACAACCAGGCAGTAGCAGTAACCGGCCGCTTAAGCTCCAATAACCCTAACCTGCAGAACATCCCGATCCGCACAGACCGGGGACGCGAAATCAGGAAAGCATTTATTCCACGTAACGAGGAATATGTGCTGCTTTCTGCCGATTACTCACAGATTGAATTGCGCATTATTGCCGCTATCAGTGAAGACAAGGAAATGATGGCCGCCTTTCAGCAGGGAATAGATATTCACGCTGCTACTGCCGCAAAAGTATATAACGTGGCGCTGGAAGATGTTACACCGGATATGCGCCGTAATTCAAAGAGCGTAAACTTCGGGATCATTTATGGTGTAAGCGCTTTTGGATTGTCTGAAAACCTGGGCATCCCCCGCAGCGAAGCCAAAATGCTGATCGATAACTATTTCGCGCAGTATCCGTCTATAAAAAAATATATGGACGACCAGATAAAATTTGCTTCTGAAAAAGGATATGTGCAAACCCTGCTCGGGCGCAAACGCTGGCTGAAAGATATTAACTCTTCCAATGCAGTGGTACGCGGCTTTGCGGAAAGGAATGCTATTAATATGCCTATCCAGGGCACAGCTGCAGACATGATAAAGCTGGCAATGATCGCTATACATAAAGCATTCAAGGAACGAAACCTCAAATCCCGCATGCTCCTGCAGGTACATGATGAATTGGTTTTTGATGCGCACCGTTCTGAACTGGATATTATTAAACCCCTTATATTAGATCTTATGCGTAACGCCTTACCCCTGGCCGTTCCCGTTGAAGCGGAAATGGGCACTGGTAATAACTGGCTGGAAGCGCATTAAAACACGGCTGTAGCAGGTGGCTTTTAGCAGGTAACAACTGCCCCGGGAATTTTTTCCCGGCGGATCGTTAAATGCTAAAAGCTAATGAATTAAATGCAAAAAGCCGCTATTGTATTTCCCAAAACAGTTTACTAGTTTTCAAACATGATCCAAACACCTCGACTACAATTGTTGCCGTGCTCACTGGAGTATTTCGAATTGCTATTACAGGGCAACGATCACCTGGCCGACCTGCTTGGTATTTCTATTCCGGAAGGTTGGACAGAGTATCCTGAAATGGTACTGGTAGCATATGATAAGTTACGTAACGACCCCACCATGCTGGGCTGGTTCTTTTACCTGGTAATTCACCGCGCGGATAAGCGTTTAATTGGCGCCGGCGGTTTTAAAGGCAAACCCAATGAAGACGGGCTTGTGGAAATGGGCTACGAAATAGCCGCCGATTACCGGGAAAGGGGACTGGGCACCGAAATGGCGGAAGGGCTTATCCGTTTTGCATTCGGGCACTCATACGTTCACCGGGTAATTGCCCACACGGAAGAAGAATATAATGCCTCCGTTAAAATATTACAAAAAGCGGGGATGCGATTTGTAGGTACATTTAAAAATAAAGAAGGAGAAGATCTCTGGGAATGGGAAATTACCCGGAATCAATACCAGGAAAAATAACTGTAATTCAAGTGAACAATCATTAAAAAGAAGCTGTAGCAAGCCCCGTTCATCCATCTTTTCATCTGTCAAATACCCGCTTTCCCTTATTTTTGGTCCTTGTTTTAAACCAATCATTGATATACTCATGAAGAAATGGATAATGTGCGCTGCCATGCTTTGCAGCGTTGGAGCCTATGCACAAAACAGTACCAACGTGGAGGGAAGCCGCTACCAGTTTACCGTTTTAAAAAACCTGGATGCAGGAGATGTGCAGAACCAGGGCCGTACCGGTACCTGCTGGTCTTTTTCCGGCCTCTCTTTCTTTGAATCAGAAATACTGCGTACCGGTAAAAACAAAGGACTGAATCTCAGTGAAATGTACGTGGTGCGCAAAATGTACCCCTTAAAAGCAGCCAACTACGTGCGTATGCATGGAAAAGCCAACTTCGGCGAAGGCGGCGGCTTCCCCGACGATCTGCTGTGCCTCCGCGAATACGGCCTGGTTCCGCAAAGCGTTTACGATGGCAACAGGGATAAAGTATACAATCACGCCGAAATGGAAAGTCTCCTGGAAGGTATGGTGAATAAAATAGGCAACGCACAGGGCACTATCAACCCCGACTGGTCAAAAGCTTTTGACGGCGTACTCAATGCTTATATGGGCGATGCTCCCGAAAAGTTCCAGTATAACGGTAAGTCCTATACGCCGCAATCTTTTGCAAAAGAACTGGGCCTGAATGCTGACGACTATGTACTGATCTCTTCCTTTACCCACCATCCCTACAATTCACAGTTTGTGCTGGAAGTACCGGATAACTGGAACTGGGAAAAAGTATATAACGTAAACCTGAATGACTTTACCAGCATCGCTGAAAATGCCATCATGAATGGCTACACCATCGCATGGGCTGCTGATGTAAGTGAAAAAGGATTCAACTTCAAAGACGGACTGGCTATTGTTCCTGAAAAGGACTGGGCTGATATGTCGGCCGAAGAAAGAAGAAACGCCTTCCTTGAACCAGGCAAAGAAAAAACCATCACTCCTGAAGTTCGCCAGAAAGCTTTCGATAACTTCGAAACACAGGATGATCATGGTATGCATATCGTAGGCCTGGTGAAAGATCAGAATGGCAATAAGTATTTCCGGGTGAAAAACTCCTGGGGTACCGACAATCCCGGCCAGGGATATTTCTACGCTTCTGAGCCTTACTTCGCGTACAAAACCACCTGCTACATGGTAAACAAAAAAGCATTACCTGCAGATATCGCAAAGAAACTGGGTGTTAAATAATTTTTTTAGAGAGATAGAAAAGAGGGGAATATGTGTTAAACCTGTTCCCCCCGGAGAGAAGAACTTCGGAGTTGACCAAAAAGTAAAAACAAGATCAAGCTTCATTTCTCTGAAATCTTTTAGCGCCGAAATTGAAGGAAAAAACAAGGGCTGACCAAAAAGTATTGGTCAGCCCTTGTTTTTTGAGACAACTTTCAACGCTGCTGTCTCTTTTTGCAATCAGCGCCAGCTTGCAGATAAGACCGCCTGTTCCAATATGAGTGAACGTTGCTATAAAGCATTGTTGAATGTTTCTACCTGTCAGGCAGGGTTTATGAAATTATCAATGAGTCAGGGCCATAAAGTATTGCCGAGTATTTCTACTTGTCGGGCAGGGTTTATAAAATTATTAATGAATCAGACCTATAACGCATTGTTGTATCTTTCTACCGCTCATTGAACCTCCTGCCGATTACACAGATGTTATACCTGGTGAAAGCCCTGGCATTCGACAAGATTTTCCCCCTGCTTTCATATTTATCTTTTTAAAATATATTTGCTTCGATCAACTGATTATTATTGACTTTGTCAATTATTATCTTCCAAAATAAATATGGTAAAAGAGATCAGCGTTTTCTCACGCTGCCGGGCATAAGAATAACTTTCTAAACGGAATTTAAGTGGCAGCCCTGTTTGTTTCTGCCTCGCAAACCCTAAAGAGATCAGCGTTTCCCTTCCTGTTGCTGGGCATAAGAATAACTTCCCAAACGGAATTTAAGTGGCAGCCCTGTTTGTCTCTGCCAGGCCCATTCCTTTTTGCAAAAGAACCCGAAATGCTGCTGATAATAAGCATCGGGCGCTAAGCGGTAAACAGGGGTAGCTACCGGTTGCCGGGCAGGGAATGTACGAGGTAAAGAGGATAGCAGGCTAACGGGTTGTAACCCAAGCCGGTGAACAGGAGTGTCCTGTAAAATAAAAGACAAAGGCTTCACGGCCGTCAATGATACCGGCTTCACCATACCGGTTTGCGCCCCGGCCATTATAGCCGGGAATAAACAAAGCACACTAATCCACCATCGCTGCTGCATATATTATCAGGATATTTCTTCAAAACTTCCAATGCCCTCACGGACCAGTTCCGGCACAGGGCCTGTGCAATCTACCACTGTGGAAAAACCCATACCACCAGGGCCTCCATCTATCACAATATCTACCTGTTTTCCAAACTTTTCGTAAATGATCTCCGGGTCAGTGTATTCTTCTACGTAATCCTCTATCGGCAGCGTGGTGCTCATAATCGGGTTGCCCAGCTCTTTCACAATAGCACGACAGATATTATTATCAGGCACCCTGATACCCACTGTGTCCTTTTTCGTTTTCAACAATTTTGGCACCAGCCGGCTGGCCGGTAAAATAAATGTATACGGCCCCGGCAACGCTTTTTTCAACATACGGAAAACAGGCGTATCCACACTCTTCGCATAGTCCGATAAATGACTCAGGTCGTAACAGATAAATGAAAACTGCGCTTTTTTCGGATCTATCTGTTTAATTCTTGCAATACGCTCTATAGCCTTATGTTGTGTAATATCACAACCTAAGCCATACACCGTATCGGTTGGATAAATAATAATCCCCCCGTCTTTTAAACATTCAATGATCGTTTTTAAATGACGGGGATTCGGGTTATCCGGATGTACGTTTAACAGCATACATAAAGTTAACGATTGTGTGTCACTTTCAGGTTTTTAGCCTACCTTTCGTCCCGATTTTTCTAAACCTACGCGATGAACTTAAAAGGCATTGTTCCCAGAACGTGGAGGAGATTGAAGAGAGTTGTACTGGTTTTAATTGTTGCACAATTTTTATACATCCTGCTGTTGAAATGGGTGAACCCGCCTATTACTATCACCGAAATAGCCAGCTGGTTCAGCCTTTGGGGAACAGACAAAAAATTGCAGAAAACATGGGTGAGCTATGATGAAATATCCCAACATGCCAAGCTGGCTGTAATAGCCAGCGAAGACCAGCTTTTTACAGATCATAACGGGTTCGACTTTAAGTCGATAGAAAAAGCCATGAAGCATAACCAGCAGAGCAAAAAAATCAAAGGCGCCAGCACTATCAGCCAGCAGGTGGCCAAAAATGTTTTTCTCTGGCAGGGCCGCAGCTGGTTCCGGAAGGGCCTGGAGGTATACTTTACTTTCATGATCGAAAAAATATGGGGCAAACAACGCATCCTTGAAGTATACCTGAACGTAGCAGAAATGGGAGAGGGTATATTCGGTGTAGAAGCCGCTGCACAGGTAAATTACCATAAAGATGCCGCCAGCCTGAACAGGGAAGAAGCCGCCATGATAGCCGCCTGTTTACCTAACCCGGTCAAATATACCATCAATCCACCTGCACGGATCACGGCTTACCGGCAACGGAAAATACTGGTACAGATGCGCAACCTTGCCCCCGATCCGGACATTATGGAACTGGTTACAGGCAGAAAATAATCAGTGCCGGTGCAGCAGTTGCTGTACCGCCGCTATTGCCAACGCTTCCCGCTCTTCATAACTGCCCCTGATGTCTTTCCATTCCACACCGGAATTTATGACTATCTCCCGGTAAATATTATAAAAGTAATGACGCATTTCAGGGTCCGGATACTCCCTTTGCGGATCTTCCTCCCAGGGCAGATCAATATAGGTAAGCAGGTACAGATCGCATTGCTGGCGGGCTATCTGCTGTAGGATACGCGGATCGCAGCGCCCGTATTTATGCTCACTCCATACCTTGATCACATACAGATCAGTATCACAGATCAATACTTCATTGGCCCGGCTGGCCATCTGCTGCTCGAGCGCTACCTGTCCGGCCGCAATCTGCAGGAGATCGGCTTCTTCGTATGGCCGTTGGAGTTGGTCGATGTACTCACGCGCATATTCCGGCGTCCATACGGTATTAAAATGCGCCGCCAGCTTTTCGCTGAGGGTGCTTTTCCCGGTAGATTCAGGCCCTATAACAACTACTTTCTTCATGTATGTTCTCTTTGCAGCACTTCTTTTCTCCAGCTAAGATACCCGAATATGGCGATGGTAAATAAAAAGATGGTTAACCCTGCGGTAAGATACAGGTGCTTGTATAACAACAGCGGTATTGCTACCAGGTTGGAAATATTCAGCAATATCCAGTTTTCCAGTTTCCGCTTGGCCAGTAGCCACATACCCGCACAGGCCGTGGCAGATACAAAAGCATCCATTACCGGTACATTGGAATCTGAGAAACGGCTTAACAGGAAATAAAAAATTCCCCAGCCGGCCAGTGCGATAAAAATAGCGGTAACCAGCTCCCTGCTGTTGCTGCGCATCACCGGTGTGGCGGGTTGTTCAGGGCCCTTCTTTGCCCAATAAAGCCACCCATATACGCTCATCACCAGGTAATAGGCATTCAGCGCGGCATCTGCATACAGCTTAAAATGCTCCCTGGACAGCAGGTAGGTATAAATACCCGTGCTCACAATACCGGTAGGATATACCAGTATGTTATTATTTTTTTGAAAGATGACCGATAAAACAGCAAAGAAAACAGCGACTGCTTCCAGCCAGGTCATCTGGTGCAACCCCTCTAATATACCCTGGTATAAATCGTTCATAATGCGAATGTGGATCAATAATTCCGGATTATAGCCACCGGGATGCAGCTAATGCTACATCCCGGAAAATTATTTTTTTTCTCCGATCAGTGTACCGGATACATTCCAGAAGCTTTGGCTGCTCCCTTCCGGTTTACCCTGTGGAATAGCTACCTGTATAGTATGCTGTCCCGGCGTAATATCGGGTAAAGAAATGAATACCGGGGAGGTAAGCGTGCCCGGGCACCAGTTGGAACGGCTCAGATCAGAAGAAGAAAGCCCGTTGCCAAAATTACCGGAAGCAGGGTTCAGCAAACGGTAAGTAGCGCAATCTGTACGCCACGGAATAAAATGATATACCCGTTTTCCATCTACAAAAATTTCATTCTGCTTAGGATTAAACTCATCACCGCCTCCCCAGCCACCATGGCCGGTAGTCAGAAATCTTAACTGTATATTTTTAACCCCTTCCGGAATGGTAACGGTCACTTTAAGGGAATCTTTATCAAAGAGAGTGGCATACTCCTGTCCGGCCATTTCCATCAGGTTGGTAGTATTGAAAACGGGGTAGATCCAGTTGGCAGCGGGGCGGTTCTCATCTTCCGGATCACCTGGGTAATATTTAAGGCTCAGGCTTACCTTATGACCGCCTTTATCATAGTTGCCGATATACACGCCCAGCCATACATCGCCCTGCAGGCGGCCATGCAGTTCTGTGATATCTTGTTTATAGATAACGGAATCAGCCCAGTTATAGCCGGCAATTTTTACCTGGTTATTAAACTGCCGGACACCGAACGGCGTGAAGAAACGCAGTACTTCCAACGCAGGCAGATAATTGTCTGTAGCTACCATGCCCTGGTATTGTTTACCATTTTTAGCGCTGAATAACGGTAACGCCCCCACGCCTTTTTGCAGGCCGTCCAGGAAAGAGGTGGCTTTATCTGCCGGGATCATAAATACGGAACCTGTTCTGTCGTATGCATCGCCATTGGAATATTGGGTAAGCTCTGCAAAAAGAGTTTCTCCATTTTGGGCTGCCGGTAAATTTATTTTTTTTAGAATGACTGTACCGCCTGCAAAATGATACGTTTGATTAAGCTGTTCCCCCGGAGGATTAGGTGTGTTATTACCCCAGCTGATCTGTTCCTGGTTAAATACCGGCAGGGTAGTGTACCGGCTGTCGATTACCTGCCGCATATACGCGGCGTCGTTTACCAGCGAGCCGGTATTGGCTGGCCAGGCCAGCGCTGCTCCGGGTACTTTGCCCCAGGTGATCTTTTTTGCCAGGGTTTCACTGTTACCATTACGCACTATTTTAAGCACCAGGCCCAGGCCGGGCGCAATGGTAATATTTGGCGTGCCTTTCAGCGGCAGAGCATCGGTATACCATACTTCTATGGTGTTGGACCGGATAAACAATTTGGCTTTTCTACAGGGATATCCCAGTATGGTAGCGGTGTCTGGTAATAATTCGGGAACAGTATATTCAGAGAACGCTTTTTTCAGCGTGTATACTTCCCCGTTGGGAAGACTTAACACCTGCAGGGTAGCCTGTTCCTGCAGCTCCAGGAACTGCTGTTCTTTCTGTTTGCTGTTGCCTGGAACAATATGCGCCCGCTGATGGTCAATGACCAGCTGCAGTCCATTGCCGGGAATTTCTTTCCCGTTGCTGCTAAAGCCGTAGGTAATAATGGCCGATGCACTGTCTACCGGCTTCTTCTTTTGCGCCTGTACCGGTTGCAGGGCGGAGAGGATCCCGGTAAAAATCAGTATTAGTTTCTTCATTGTAACTGTTTGCTTATAATATCAGGGAGCAGCTGGCAGGCACGGCGCTGGTAAATACTAAAAAAAAGCACAGCCATAAAGACTGTGCTTTCGTTTAACACTATCATTCACTCAACTATGGCTTATTCTGCTTCTGCCACTACTTCTTTCACTTCCGGGATCATTCGCTTCATCATGCCTTCAATACCGGCTTTCAGCGTGATCATGGAGGAGGGGCAGCCTGAACAGGAACCTTGCAACATCAGTGTAACCGTACCATTTTCGTAGTCTTTGAACTGAATGGCGCCGCCATCCATTTCAACAGCCGGTTTCACATAGTTCTCAAGTAATTCCTTGATCCGTTTTACCACGTCTGTATCGTCTGCACTCACTTCATTGCTCGCAGTAGACTTGGTAATTACCACCTCGTCTTCATTGATAACAGGTCGGGAGTCTTCCAGGTATTCTTTCAGGAAGGCCTTCACGGTAGGAATTATATCGTTCCAGTCGGTTTCGCTGGTTTTGGTAAGCGTAATAAAGTTAGCCATGATAAATACGCCCCTGATGAAAGGGAAGCTAAACAGCTCTATGGCTAAAGGAGACGGTTTTGCACTGGCTTCATCCGGGAAATCAATGCTTTTGCCGGGGTACAGGAGCTTGTTGGCTACAAACTTCATGGTTTCCGGATTGGGCGTCATCTCCGTATATATGCTGATGATTGGATTTCCTGTTTTAATCATTTTATCCTAATTTACTTATGCAAAGGTAACATTTTTCAGGCAGATTTCCGGGATGCATCTGAATGTAGCCTATTGAAATTACCAATCCGGATATAGTTCCCAGTGATATCCCCGCCACTCCTTGATCTTCTACATATTATACAAATTTTTCATTATGTTATTAAAAGAACTTTCTCCGAAAATTCATGATGCGCTGAACCAGCAGGTGGAAATGGAAGCAGCCTCCTCCCAATATTATCTTGCCATGGCTTCCTGGGCGGAGGTACAGGGGTATAACGGCGTGGCCCAGTTCCTGTACCGGCACTCAGACGAGGAAAGGGCGCATATGCTGAAACTGCTGAAGTTTATTAACGAAAGAGGCGGTCATGGCCTGGTTCCGGCCTTAAAGCAGCCTACCGTGAAATTCAAGAACATCCATGCCATTTTTGAACATGTGTTCAGCCACGAGCTCCTGGTTTCCAAAGAAATCAATAACCTGGTAGATATGTGCCTGAAGGAAAAGGATTATGCCACACACAATTTCCTGCAATGGTATGTTACCGAGCAAATTGAGGAAGAACGCCTTGCCCGTCATATCCTTGATAAATTAAAGCTGATAGGAGAGGACAAGGGGGGTCTTTATATTTTCGACCGGGATCTTGCCACATTGGATACCAACGACAGGCATTAATATCTGATTTAATTTCTGCGTGCTACTTATTACTTTTGTAACCATATATGCAAACATCCAAAGTCTTAAAAGCGCGCAAAAGAATAGCCCTGATTGCTCACGACCATAAAAAAGCGGAGTTGATAGAATGGGCCACTTATAACAAAACGGTGCTCAGCCGCCATGAACTGTACGCAACCGGCACCACCGGCCTGCTGATAGAACAGGCGCTGGATGTATCTGTAAGAAAACTCCTCAGTGGCCCCCTGGGCGGCGACCAGCAAATTGGCGCCCTGGTGGCCACCGGGGAACTCGATGTGATCATTTTTTTCTGGGACCCCATGGAGGCATTGCCCCACGACCCGGATATCAAGGCCCTGCTCCGCCTCGGCGTGGTATGGAATATTCCTATGGCCAGCAACCGGGCATCAGCAGATTTTCTCCTTACTTCCCCCCTGATGCACCAGGAATATGAAGCCAGCCTTCCGGATTACAGCCAGTATACAAAAAGAAAGATTTAGCCAACCACCGCTACCCGAATTTTCCGTATTTTAAATAAAAGCTACGGGAATGAAAATTGCTGATACCCTTTACTTCGCAGCCATACTGGTTGGTCTGGTTTTTCCGTGCCATGCACAAAACGACAGCAGTAAGGCCAGCCGCGACTCCCTTACCGATTCACAACTGATCCTGACCACCCGCCTGCTCAGGGAAAGCGATTCCCTTCAGAAAGCAGATAATGAACAAAAAAGGCAATTGCAGCAGCAGCTGGCGCAGATCAATAATGACAATGACCAGCGTAAAAAAGAACTGCAACAAAAACTCTCCGCTTTTGAACAGGCCGATTCCCTGAAAAAAGCCGCCGCCACCCAGCGTATCCTCCGGATAAAAGCCATCAGCAAGGGTATTCCGGTGGTGCCCTTTCGTGACGATACCCTTTTCTATATTTACAATAAACTGGGCCCGCTGAAACCAAGCGACCGCGCTCAGAACATTGAGCATAAACTGAGGCTGCTGGCCGATGATCCCTTTTTTGCCTCTGACTCTATAAAAATTATACCCAACGAAAACAATATAGACCTTATCTATAACGAACTGGTACTGCTGACCGTAACAGACGACGATGCATTATGGCTGGAACAGGATAAAGCGCAGGTGGCACAGCAATATGCAAGCGCTGTGCGCAATGCCATCCTGCAGGAAAAGAAAGACAGCAGCCTGCAGAGTGTTCTCATCCGCATAGGATGGCTCTTATTGATTGTCGTTGTTTTTTCCTTCATCGTTTATGGTATCAACCGTTTATTCAAACAGCTGCGCAGAAGAATTGTACGCGAAAAAG
This sequence comes from Chitinophaga sp., assembly GCF_036569185.1. GTDB lineage: Bacteria > Bacteroidota > Bacteroidia > Chitinophagales > Chitinophagaceae > Chitinophaga. The sequence continues at coordinate 66,795 of NZ_DATCRD010000259.1, forward strand.
ACCGCTACTTTAAAGGCGTTAAAGTAAAGGAATATGCATTGCTGAACCAGCAAAAGCAGATAGGCATTGTTTTTAACATCCTGCGCATTGTGCGGATCATTGCCATTCTTCTCGTTTTTTATATTACCCTTCCCTTTGTATTCAGCATTTTTCCATGGACCAAAGGGATTGCGGACAAACTGATCAGCTGGACATTGTCTCCCATCAAATCCATCCTGCTGGGATTCCTGCACTATCTCCCCAAATTACTCACCATCATCGTGATCTATTTTGTAACCAGATACCTGGTGAAACTGGTGAATTACCTGGCAGAAGAAGTAGCTACCGGCAACCTTACTATCAAAGGATTTTATGCGGACTGGGCAAGGCCTACCGGAAGCGGCGTAAAGTTCCTGCTGTATGCCTTTATGTTCGTGGTAATATTCCCTTACCTGCCAGGGTCCGACTCAAAAATATTCCAGGGAGTATCCGTTTTTCTTGGCATCCTGTTCTCATTGGGCTCATCTTCCGCCATTGCCAATGTGATAGCGGGTTTTGTAATTACGTATATGCGTCCGTTTAAGATCGGCGACCGGGTAAAGATCGGGGAAATTACGGGAGATGTAATAGAAAAGAACCTTCTTGTCACCAGGCTTCGCACCATAAAAAACGAAGAAATTACAGTCCCCAACGCCAGTATATTAAATGGCCACACCATCAATTTTACCACGTCCAGCAAAGATCTTGGGCTCATCTTACACACTACTGTAACTATCGGCTACGAAGTGCCATGGAAAAAAGTACATGACATGCTGATCAAAGCGGCTGTAGCCACCGATGGCGTTATGAAAGATAAGCCGCCGTTTGTGTTACAAACCAGTCTTGATGATTTCGCCATTGCCTACGAAATCAATGTATATACCGACCATTCCCATAAAATGGCGGTTATCTACTCGGATCTTCACCGGCATATTATTGACGAGTTCAATGCAGCAGGTATTGAAATTATGTCGCCACACTTTATTGCACACCGCGATGGCAACATGACTACAGTACCGGCGGAATATCTGCCGGAAGATTACCAGGCGCCGGCCACAAAACTTAAGATGGAGAAAGATTAGTTCCCTATCTTCATAAGAATCACATATTTGTATCGAATCAGCCCTGCTTTTTGCTATTTTCGCATCTTACGGTAAAAAAAGTCAGGCTGATGTTGAAGCAATTTATAGCAGGCGTAATACTATTGATTATTGGAATGCAGCAGGCATGGGCACAATTGCCTCCCAAACGCGAACTGAGAGCGGTATGGATTGCCACTGTGGAAAATATTGACTGGCCATCCAGGCGCGGATTAAGTACAGAACAACAAAAGCAGGAGTTCATTGCAATACTTAATCAACAACAACGGAATGGTATGAACGCTGTAGTGGTACAGGTGCGCCCGGCTACCGATGCCTTTTATGCTTCACCCTACGAGCCCTGGTCTGAATATCTCACTGGTGTACAGGGCCAGGCTCCCAATCCCTACTACGATCCTTTACAATTCATGGTGGAAGAAACCCATAAACGCGGTATGGAGTTTCATGCCTGGTTTAACCCATACAGGGCTGTATTCAATACCAGCCGGAGCAGCGTGGCGCCCGATCATATCACCCGCCTGAAACCGCAATGGTTCGTTACTTACGACAATAAAAAATATTTTGACCCGGGCATCCCTGAAGTGCGCGAATATGTAACCTCAGTGATCCGCGATGTGGTAAAACGTTACGATATTGACGCCGTACATTTTGACGACTATTTTTATCCCTACCGGGTTCCCGGAAAAGAATTCCCGGATAACAGCTCGTACCGGTTATATGGCAATAATATGCTGCGGGACGACTGGCGCCGTGCCAATACAGATGCTATTATAAAAATGCTGAGCGTGGCCATCAAAGCGGAAAAGCCCTGGGTTAAATTTGGCATCAGCCCCTTTGGCGTTTGGCGCAATAAAGACAAAGACCCGGAAGGATCTTATACCAAAGGAGGTCAAACCAACTACGACGACCTGTTTGCCGATATCCTCAAATGGCTGAAAAACGGCTGGATCGATTATGTAACACCCCAGATCTACTGGGAACGCGGGCACCGGCTGGCCGACTATGAAATATTACTGAACTGGTGGAGCCAGCACGGCTATGGACGGCAGGTATATATCGGTCATGGCGTATACCGCATAGGCAGCAATGCCGCCTGGAAAAATCCGAATGAATTGCCGGCGCAAATAGAAGAAGCAAGGACCCTGAACACGATCCAGGGTAGTATGTTTTACAGTGCGGCCTCTTTCCGCGGCAACCCGCTTGGCATTGAAGACGCCCTGCGCACCCGCCTTTATAAATACCCGGCCCTGCGGCCTATTATGCAATGGCTGCCGAAAGAAACACCGGAGGCTCCTTATTTCATTGATGCCTTTGAAAGACCAGGCGGACTGGAAATACACTGGGCTGATGATGACACCAGCGGTCACACCAAACAATATGTATTATATCGCTTTGAGCAAAATGAAGCAATTAACGTAAGCGACCCTACGAAAATAATTGGTATCCTGCAGCAGTCGTCTGATCCTGAGTTTAAGGACCTCACTTATGTAAAAGGAAAACTGTATACCTACATTGTGACGGCACTCGACAGGATGCAGAATGAAAGTCATATCAGCGAGCCGCTGCGTATGCGGCTGGTGAATGGCAGGGCGCAATTTCTTTTTGAACCATAGCATGGAAGATGTATAATATGACTTCCTGGCGATAACGCCTATGTTGTAATACTATGGCGCATTAAAAGATCAATGCGCCTGTTTCCATATCAATAGCAGTGGCTTCAGCTGGAAGTTTCAGTTCCGGGAAGGCATCTGTATGCTGAAGGGCTGCGGTAGATCCCAGTGCAGCGCCAGCTACGCCGCCAACAAATGCCCCGGCAATGATCGCTGTCTGCCTTCTTTCATATGCCGACAGGTAAGATGAAATCACATAGCCATAGCCACTACGCGATAATCCTACCAGTGATTTATTATGGTATTTAAATACAGCGCCGTTCTTTACTATGCCCCATAGCGATGGAACAACGGTTTGCTTTCCATCGCCGGCAACGGCATATACCTTTACTTTACCCGCCTTGCCCTTTGTTTCAAACTGCGGGATATCCGGTTTATTCTGAAGGAAACTGTCAAACGACAGGTATACTCCGTCGCTCATAAGCGGCGCCTTCAGGGCCGGCAGTTCCCGTTTCTGTGCATAAATTGCATTGATCCCGGCCAGGGAGAGGACCGGCTGGGTATCTGCCAGTACAGAGTCGATGGCTGCTGCGCCTGTTGTATAAAACTCCTTAAAGGCGTTTGAAATATTGTTCCGGTGTTGGTGGGTTACATCAAATCCACCATTTAAATGAGCTATATCCATGGCTTTCAGCAGCTTGTAGCTGTCTTCCCCGGTTTGCACATAGGCCGTTGCCTTTAAACGGACATAAGCTTTTTCTCCCATCATCTGAGTGCGCTCTCCGATGCGGAGGTCCTGTACCACCCAGATAAGCCGTGGTTTTCCGGGAACGAATATCCCGCCGAAAGTATTATTTACGTACTCCTGGAGATAGCTGCCCATTTCCTTATCAGGCACTGCTTCCACTTTGTTATTAAAAAGGCCGGTTTGTAAAAACCCGATGCGGGCGGTATCCCATACCGCGCTGAGCACGGTGATACCGGATATTTTAGCCTGCTGGCTGTCGGCGGTAAGAGGAGCGGCCTTTCCCAGGCTTACTTTTTTCTGCGCAGGCGCTTCCGGCTGATCCTGTGCGGAAACCGGCTGTAAAAGCCCGGTAAACATCGCTAAAAATGCAACTGTGAAAAGTTGGCGGCATAGGTAATTGGTATAGGCCATCATATTATTAAAGGGTATTATCCAAATATAATAAATGGAGGGCAAAAAGCACCCGGTTATAAAGGAGGCTCCATCTGCCGGGTCCGGTAAGCCAGTCAGCCTGAGCCCAAAACGGTTCCAATTTATCCTGAGGAAGCAGTCATTTTTTCAAAAACTCTAACAATTCAGGCCATCTTTTTATTTTTTTCTAAATTTTAACCGTCTAACAAAAGTTTATATAAAAAATACCGCATTCCTTTAGTATCTTTAAACCGTTCCCGAATTATATCGTACACCATCACCCGCGGCGCAAGTCTGAAGGGAAGGGTGTGCCAAAGCAAAAAATCTAAACCAAATGGATGAAGTGAAGCAAACGCAAGGTTTATACCGTCCGGAATTTGAACATGATGCCTGCGGAACAGGTTTTACTGCCCATATTAAGGGTCGTAAATCCCACCATATTATTCGTGATGCCTTAACCATGCTGGAAAACATGGAACACCGCGGAGCCTGCGGCTGTGAGCAGAACACGGGAGATGGTGCAGGGATACTGTTTCAAACGCCCCATGAGTTCCTGTATGATGAATGCCTGAAACTGGGCATCGCCTTACCGGAGTTTGGAAAATACGGTGTAGGCATGGTCTTCTTTCCGAAAGAACCACGCTGGCGTGAAGAATGCCGCGAGATCTTTCAACGCAGCGCAGAGAAACTGGGCCTGGAAATTCTTGGCTACCGTAAAGTACCGGTACGCCCGGATGGCATTGGTGAGTCTGCCCTTTCTGTAGAACCGGAAATTGAACAGGTATTTATTGCCTGTCCTTATCATATCAGCGACCCGGAAATTTTTGAGCGCAAATTATTTGTGCTCCGTAACTACGTTTCCAAAACCGTTCGCAATACAGTTCCTAAAGAGAAGTCACTATTCTACATTGCCTCCCTCTCTTATAAAACAATTGTATATAAAGGTCAGCTGACCACCTACCAGGTACGTCATTATTATACAGACCTGAGCGATGAGAAAATGGTTTCCGCCTTTGCCCTCATCCACTCCAGGTTTGCTACCAATACTTTCCCCAGCTGGCGACTGGCTCACCCATACAGGTATATCGCCCACAATGGCGAGATCAACACGCTCAAAGGCAATCTCAACTGGTTACGCGCCGGCGAAAGGGACTTTGTTTCCAAATACTTCACTAAGGAAGAAATGGAAATGCTGCTCCCTATCGTGGAAGAAGGCCAGTCCGACTCTGCCAGCCTGGATAATGTGATTGAACTGCTCACCATGACAGGCCGTTCCCTGCCACATGTAATGATGATGCTGGTGCCGGAAGCATGGGATGGTAATGAAGATATGGGTGAAGAAAAGAAAGCATTTTATGAATACCATGCTTCTCTCATGGAGCCATGGGACGGTCCTGCTTCCATTTCCTTTACCGATGGTAAAATCATTGGCGCTACCCTCGACCGTAACGGGTTACGTCCAAGCCGCTTTGTAGTAACCAAAGACGATCGTGTGATCATGGCTTCAGAAGCCGGTGTATTACCGATTGATCCGAAAAATATCAAAGAAAAAGGCCGCCTGCAACCTGGTAAAATGTTTATCGTAGACATGGACCAGGGTCGCATCATAGGAGATGAGGAGCTGAAACAACAGATCTGCTCCCAGCAACCTTATGGCGAATGGCTGAATAAATACAAGATCCGCCTGGAAGAACTGCCTGAACCAAGAGTAACCTTTACTCACCTGGAACATGACCAGATCTTTAAATACCAACGGGCATTTGGTTACAGCACGGAAGACCTGGATAACATCATTGCCCCGATGGCTATTGATGGCAAGGAACCTGTTGGCTCTATGGGTACAGATACCCCGCTGGCAGTACTGAGCAACCAGCCACAGCACCTCTGTAACTACTTTAAACAATTGTTCGCACAGGTAACCAACCCACCAATTGACCCCATCAGGGAAAGACTGGTAATGTCGCTCGCAACCTTTGTGGGCAACAATGGTAACCTGCTGGATGAAGATCCGCTGCACTGCCACGGTCTGGCGCTGCGTCACCCGATCCTCAACAACCACGAGCTGGAAAAGATACGCAGTATTGATACCGGTTTATTCCAGGCCAAAACATTACATACCTATTTCAAGGCCGACGGCAAGCCCGGCTCCCTGGAAAAAGGTTTGGCCCGCTTATGCCGCTACGCGGTAGATGCAGTGGAAGATGGTTTTGAAGTAATCATCCTGTCAGACCGCGCTATTGATTCAGAACATGCTGCTATTCCGTCTATCCTCGCAGCCTCCGCCGTTCACCACCACCTGATCCGCAAGGGTTACCGTGGCCAGGTAGGACTGATCGTAGAAGCCGGCGATGTTTGGGAAGTGCACCACTTTGCCTGCCTGCTGGGCTTTGGCGTAACCGCCATCAACCCGTACCTGGCGCTCAGCACTATCCGTGATATGAAGCTGAACGGCAAACTGGACACCACGCTGGATGTAGATAAGCTGAAGAAGAATTATATTAAAGCGATCTGCGATGGCCTGCTGAAAGTATTTTCCAAGATGGGTATCTCCACCCTGCAGTCATACCAGGGTGCGCAGATCTTCGAGATACTGGGTATCAACCAGGCAACTGTTGATAAATATTTCACCGGCGCCGTTTCCCGTATACAGGGCCTGGGCCTGGATGAAATTGCCCGCGAAACACTGGCTAAACACTGGATGGGCTATGGCCGTAAAGAAACGCCGGTACAGCGTTTAACAGAAGGTGGCGTGTACCAGTGGAAACGTAAAGGAGAATTCCATCTCTTTAATCCAACTACTATTCACTATCTGCAGTTGGCCACCCGTATGGGCGACTATGCAGCCTTCAAAAAATATTCTAAAGCGGTAAACGATCAAAGTGAAAAAGCAGCCACCTTGCGTAGCCTGTTTACTTTCAAAAAGAATCGTCCGTCTATTTCCATTGATGAAGTAGAACCGGCTACCAGCATCTTCAAGCGCTTTGCTACAGGTGCGATGAGCTTTGGATCTATTTCACACGAGGCACACTCCACACTGGCGATTGCCATGAACCGTATCGGTGCAAAAAGCAATACCGGTGAGGGTGGGGAAGATGAGCTGCGTTATGAGCTGCTGGAAAACGGTGACTCTATGCGCTCCGCCATCAAACAGGTAGCCAGCGCCCGTTTCGGGGTAACCAGCTACTACCTGACCAATGCCGACGAATTACAGATTAAAATGGCACAGGGTGCAAAACCCGGTGAAGGCGGGCAGTTGCCCGGCCATAAAGTGGACGACTGGATCGCGAAAGTAAGGCACTCCACACCTGGTGTGGGCCTCATCTCTCCGCCTCCTCACCACGATATTTACTCTATTGAGGATCTGGCGCAGCTGATCTATGATCTGAAAAACGCCAACCGTGCCGCCCGTATCAGCGTGAAGCTGGTATCTAAAGCTGGCGTGGGAACTATCGCTGCCGGTGTTGCAAAAGCACATGCCGATGTAGTACTGGTTTCCGGCTTCGATGGCGGTACCGGTGCATCCCCCATCAGTTCAATCAAACATGCTGGTTTACCATGGGAGCTCGGTTTGGCCGAATCTCACCAAACGCTGGTAAAGAATAAGCTCCGCAGCAGGGTAGTGCTGCAAACAGACGGTCAGCTGAAAACCGGCCGCGACATTGCCATCGCTACCTTACTGGGCGCTGAAGAATGGGGTGTTGCCACCGCTGCCCTCGTGGTAGAAGGTTGTATCATGATGCGTAAATGCCATGTAAACACCTGTCCTGTTGGCGTTGCCACCCAGGATCCGGAACTGCGCAAGCGCTTCAACAGCGACCCGCAACATGTGGTAAACCTCTTCACCTATCTTGTGGAAGAGCTCCGCGAAATCATGGCCGACCTGGGCTTCCGTACCGTCAACGAAATGGTAGGCCAGGTAGAATGTCTCCAGATGCGTGATAACATCACCAACTGGAAAACACAGAAACTGGATCTGTCACCGATCTTATATAAAGAAGAAGCTTCTGCCGAAACCGGCCTGTACAAACAGGAAGAACAGGATCATGGTATCAGCGAAGTGATCGACTGGCAACTGCTGAAGGCTGCACAGCCCGCACTGGAAAAGAAAGCCAGGGTGTATCAGCAGTTCCCCGTAAAAAATACAGATCGTACTATTGGTACCATCCTGTCTAACGAAATATCCAAACGCTACAAGAGCGAAGGATTACCGGAAGATACCCTGCATTTCAAATTCATCGGGTCTGCAGGCCAGAGCTTCGGCGCCTTTACTACTAAAGGCTTAACGCTGGAACTGGAAGGAGAAGCCAACGACTACTTCGGTAAAGGGCTGTCTGGCTCCAAGCTGATCCTCTATCCACACGGAGAAGCAGGATTCAAGGCAGAAGAAAATATCATCGCAGGTAACGTTTGTTTCTATGGAGCCACCTCCGGTGAAGCTTTCATCCGCGGTAAGGCAGGAGAACGTTTTTGTGTGCGTAACTCCGGCGCTACCGTAGTAGTAGAAGGAGTGGGCGATCACGGATGTGAATACATGACCGGTGGTAAAGCGGTGATCCTGGGTGAAACCGGCCGCAACTTCGGAGCAGGTATGAGCGGTGGTATCGCTTATGTTTACGATGTGAAAGGTACTTTCGCCAACCACTGCAACAGGGATATGATCGACCTGGATCCGCTGGACCAGGAAGACGTAGCACAGCTGCAGGACCTGATTACTAAACATCATGCCTACACGAACAGCACCGTAGCGAAGTTTATCCTGAAAGACTGGGAAAACCAACTGCGTCATTTCGTGAAAGTATTCCCGAAAGAATACAAAGCAGCGTTGAAATCAGCAAAAACACAAGGCCAGAAAGTAGGTCACTAATTGAACAATTAACATTCATCATCAAAATATCCCTTGCAGGTAAGGGACTTGTGGAGGAAAATTATGGGTAAACCTACAGGATTCCTGGAATTTACACGCGAGCTTCCCGGGAAAGCAGATCCCCGGGAAAGGGTTGGTCACTATAATGAATTTGTAGAGCGCTTCCCGGATAATAAGTTAAATCAGCAGGCGGCCCGCTGTATGAACTGTGGTGTGCCTTTCTGTCACAGCGGATGCCCGCTGGGTAATGTGATCCCGGAATTTAATGATGCCGTATACCGCCAGGATTGGAAAGAAGCGTATGATATATTATCCTCTACCAATAACTTCCCGGAATTTACCGGCCGTATTTGCCCGGCTCCATGCGAAAGCGCCTGTGTACTGGGTATCAACCAGCCTCCGGTAGCTATCGAGGAAATAGAAAAACACATCATCGAAATAGCTTTCGATAAAGGACTGGTACAGGCAAAAGCACCGCGTATGCGTACCGGCAAAAAAGTAGCGGTGATTGGTTCCGGTCCGGCCGGACTGGCTGCTGCAGCACAACTGAACTATGCAGGCCACACGGTAACGGTATTTGAGCGCGACGATGCGCCCGGCGGACTTTTACGCTACGGTATCCCTGATTTCAAACTGGAAAAATGGGTGGTAGACCGCCGCGTGAAACTGATGGAAGAAGAAGGCGTGGTGTTTCAGTGCAATGCCAACGTAGGCGTGAACGTTAGTACCAATGATCTGCTGAGAGAATACAACGCAATTGTACTGGCTGGTGGTTCCACCATTCCACGCGACCTCCCGATCCAGGGTCGTGAGCTGAAAGGCATACATTATGCAATGGACTTCCTGAAGCAGCAGAATAAAAGAGTCAGCAACATCGCAGTAGAAGGCAGCGATATACTGGCAACCGGCAAAAATGTAATCGTGATTGGTGGTGGTGATACCGGTTCCGACTGTGTGGGAACCAGTAACCGTCATGGCGCCAGCAGCGTTACGCAACTGGAGCTGTTACCTAAACCTCCGGGCGAGCGTACGCCATTTATGCCATGGCCTACCTATCCGATGATTTTAAAAACATCTTCTTCCCACGAAGAAGGGGCAGACCGTAAGTGGGCCATCGCCACCAAATCCTTTATAGGAGATGACAACGGCCACCTGAAAGCCCTGCGCCTGGTAGACCTTCAATGGACTTCCAGCGCCGATGGCAGACCGGCTAAATTTACAGAAGTTCCCGGTTCTGAAAGAGATGTACCCTGCGAACTGGCCTTATTGGCTATGGGCTTCGTACATCCGCAGCATACCGGCTTACTGGATCAGCTGGAAGTGGAAAGAGATGAGCGCGGTAATGTAAAAGCTACCGAAAAAGATTACCTGACATCCATCCCTAAAGTGTTCGCTGCCGGCGATATGCGCCGCGGACAGTCACTGGTGGTATGGGCAATAAGTGAAGGCCGTGAGTGCGCAAGAAAAGTGGACGAATTCCTGATGGGCAGCTCCCAGCTGGAAAGCAAAGACCATTCACTGCAGGCAATGGCTTTATAATTCAAAAATGTAAATCAAAATTTTTCTCATAAGCAGGTTTAGATTTTGTTGTAACCTTCAGCCGGGCCGGGTTTTTACCCGGCCTATAATTTTTTAGGAAGACCGCTCCGGCAGTATCTTCTCTCTGTACCAGTCTTTGCTCAGAGCCGCCAATCATTTGTTCTCTCCCCGGTTTTAAAGACATAAATCAAACATCAGCAGAAACAAAGCCGGTATTCAGCTATTTCCGGGTATCTGCCCTCCTCAAACCAGATACATTTGTTTATTATGAAACAACTGTTGTGCTTTTGGGGCTTTATATTGCTGGGCTTCTCTGCGTCGGCACAAACTGAGCTGATTACAGATGCCCCCCAACTAAAGAAAGGGTTGTACAAAACCTTTGAAGAATTTCAATCCAATAACCCTTCTGAAGAAGGCGACCTGGTCATCAAAAACCGTAGTACTGCAGCCCAGATCTACCTGCTGGCCAACCGTAATGAACTGGTACTGCGGGATGCTTCCGGGCAGGAACATAAACTAAAAAATTACTGGGGTTTCTGCGATGGAAAAAACATCTATATTAAAGACAATGGCCTTAATAAGTTACAGGAAATAGGCTACTACTGCATATACGCGTTACATGGTATACAACCATCCCGCGGATATATCAACCAGGCTGATATGACTACGAACAGCATCAATACACCCGTGGTGCTCAAAAAAGTGCTGAATGTGGTAACCGGCCAGGTACTGGAATTATCTGCCTATAATCTCAAAAAATATATCCTTCCGCAAGACAGTACATTGCTCAATGAATTCAAAAGCGACCGGGAGAAGAAAGACCAGCTTGAATACTATATTTTCAGGTTCAACCAACGGAATAAACCTGTAATAAAATAATTGAAATCCCTTCAATTTGATGCTGTTTGGATTTCATTAACCCGCCTGGGTTAGTGGTATAGTATATTGCGTGCTTCACAATATTGTGAGATCACGTAATTTTTTTTTATGAAAAAAGAATTGATTGAAGCGCTGTTTAAACAGTTTGAACAGGCTTGTTACCAACACAAAGGTATTGAATGCTGGAGCGCCAGGGAATTGCAGCAAATTCTTGGTTATACACAGTGGAGAAACTTTCTAAAAGTAATTGACAAAGCAAAAGCTTCCTGCGAAAACAGCGGAGTACTGGTTGAAGACCATTTTGCTGATGTCAGCAAAATGGTAACTGTTGGAAGTGACGCAAACAGGCAACTCCAGGACATTGCGCTCACCCGCTACGCCTGCTACCTCATCGCCCAAAGCGGAGATACACAAAAAGATCCCATCGCTTTTGCGCAAACCTATTTTGCCGTACAAACCCGCAAACAGGAGATTGTTGAAAAACGACTATTGGATATTGACCGTATCAATGCCAGGGAAAAACTTTCCAGGTCGGAAAAAGTGTTGTCAGGAATCATTTATGAAAGAGGTGTGGACGATAATGGGTTCGCCAGGATACGCTCCAAAGACGATGAAGCCCTTTTTGGCGGATTTACCACCCGGGATATGAAAAAGAAGCTGGTGGTCCCCGAAAACAGGGCACTGGCAGATTTCCTCCCTGTCGTAACTATTAAAGCAGAAGATCTGGCCACAGAAATTACCAGTCATAATATAGGGGAAAAAGATCTGAAAGGAGAAGGCCATATACTGGAAGAACTTGTGGACAACAACGCTGCTGTTAGAAATCTGTTGCTACAAAGAGGCATACAGCCGGAAACACTTCCTGCCGCAGAAGATGTGGATAAAGTTAAACGAAGAATTCAAAAAGAAGATAAGAATGCCCTGAACCAGGACAACTAAAAAATAAACCGCTAATCCGGTCCTTCTCCATTTCTCCAATCTGTGCATTTTACTACTCACCCCATTTGTTTTCCCGCCAAAAAAAGTATGTCCGTTACCGTATTTAATGTATTCTTGCAATTACTATTTATTCCCGTATCCAGAGGTATGGATTTTGTTGTACCCCGCAGGCAAGCGCCCGGTTACACTATCCTGCCGGTAAAGTAAACCATAAGCGCGCTTTTGCGTTTATATTCAGTAATTTACGCTTGTAATACATTATAGTGACAGAACCAGCAGAAACCGGAGAAAAACACGGCCGCCCCTGGTGGCGATGGCTTATATGGATTATTGTTGCGGTGCTTCTTTTGCCCGTAATGGCTGTTTTATTACTGCAGCTGAACGGAGTTCAGAACTACCTGAGAGAACAGGGAGAATTATACCTGCGGAAGAAACTGCATACAAAAGTACAGATCGGTTATTTGCGCGCACGGGGCTGGCAATACCTGGAGCTTCGTAACGTTTACGTGGCAGACACTTCCAACCAGGCGCTCTTTTATACCGGTTCCCTGAAAGTACATTACAACCTTCTTTCCCTGATCAGCAATGAACTGAAAATAGACAAACTGGAATGGGATACCGTGCTGGTAAATGTATACCGCCATACCGGTGATTCCGCTTTCAATTACCAGTTTGCAGTAGATGCGTTTGTAACACCCTCCGATAAACCCGATACTCTTGCCCCGGAAACAGGCACCACCCTGCAATTCCGGCTGAAAGATATTTCCCTTCGCAAGGTGAAGGTAAGTTATATGGATGCCCCCGGCGGGATGTCGGCCATACTTACTTGGGACAGCTTGCATGTGGATCCGGACGACCTGCTGATTGATGATGGCATTTATGCGTTCAGGGGTATCGCCATCGACGGGCTAAAAGGCTTTTTCCGGCAACAATACATAGCACCTGCTGTTACTACTGCCGCACCTCCGCCGCCACCCGCCGATACCAACAGCGCCTCACTGCACCTACTGCTGAAAAAACTACAGATCAATAACAGCAGCTTCCTCTATGCAGATGAAGGCATGGGCATCTCCACTGCCTGGAAAATTGGCGCATTCCGGCTACGCAACAGCAGCCTGGACCAGGACTCCACCCGCATACAGGTGGGCGATCTGACGATCGGCAATACCGCCGGCCTGTTGATGATGGTACCCGGAAAAGACACGGCTACCTCTACACCAAAAGATACTACGCCAAACACCTGGCAGGTATTTGCGAACCAGGTAAATCTTGATAAACTGGCATTACGCTACGATAATGGCGGCCCGGCCCCCAAAGCAGCAGGCACCGATCCGGATTATAATCATCTGCTGCTGACGGCCTTCTCCAGTAAAATCAATAATATCCGGTATAAGCCCGACAGTATTATGGCTGGCATCAAATCGCTGACCGCCCGGGATAAATCCGGCTTTACCATCCGTAAAGCCAATATGGATGTCTTGTTTACACCTTATTCCCTGGCACTGCGTAACTTCCTGCTGCAAACAAATAAAAGCATTTTCCGCAAACAGGTAATTGTAACCGTTCCTTCCTGGTCCGGCATTTCCGGTCACCTGGATCAACTTGGCCTGGACGCGAATCTCGATTCTGTACAGGTAGCACTGGGAGAGTGGCTGCCTTTTGTTCCCGATGCCCGCAAAAACAAATCATTTGCACCCCTCTGGAATAAACAACTAACGCTGGCGGCTATATTAAAAGGTAACCTGGGAGAACTGAACATCAAACAATTGTACATCAACGATCACGAAGGCAACCTTATTAAAACAGACAACGGCCAGGTGTTCCATGCCACCGACCCCGACCGCCTCAGCGCCAATCTTCCTTCCCTCTATATACAATCGGGCAATAAGCCCCTGCGTGCCTGGCTACCCGCCGGCACATTACCGGATACGCCCCGCCTGCCGGAAAACATGCTGATCACCGGTATGTTTAAAGGAGGCATGAAAGACCTTGTAACGCAATTACAGCTGAAAAGCGAAACTGCCAACGCCAATATTAACGCACAACTGGTAAATATCACCGACAGCGTCCGCAGCAGCTACACTATCAGTATTCCATACTTCCGCATTAACCCGGGAGCGATGCTTTATGACACCACCTACGGCTGGATGTCCGGAAAACTGAGCGCTACCGGTCAGGGCTATACGATAAAACAAATGGTGGCAAAGGCCGCCGCCCAGTTGGATGAGGCTACCTATAACGCCTATACGTACCACGATGTAAGCGTAACTGCCGGTATCAACAACGGCGCCTTTGAAGCAAAAGGCGAAAGCGCAGACACGGCCATCACCGCTAACTTTGATATCAGCGGGCAACTGGTGGATACTACCATCCAGGCGCTGAAAGCAAATATGGAACTGACAAAGGCCGATCTTTATGCCACTCATTGGTATACAGAACCATTAACGGTGCAGGGAAACCTCCTGGCGGATTTTAACAGTATCGAGCCTGAGCGTATAGAAGGCGGCGCCTTCTTAACAAAATGGCAGATCGCCACCCAGGGACAGGTATTCCCGCTGGACAGCATCTCCCTGACTGCTGAATACAAAGATCAGCAATACCTTACTTTAAAAAGTCCGTTCGGCCTGATCAGCGCTAACGGTCATTTCGATTATACAAAAGTGGGCTCCGCGTTCACCAATATTATCAACAAACCTCTGCTGCCGGCAGACTCTGGCCGCATTGTAACTGTGCCCTCCGGGCAAATGCTGCAATGGAACGCATCCCTGCTGTGGCCCAAAAGCCTGCAGCAGATGATCCCCACCCTGCGCATGGAAGTGCCGCTGATAATGAACGGGCGCCTCAATAGCGACAGCAGCCTGCTTACGCTGAATGCGTATCTTCCAAAAATTAATTATGATTCCCTTCAGGTTGATAGTCTCCGCCTGGGCGTGGCTATCCAGGATAGTTCTTTTCGGCTGGGCGCTTCCCTGGCCCGTATGGCGCATCCTTCATTCCCGCTGCAGCACACCTTTCTTACTGCATATGCCAATACCGGCGTGGTTGATTTTGATGTGGTGCTGGATGATGTTAAAAGACAACCCAAATATAAAGTGGGCGGCATTTTCACCTTCCTGAAGGAAAACGCCATGCAGCTGTCCCTTAAACCAGGACTGTTGCTGAACAAACAGGAATGGACAGTGGCAGAGAATAATATTCTCCGGATGAAAAATGGCGCTCCCGATACCGCTAACATCAAACTATCGCAGGGCGATCAATCCATACAAATTGCCACCCAGGCAGATACCAGCGCCACTCCTGCGCTCCAGGCCAATATTGCCAACTTTAAATTGTCTACCATCACCGGCCTGCTGGCTACCGATACGTTGCTGGCAAACGGCATCCTGAATGCAGAAGCAACCGTGCACAACTGGAACCAGTCGCCACTCATACATGCCGTGCTGAAAATAGACAGTCTAACGGTGAAGAACACACGCATGGGCACCCTTGATGCCAATGTGGAAAACAACGGCCCTGGTCAGTATAAACTTACAGCGGGGCTAACCGGGAACGACAATGATATCAAAGTAGATGGTACTTATGATAGTACCATCAATGCCCAACTGGATATCAATAAGCTAAGTGTTGCCTCCCTGGAACCTTTTACAATGGGCAATGTTACTCATATGTCCGGCAACGCTACCGGCCAGTTTAATATTACCGGCACTCCATCTGCGCCAAAAGTATTGGGAAGCCTGCATTTCGACAACGCCACCGGCATGGTGACCATGATAGGCAGCACTTTTCATCTGCCCGATGAAGACATTGTAATAGATGAACGGGGCATACAACTGAATAACCTGGTAATAGCAGACAGCGCTAATAATGAACTGGTGGTGGATGGCCGTATCAATACCCGCGATTTCACCAGGTACAATTTCAATCTCGATGTTACTGCAGACAACTTCATGGCATTGGGCCGGCAGCAAAATCCTGATCAGTGGATTTATGGCCCGGCTTATATCGACAGTAAAGTGAAAGTCCGCGGCACAATGGACCTGCCAAGAATTGACGCGGTGGTAAAGCTGCGCGATAAATCGAGCGTTACCATGACCTTACCCCAGGAAGAACCCGGTCTCGCCAACAGGGAAGGAGTGATAGAATTTGTAGATAAATCCAATCCTATAGACTCCGCGTTGCTGGCCCGTGAGGATAGCATCAAATTTAAAACTACCCGCTTAAAAGGCATGTTCCTTTCCGGTAACCTCGATATCACGCCGGAATCCGTCATCAAAATTATTATTGATTCACAAAACGGCGATTATGTGCAGGCAAAGGGAACCGCAAGTATCAACGCTACCCTGGATCCCAGCAGCAAACTAAGTCTTACCGGCCGTTATGAAATCACGGAAGGTAAATACGAAATGTCGCTGAACCAGCTCATTAAACGTTCCTTCGACATAGAAAAGGGAAGCTTCATTTCCTTCAATGGTGATGCAACCAGCGCCGATCTGGATATCACCGCCAAATACACAGTAAATGCACCGGCTTACGACCTGGTGGCGGATCAGCTCCAGAGCATGTCTGCCGAACAACGCAATACTTACAAACAACGGATGCCCTTCCAGGTATACCTGATGATCAAAGGTAACCTGATGAAACCGGATATCAGCTTCCGGCTGGATCTGCCAGAAAAAGAAAGGAACACCCTCAACGGAACCCCGTATAACCGCCTGAAACAGATCAACCAGGTGCCATCCGAACTGAATAAACAGGTAATGGGATTACTGGTTCTGAATTCCTTTATCCCGGACGACCCGATGAGCACCCTCGATGGCGGTACCGGCGGAGGCGTTGGGCAGGCAGCAAAAAACAGTGTAAGTAAAATACTTTCACAACAGCTCAATAACATGGCCGGTAACCTGATCAAAGGAGTAGATCTCAATTTTGATCTGCAAAACCAGGAAGATTATTCTACCGGTACTGCACAGGAAACTACCAACCTGAAAGTAGGCGCTTCAAAACAACTGTTCAATGATCGTTTAACCGTTTCCGTTGGGTCAAATATTATGCTGCAGGGTAATCAGCAAAATGCCAGCTCATTGATCGGTGATATTTCTGTAGAATATAAACTTACCCGCGATGGCCGTTACCGTATAAGGGTTTACCAGCGGAACGACGGTCAGACAATCATCGAAGGACAGGTAGTGGAAACAGGCGTAGCCTTTGCACTGATCATGGATTATGATGAGTTCCGGGAGATCCTGCAACGGTCTAAATCCGATACTAAAAAACAAAAACTGCGCGACAGCAAAAAAAATAAAAAGGACGATAAAAATACGACAACGCCCGATGCGAAAAGTAAATAGCCATATAATCATTTACTGTAGCCTGATATGCCTGGTTTACCTGGCAGTCAGCTCCTGTAGTACCACACGGACCGTACCTGAAGGCGACCGGCTATATACTGGCAGCGACATAAAATGGATCACAGATACTATCGTAAAAAAGAAGCCCAAAGACTACAGCAACCTGGTTGATGGAATGAATAAAAGGATCCGTCCCAACAGGAACCGTAAATTCCTGGGTATGCCCATAAAGCTCTGGCTGTATAATCTGGGCAACGAGCCAAAAGGAAAAGGATTAAATTACCTGCTGCGTAAAAAGTGGGGAGAGCCACCGGTATTACTAAGCCAGGCCAAACCGGATTACACATCTGAAGTATTGGAGGAATACCTGGTAGATAACGGTTATTTCCAGGCAGGCGTGACGTCTGCTGTTAAACTATCCGGGAAGAAAAAGGCATCTATCAATTATACTGCTACTCCCAATCACCGGTACACTATTAAAAGTGTTACCTATTTAACAGACAGCAGCGCCATCGGCAAAACAGTAACATATACCAAGCCGGAAAGCTCACTGATCATCGGGGCCAATTATTCACTGGATTCCATAAAGGCCGAACGTGAACGCATACACGCCGCATTAAAAGAACAGGGCTATTATTATTTCACACCTGATTATTTACTGGTACAGGTAGATAGTACCAATAATGGTACTGTTGATCTGTTTGTGAAGATAAAAGATAATACCCCGCTGCTGGCGCTCCGCCCATACAAGATGCATGATATTATATTGTTCCCCGATTATTCGCTGGACAACGATTCCGCTTCCACACAGGGAACACCGGTAAAATACAAAGGCATCTATATTGTAGATTCCGCCCATCGTTTCAAATCTTCTGCATTTGACCGGTCTGTTTTTTTACGCCCTGATAGTTTATATCGCCTGAGCTCACATAATATCACGCTGCAAAGACTAATTAACCTGGGAGTATTCAAATTTGTAAAAGGACAGTTCTCCCCGGTACGCGATACCTCCGTTCACAACTTAACAGGCAGCGTATCAAACGTTAGCGGCAGGAGAGATAGCACCAGTCGCAGGGACAGCTCCGGCAGGAACTTCAACCGGCGGGATGCCACCTATACCCGCGATACATCGCAGGCCGGCAACTACCGCGCAATGGTCAGCAACCGGGTGGCCCTCGACAGCGGGTGGCTGGATGCCAGGCTTTTTCTGACACCCTACAAACGCCGCTCCCTTCAAACAGAATTACGCGGTACCTCCAAATCAAATGGATTTATTGGCTCCCAGATACAGATAACGGCTAAAAACCGCAACTGGCTGCATTCTGCGGCATTACTGGAAATAGGCTTACGTGGCGGGCTGGAATGGCAAACCGGCAATAAAAGCTCAGGAGGCTCCAACTCATATGGCCTGGGCGGAGAAGTAGCTGTTACTTTCCCCCGGTTCATCACTCCTTTCAGGGGATTAAACATTCGCACTCCTTATGTTCCTAAAACCAGGATCAGCGCCAGCTACGAATTATACAGCCGTACAGACCTGTATAACCTTAATGCATATACGTTGCAGCTGCAATACCTTTGGCAGCGCACACAATACCTGAGTCATATTTTTGCACCCATTGCGCTTACTTATGTGTTGCCTACTAAAACAACGCCCGCATACGACAGCATCCTGAAAAATGACCCAGGTCAGCGTAACGCTATTGAAAAACAGTTCATCCTGGGAGGCAATTACACCATTACTTACAATAACCAGCAGGCTAACCGGGTTCACAGCTTTTACCTGAGTGGTAATATTGATATTTCCGGGAACATTGCAGGCCTCATCATTCCAAAAAATGATACCGGCCAAAAAACTTTACTGGGAAATTCATTTGCGCAATACGAAAGGTTCACCGCCGAAGCCCGGCACTACTGGCAGTTAGGCAAAGGCAAACAATGGGTAAACCGGTTGCTGATCGGGTATGGTTTGCCATATGGCAACTCTTCCACACTGCCTTTCGTGAAACAGTTCTTCACCGGGGGAAGCAGCAGTATCAGGGCTTTCAGGGCACGTACCCTGGGGCCGGGGTCTTTCCATAACCCTGCGGTGGATACATCTGCCCTGTTGGCCAATGAAGCGGGCGATATTAAACTGGAGTTCAACTCTGAGTTGCGTGTGCACGTTACCAGTGTATTCAACGTGGCGGCATTTATAGACGCAGGAAATATCTGGTTACAGAAAGAGGTACCGGATAAACCAGGTAGTAAATTTGCCTTCAATACTTTTTATAAAGATATCGCCGTAGGCGGTGGCGTCGGTTTGCGGGTGGATGCGTCTATCGTGGTGGTACGGCTGGATCTGGCAATGCCATTCCGTATTCCTTATTTGCCCGAAAACGAGCGCTGGGTGTTTGATAAAATAGATTTTAGCGATCCCGACTGGCGCAAAAAAAACCTGATTCTCAATATTGCCATCGGGTATCCGTTTTAATATTACGGGGAGATGGTTTTAAGATCATCTCCCCGTAAATACATACTCATAGCACATCTTTCAGGTGCTTATAGTTCGATTTCACCGCATCAAATACATCTTCATACCGTCCGCTCAGGATTAGTTTTCCCATCCAGAGCGCAAAACCTTTCATCTGCGCAAATTCCACTTTCGGCGGCATTGCCAGCGATTCCGGGTTGGTGAACACATTTACCAGCACAGGCCCAGCTGTTTTAGCCGCCTGCGATAAAACGCTTTCCACTTCTTCCGGCTTACGGATCGTAAAAGCGGTGAAACCCATGGCCTCCGCTACGGCGCCAAAATCAGGATTCACCATATCCGTTTGCCAGTCGGGGATGCCGGCTACTTCCATCTCCAGTTTTACCATGCCCAGGGCGCGGTTGTTAAACACAATTACTTTTACGGGGAGTTGGTATTGTTTTATTGTCATCAGATCCCCCAGCAACATCGTTAACCCTCCATCGCCACACAGCGCATACACTTCCCGGCCCGGTTGTGCCAACGCCGCGCCAATAGCCTGCGGCATGGCATTGGCCATTGAACCATGATTGAAGGATCCCAACAGCGTGCGTTTACCGGTACCTTCCAGGTACCTGGCCGTCCAAACATTCGTCATCCCGGTATCCACCGTAAAAATGGCATCGGTGGCAGCGATCTTATTGAGGGTAGAAGCCACAAACTCCGGGCTGATGGCATTTTCTTTCCCGGTATCTTCTACATAGGTCTGCATTTTCTTTTGCACTTCCTTGTAAAAGGCTACCATTTCATCCAGGAAATCATGGTCTGTATTTTCTTTCAGCATAGGCAAAAGCGCCTTCAGTGTATCGCCGATATCCCCGCACAGCCCCATCTCCAGGGACGCCCTGCGGCCCAGTCTTTCCGGTTGTATATCTACCTGGATTATCTTCGCTTTTTCAGGAATAAACGGAGTGTACGGAAAATCTGTACCCAGCAACAGCAGTACATCTGCCTCGTGCATACTTTTATAGGCGGATGCCAGGCCCAGCAAACCGGTCATGCCCACTTCATTTGGATTATTATACTGTATCCCCATCTTGGCGCGGAACGAATAGGCCACCGGTGCTTTTAACAACGCGGAAAGTGCCACCACTTCATCATGCGCTTCCACGGCGCCTAATCCACAATAAATGGCTATTTTCTTTGCTTCTGAAAGTAAGCCGGCCAGTTGCTTCAACTCAGGGGCAGAAGGACAAATAACCGGTTTCGGACGATAAAGCTTTGTAGCAGTAGGAATATCCTTTGCATCGGCGGCAGCTACATCTCCCGGTAATCCTAAAACCGCTACGCCCTGCTTATGTACCGCATGTTGTAAAGCAGCCTGCAACATGCGCGGCGCCTGTTCTGCTGTAGCGGCCACCTGGTTATAATGACTACAATCATCAAACAACTTGATGGTATTGGTTTCCTGGAAATAGCCGCTTCCGAATTCATTGGTAGCACAGGTAGAGGCAATGGCCAGCACCGATGCCCCGGACCGGTGCGCGTCATATAATCCATTGATCAGGTGTACATGCCCCGGCCCGCTGCTGCCGGCACAACAAGCCAGGCCGTTCAGCTGCGCTTCCGCACCCGCAGCATAAGCGCCTGCTTCTTCATGCCTTACATGAATCCACTGGATCCGGCCATCCCGGCGCACGGCATCGTTAATATGATTCAAACTATCGCCGGTTACGGCATAAATACGTTTAATGCCGGCCATTGCCAGCATTTCTACCAATTGATCCGCTACAAGTTTTGCCATATAAAATTTGTTAGAATGAGTGCCTGATAAAAACAGTTGATCTCCCACATTGTTCAACTATGTGCCATTCATCAAATTCACCGTATACCGCTGGTAAAAGCATCGGAAAATTGACTTATTTTTAGACTATTGTCTAAATCGCTATCCGCATGTATATCCCTGCACCCTCACAACGCAATTGGGTACTGCTGTTCATTATCCTGGTAATGGCAGGCGCCTCTTCCTGTAGCCGGAAAATCACCGAAACAGGAAAAGCTTCCTATTACGCCAATTCTTTCGACGGTAAACGGACGGCAAGTGGTGAAACCTTCCGCCAGCGGGAACTTACAGCCGCGCATAAAACACTTCCCTTTGGTACCCGTGTTACCGTTATCAATATTGCAAATGGGAAAAGCGTAAAGGTTCGGATCAACGACCGGGGCCCGTTTGTACCAGGCCGGATTATTGATCTGTCGCACAAAGCCGCCTCCAGGATAGGCATGCTCAATACCGGTGTTGCCAATGTAGAAGTGAAATACAAAAAGAAGAAAAAATAAGCAGGAGTGAGGAGCCCCACTCCTGTATACAATTATCCTAACTGGTGTACGCCACCCTTATGTGCTGTATCACTCCGTTGATCATGCGGACCTTCAGCAAATTCTTCGACCATTTTCCTGCAAAATGCTGGTAAATCCTTTGGGGTACGACTGGTAACCAATCCTTTATCTGTCACCACTTCCTCATCTGTCCATAAAGCTCCCGCATTTTCGAGATCTGTTTTCAACGAAGGGTAGGAGGTTACTTTCCGGCCGTCCAGCTCCCCGGTTTCAATTAAAGTCCATGGACCATGACAGATAGCTGCAATAGGTTTGCTTTCATCAAAGAACCCGGTAACAAAGGCGATCACACGATCATTTGTGCGCAAATGATCCGGATTCATTACTCCTCCTGGCAATACAAGCGCATCATAGCTGGAGGCAACCACATCTTTTATGTTCTTATCTACCGGATAATCTTTTCCCCAGTCTTTCTCCGCCCAGGCACGCACCGTTTTCTCTTCCGGAGAAATAATATCTACGGTAGCCCCTGCATTCTTCAATGCTTCCAATGGTTTTGTAAGTTCTACTTCCTCAAATCCATTGGCTACCACCATGGCTACTCTCTTATCTTTTAATTGGTTTTCCATAAAATAATGTTTTAAATAGTTTGAAAATATCCAGCCTCCGGCAGATAAATACCGCGGCAATATATTCCTCTGCCACAAAAACGATTCCCTTTGTAATTCCTTATGCATAAGGTCTTTTTTATAAGATCTGTATGTTAGCGCCCGTATAATTTAATGCACAAACTGTTGCGGAAAACGGATTCTCATTCGTTTGTAATTTTTTTCTTTCTCAATTGCATTTGGGAACAGATGCTGCTTTATTTGTTGCCATACAATTAAGAACAATGAACAAGAAAACACTTCTGGCAGCGATGCTGGCTATTGCCTTCGCTGCAAACAACACATTTGCACAGGTCCCCGTGGCAGAGCTTCCTGGCTTTACCGCCTATGCCGATCCGGTAGAAGAACATGTTGAAATCAATGAGCGCTACGGCGTTGTTCACTGGACGGATAACAGTAATACTGTCAACTTTTATTTTCATGTAGCCAATCCCGGCTCCCTCAAAGTTTCCTTACAGGCAAAATCAGATGCCGGAAGCAAGGTATTGGTTACCGTAAATGGAACAGAAAAAATAGTTAGCATTCCTGCCAATAATGATTTTGTAAATATTCCTGTGCTGCAAACATCCGTTAAGAAAGCAGGCTTCTATTGCGTGTCATTGAAAGGATTGGAGAAGAAAGGAGATGTATATGCAGATGTAAAAGGTATTGGTCTTTCCGGCGCCGCTGTCAAAGATATTCAATATAACGCCAAACCCTGGCGCCGCGCGGCTTCCGTACATTTAAACTATCCTGTTCCTGAAGATAAAAATGTAGAATGGTTTTATGGGGAAATTAAAGTTCCCGAAGGAGAAGATAAACTGGGTACCTATTTTATGTCGTGCGGATTCCACCGGGGCTATTTTGGAATGCAGGTTAATTCACCCACGGAAAGAAGAATTATCTTTTCTGTTTGGGATGCGGGAGGGGAGCCGGAAGAACGGAGTAAGGTAAAATATGAAGACCAGGTTGTAATGCTTGCCAAAGGAGATAGCGTAGAAGCCAGCGGCTTTGGTGGGGAAGGAACAGGAGGGCACAGCCACTGGGTATATAACTGGAAAGCCGGGGATACCTATCGTTTCCTGATGCACAGTGTGCCAACAGGAAATACCACCACTTATACCGCCTATTTTTATGTGCCCGAACATAAGGAGTGGAAACTGATTGCCAGCTTCAGGGCCCCCAAAGATGGTAAGTATATGGGGCATCTTTATTCCTTCCTGGAAAACTTCTCCTTCGAAAATGGGCATCTTGGCCGTAAAGGATACTTTGGTAACCACTGGATAAAAACCAACACTGGTGAATGGATAGAGCTTACAAAGGCCAAATTTTCAAATGATGCTACCGCCAAAGCAAAAGACAGGCTCGACTTTGGCGGCGGTTCAGAGAACGGCTGGTTCTATTTATGGAACAGTGGTTTCAAACCTGCCAATGCAAAATACGGAGATCTGTTTGAGCGTCCTGCAACCGGTAAACCCCCGGTGATTGAATTACCACGGTTCTGATAATTCATAGGGCGGCGTTTGTTGTTTAACCGGTTGCTTAAGCAAATGAAAGGCGCTGTTATCCCGCAGGTCTTGTGGCGAAAGGCTACTTAAATTGTTTTTTGCATGATTACGCTGATCAGGTTGATTTTTCAGCTGTCTTACAGAACCGTAACCGGTGTTGCGTTGGAAAGATTTATCCTTTCCTGGATATATTATGAGAATTTACGGCTACCATGAAATCGTGTCGTTTATTATACTGCCATATCCTATATTAATACCCGTCGCCCGGCATTTTTTAGCCGGGCGATTTTTTTCCACCAAAAGAAAATTGCCCCACGTTTGCTGCATCAACACCAATTCTTCTATCTCATCAAACTTCTTTTTCCATCTTACCCCGCTCAAACAAATCTGCATTCTTCTATCTCACCAAAGAGAATCAAACCCGAACCAGTCAGTCTATATGTCCTATAGAATTTAAGTGGCGCATTTATTTTTACGCTTTACCTCCCGTTTTCGGTTCAAAACTATCTTCATAATTTTCTGTCACTGAAATAATTATTGGAACGTAGCGGTTGTTCGCTCTGCTATTTTGGTTTAAATTCGGTAATCAATCCTGATAACACCAGCGCATATGGCCTTCAAAAAGAAATTGCCTATTCCCGGCATGGTACAAGTACTAAACCCATTCAAGGTGAAGAAGCAACGTATCATGAACTTTAACCCGGCAGAAGGTGTAACCACCAGGAAACCGGCGGCAGAAACCAAGATCACCGTTTTTGATTACAACGCTAACCTTTGTTCAGAGCTGGTGCTGAATAAAATAGAGGATACTTTCAGGTATGCAACAGCTCCGCAGTTAAGCTGGATCAATATCGACGGCATCAGGAAGGAAGAGGTGCATGCCGTATGTGAGCAATTCATGATACACCCTTTATTGGAAGAAGATATCTTAAGTACAGGGCAGCGGGCTAAAATGGACGAGATCAACGACCGGATGTTTTGTTTACTCCCGATGATTTACTTCAACAGTGAAACTTCGTCGATCGATCTGGAACAGGTGAGCATTGTGCTCGGCAGGAATTTCGTGATCTCCTTCCAGGAAGATCCCGCACGGGATGTATTCGATCCCGTGCGAACCAAACTGTTAATTACAGGATCCCGTATCCGCAATGGCGGAGCTGATTATCTCTGTTACTCTTTACTGGATATAATTATCGACAACTATTTTATTGTAATGGATAAACTGGGAGAAAGGATAGAAATGATGGAAGACCTGGTGCAGCATCAGCCTAATACCCGCACACTGGCACGGATCAATTATTTACGACGCCAGGTTTTCCTGTTCAAAAGAGCCATTGCACCAGTGAGGGAACTGGTAAATGGTTTCCTTAAAAGCGAAAATGATCTGCTGGATGATAAGGTGACAAAATATTACAAGGACGTATACGATCACATCATTCAATGCAACGACCTGGCAGATAACTACCGGGATATGGTATTGAATTTACAGGAGATGTACCATACACAGTTAAACCTGAAGATGAATGAAATTATGAAAGTGCTGGCGGTAGTAACTACGTTGATGGCTCCGCCAACACTACTGGCTGGTATATACGGAATGAATTTCCAGCACATGCCCGAACTGGCATCCCCTAACGGGTACTATTATACCCTGGGAGGTATGGGTATCTTACTGGTACTAATGATCCTGATTTTCCGGAAACGAGGCTGGTTTTAGCCTTTCTTTTTGTACACAGGTACAGTAGAACAGGGTTCTCCA
Source organism: Chitinophaga sp. (assembly GCF_036569185.1). GTDB lineage: Bacteria > Bacteroidota > Bacteroidia > Chitinophagales > Chitinophagaceae > Chitinophaga. Next base: position 92,954 of record NZ_DATCRD010000259.1, read on the forward strand.
TACATAATGCTCTTTACCACGGGACGCAACAAACGGGTAATTTCTGCATAGGCTATTTCCCCCACGCGTTTATCACCACATCCTTTAATTACAATCCTTTTATCAGTAAAAGCGGAGAGGTCAATTGTGCCCAGGTTCCTGAGATAGAGGGTATTATAGATAAATTCCGCATTTCCGAAAGCTGCATAAGCCGCTACCGGTTCCAGGTTAGTCATTACAAGCATATAAGCCCATAAAGGAACAACAGCATCTGCAGTGCATACCAAGCCCACATTCTTTCCGCGGTATTGCTCCCAGTCGTGCGACTGCATCGCTGCCCGGAAGTCCTTTTCCTTCAGGATAAGCCCCATAAACAGGTAATCCTTGATGTCAAATACTACAATTTCTCCCTGGGGATAAAACTGCTCCAGGTCAATCGTTTCTAACCCACTCTGCGCTACTTTATTTATGATTTCGTCCATTTTATCCATATTTAAGGATACAAATTTACGAATATCAGGGGAGGAATGTGAATAACCGCAGCGCAAACAAAAAAGGGAAGCAGTATTGCCTCCCTTTTTCTTATGTCAGTAAAAATGTAGTGATTTAGAAGAATTTACCACGGGTATCCTTCACGTCGCTTTTCTTTTTCAACACTTCAAACAGTTGTTGATCTAACATGGATTTAACCCCCTGTTCGTAAGCGGCCTGTTGTGAAGCAACGTCCTGGGCAGGCTGACCAGATGGCTGGAAGCTGTCTACCTTAATTACGTATACGCCCGCATTACCTTCGATAGGAGCAGACACTGCTGCTGTACCCCATTTCTTATTGAAAGCTGCGCCGGCAACGCGTGGCTCAAAGCCCAATGAAGCGATAAACGGAGTGGCGAAAGAAACGCCCTCTGCCTTGAGCTCTGGTTGGTTAGTTGCTTTAGCGGCTGCATCCAGTGTGGCAGGAGTTTGCAGTTTAGCAATGATCTGTTCTGCTTTTTTATGCTTTTTAACTTCTGCTTCTACCTGGGGTCTTACATCAGCCAGCGGAGCAGTACCTTCTTTACGCACGCTGGTTAAAACAGCAACTACGTATTTGTCGTCGAAGGTGAATACTTTACTTACATCTCCCTGTTTGGATTCATAAGCCCAGCGTACCAGTTCACGTGACTGTCCGATACCGGGGATAACAAAATCCATAGGGCGTACATTATCCGCAATTCTTTTATTCAGCTTCTCCTGTTGCACTGTTTTTTCAAAGGAAGCGGCATTACCGCTCTTACCTGCAAAGCTGCTGGCGGCACTGAAGGCGTTGTTATTTGTTTCCTTGCTGGCCTCTACAGATTTACCCAGGTAAGCTACTTTAACAGCAGGACCAATATTCTTCTGATCCATGATTTGAATAACATGGTAACCAAACTGGGTTCTTACTACTTTAGTCTGACCTTTTGAGCCATCGAAAGCAAAATCCTTAAATTCAGGAACAAATTGGGAAGATGGTGTCAGATCATATTCTCCTCCGGTCTGCTTGCTGCCCGGATCATCTGAGAACTGTTCAACCAGGGCTTTGAAATCGGCGCCGCCTTTAACTGCCAGCTCAAGGCTATCAGCACGTTTTTTGGCAACAGAGTCCGGTAAACCGCCCTGAGCGCCGGAAGCGATAAGAATGTGGCGAACTTTTACGCTATCCGGCATATTCTTACGATCCACCATTTTTGCAAACACGATCAGGTTGTTATCATAATATGGTCCAAAAACAGCTCCTACAGGCAGATTCACGATAGAATCCTTCATGGGAACTTTAGCTTCGTTTTTAGAAACATATCCGTCGTAATATTTAATATCTGAGTTACGGTTTAAACCCGGCAATATTACTACCGGAGGTAGTATCCAGTTCCTGCTTCATTGCCATGATCTGTTGAATGGCTGCAGCAGAATCAGCGGCGGAAGGAATAGCATCAAAAGATACGTATTCAATTTTACGGGATTCTTCTACTTTAAACAGTTGTTTGTGGTCCTGGATAAAACGGTCCAGTTCCGCATCAGTAACCTTAATAGTGGAATCAGCAATAGTTGCATATGGAACACTTACATAAGATACTGTGGCTGTCTGGCTGTTATCTTTCTGTTGTTGTTCCGCCAGCCATTTAGGATAATATATACCTTGTTTAATAAGGGTCACATATTTTAAACGCTCCTGGTACTTGGCAATGTAACTTTCCAGCTGATGTAAGCCTTCCCGGATCTGCGGATTGCTGCCGGCCTGTGAAATGGCCTGTTGCAAAGCATTACGGTCAAACTGGCCATCACGGGTAAACTGTTGTACAACTACCGGGTTAGGGTTTTTACCTTTGATCTGGTCAACTACTTCAGCCTCTGTTACGTCGATACCCAATGTTTTATACTGGGCCTGCATAATTTGTTCATTCAGAAACTCGTTCCAAACCTGCTCGCGGATATACTGACGTGTTTGTTCGTCAATATTGGGCATTTGCTGACGCGCATTATTTTCCGCGTCCTGAATACGGCGCTGATACTCTGATAAATCGAGATCTTCACCATTTACTTTACCCACGCTTGTATCACGACGGGATAGAGAACTTTTGCCAAAAAAGGCATCCTGCAACAGGAAACTAACAATAGCCAGGCAAATCACTACAACGATCACGACGGCATATTTGTCCCTGATTTTCTGAATTACTGACATATATTATATAGTCTACATTTTTAAGGATAGCAAAAATAGAATAAATAAACTGTAACTGCAAAAGAGTATTTTTTTACTTCAAACCCAATGCAGTAAAGGGTTTCAGGTTATTATAACACTTTCGTGGACTATGTAAGATTCACAGGTTTTCCACATGAGGGGCATCTGGTCAGCTTCTTTTTCCGCAAATACCATATATTTTTAAACCCCGATGGGAACAGCAGTTTAATCGGAATTAAGTGTCAGAAACTTAAAAAAGGTTATACACAAATGTTAAAAAACATTTTTCCCTATCCACATAAAAATGTGAATAAAAAGGGGCTAATTCGCTGCTGTATGCATTTTGACCATTTTTCATTCCTTGAAGTTTCTTTTCCACAATTGATGTGTAAAAACCCCTGTAAAACGCAAAATAAGGTGGGAAAACAGGCATCAATCCACAGGTAAAACTAATTTTGTTATTGTAGTAAAATTTACCCTTAAAAATCAAAGCCCGGAAATGTGAATAGTAAAAGCCTTCTTTTAACAATTTCCTAATACACTACTGACGGAAAAGATTTTCACGCCAGAGGATATCCACGTATGTGGATGAAAGTACCTAAAATCAATATTGACGCGGAATTGGCATGTTAATTTCGTGTGGAAAGCGTAGTAAAAAGGAATAACAACTACATTTGTACACGAGCCGGAAATTAAATTTCCACATATTCACAGCCCTAATAGTAGTGGGCTTTTTCTTTTAAATATTTAAATAAGTATATAGCTATGATTATGGAAATCGCTGAAGCGAAAAAAAATTTGCAACACAACGGATTTTTGGATATATCAGTCGACCCTTCTCTGGATTTATTTGAAGCGATAGAAGATTTGAAAAGGAAAAAAAATGCGATTGTTCTGGCGCATTATTACCAGGAGCCGGATATCCAGGATATAGCAGATTATATTGGCGACAGTTTGGGGCTCAGCCAACAGGCCGCCAAAACGGATGCCGACATAATTGTTTTTGCCGGTGTGCACTTCATGGCGGAAACTGCGAAAATTCTGAGTCCGCAGAAAAAAGTATTATTGCCTGACCTGAAAGCGGGTTGTTCCCTGGCGGATAGTGCTCCTCCTGAATTGTTTAAGAAGTTCCGTGACCGCTATCCTGATCATATTGTGATTTCGTATATCAATTGCTCAGCGGGTATCAAGGCGCTTAGCGATATCATTTGCACGAGCTCTAATGCCGAGAAAATCATTGAAAGCGTTCCTCACAATCAGCCCATCATATTTGCACCTGACAGGAATTTAGGGGCTTATCTGATCAAAAAAACGGGTAGAGACATGGTTTTATGGAACGGCGCCTGTATGGTACATGAAATTTTCTCCCTGGAAAAGATCACTAAATTGAAGGTTCGTCACCCGAAAGCCAAAGTGATAGCGCATCCGGAATGTGAACCGGCAGTGCTGGCAATCGCTGACTATATCGGATCCACTACGGGGTTACTGAAATTCAGCCAGAAAGATGATGCCCAGGAATATATCGTAGTTACAGAAACGGGTATACTTCACCAGATGCAAAAAGAAAATCCGGGTAAAACATTTATTCCCGCTCCGCCTAATAATGCCTGCGCGTGTAATGATTGCCCACACATGAAATTGAATACGCTTGAAAAGCTTTACCTCTGTATGGAATACGAACAGCCGGAAATAACCATGGAAGAAAGCCTGAGAATAGCAGCTAAAAAGCCAATTGAGCGGATGCTGGAAATCAGTGCTCAAGCTGGACTTTAATATAACTGTTTGATTTACAATTTTATTTAGATTTCATTTTTATTATATAAAATAATCTCTTATTAACGAAGGCCGTGAGAATTAAATATTCTTACGGCCTTCGTATTTAGGTAGGAATTAATTAATTCTCAGCTCGTTATAAAGGCGCTGAGAAATTCATATCTGACCGGTGGTTTATAGGTTCCCCATTTATTCACCGTGTAAACAATTTACTTCTGTTTAATGTTGAAAACGCATCAAAACCGTTTATCAACGATCTGAGAATTAAAAAAAATAAATCATCGTTGGGTAAGTGAAGGAATTATCTGAATATTCAATTCTCAGCGCACTGCTATTGGCTTGAGAGTGCGATATTTTTGATCTTAATGTGAAGGGCTATTGAATTTATTTTTCTTAAGCTCCTGAACGCTGTTTTATGAAGGCCCTGAGAATTGATTATTTAGTTAAATGATTGAGTAACCCTGAGTTTCCCTTTTCCAGCACATTGTCACGTCATTCATTTTAGAATTTCAGCTGAAGTTTTTCTTCTTGGCGTGGGACTTTCGTTTTGATCGTTTGCATACGATTATATAAAACGTTTACTGTAATAAAGGCTTCAGATTGAGTTACCCGGAAGCTTTTAAAGAGGGCTGTGAGAATCCAATATTTTATATTTTACTGGGGTAACCACGTGATTTTTATTTTTACACGATTCTCAGCGCGCTTTCAATGCGTTGAGAATTAAGTGATAGTTGGGATACCCCCGGGTATACTTATTTCGTTCAATCCTCAACGCATTGAAAGCGTGCTGAGAATTGGATATTTCCTTATGTTACTGATAAACCTTACGGGATGCCTGTTTTATGCGATTCTAAGGATGCTTTGAACGGGCTGAGAATTGAATATAATATTTTCACCTTCCATAATGGAAACAAATAGTCGGATATTGAATTGTGGACGTCTTCACAATGCGCTGAGAATCAAATATTGCAGAACATAAAAGAATACCCTCAGGAAGAGCATGTTTAGTAGATTATCAGCTGGCAATAAGTAGTCTGAGAATTGAAAATTTTAAATTTTCCCGGGGCATCCCTGAAAAAATTCATTCCACATAATACAGGATGGATTAGCAATGCCAGGAGAATTGATTTTTTCCCTTGTATGTATACATTTACCCGGCTGTACAATTCTCAGCAGATCATTAGGGCGATAAGATTTGTGTCTTTAGAATGGTGAAGAAGGGAAAGTATCGTCGAATTATCTCAGTTTTTAGTGAAAGTTCCGGATTTTATGAGAGTTATCGTGAATTTAATCGTTGGAAAAGGAGTTGGAGTTAAGAAATTATAGTGCTTTGAACAGGGAAGTGTGGATAAAAACGGAGGAATTGGAGGTTATTTTCGAGGAAATCAGTGAAATTTTTTAGAAAATTCTTCAAAATAGGGCAAAATTTGAAAGAAAAAGGCATGTTTTCCGACGAAGACACCTTTTTTATAAAAAATTTTCTTGGTTTTAGTTAATGAAGAAGGGTAGAGGAGTTAAATTTCCTCTACCCAAATATGATCGGCTTCTGTTTTTCTGAGTGATAAATTATAACCGGCCACCATAATAGAGATTGGATCTCCCAGTGGAGCAATTTTTTCAATTTTCACTGTTTCACCTGGTACGCAGCCCATTTCCATCAGTTTAATATGAAGATCGTCTTTTGCAAATTCTATAATTACTGCACTTTTTCCTGTTGACAGGGACGATAATTTTATAACGCCTTTTTTCATTTCCTTCTTGTTAATCTGTTTAAACCTTATACCGGCATAATTGGGATGCATACCTATGAATGATAAACAAAGTTACCTCTGTATGGGCAATATGCAAAAAAGAAAGGTCCGGCAAAACAAAATTTCACTTTACTTTTACATCCACATAAATTTTTTGAACATAGATGGCCATTCAGTTTACATCGCATGAGGTAAAGGATTATTTAAAAGGAAAGCGCAATCTTAAGTTATTCCTTAGAGATCTTTTTGCGGCAGAGGGGCAAGGTTTGCAGAGTTTGCATTACATTTTTTGCTCGGATACTTACTTACTTGAAATTAACAAGCAATTTTTACAGCACGATACTTATACAGATATTGTGACTTTTGAGATGGGAGAGGATCCCGCAATTACAGAGGGGGAAATATACATCAGCATAGACAGGGTACTTGAGAACGCAGAGAAATTTAAGGTGCCTGTGAGTCATGAATTACATCGTGTGATTTTTCATGGAGCGCTTCACTTGTGTGGTTTTAAAGATAAAAGTAAAAAGGATGCGGCCTTAATGAGAAGTAAGGAGGATGAATACCTGAAGAAATATTTCGGTGAATAGATGTTTGTTTCTATTTAAAGATGTTCCACGTGGAACATCTTTTCCAGCAGCTATATTGATGAGTAGCTGGGTTCAAATAAATCTCGGAGCGTTGATACTACTTTCTTTGTATGGAACCAGTAA
>NZ_DATCRD010000260.1:0-11760 GCF_036569185.1 Chitinophaga sp.
AACCCGCCGTATATGGAAAGATGGAAATGCGTTGGCAGCTGCAACCAATGCTTTTTAATGCTCACGTTTAAAATTTCAACATGAAGAAACTACTTTTGCTGGTACTCCTTTTCCTGGCTTTTGCTGTTTCCGGCATTTGCATGTTTGGTGAACCTATTATTATCGAAGTTAAAAGCAATAAAGCAACAGTTAGCGAAGCGCTTCAGGCTGCAAAGTCTGTTCTGCTTGAAAGCAAGTTTGTTGCAGCAAATGGTATCCAGGAATCTTCCTTTACCGCCACTCGTACTACAGGAGCCAAAGCCGACTATTATGTGGCCGACGTCAGTGCAACAACTGAAAACGGTAAAGTAAAATTAACGATCACATTTACAAAGATTGGTACCGGCCTCTTAAGCCTCAGGAAAATTGCAGCGGAAGTGAAGTCGAAATTGGAAAAACAATAGCGGAATTGTTGGCCATTTTTTTTCAATTTTCTTTCAAAATCCAATACTGCGCCATAAGCAAAACGAAGTAGGTATTGGCTTTAGAACTTAAACGTTACATTCCCTGAAAAACGTCGTGGCATTTGCGGCTCAATAGTGCTCCAGCCTTTATAATATTCCTTGTTACCAATGTTATCGAGCTTGAACGCGATGTTAAACTTGTTGGTATTGTAAAACAGGGAACCATTTAATACCGTATAAGAGGGTAAAGTGAATACGCCGGTAGTAAGCCTGTTGAGGATCATGTTTTCGCTGGCGTAGTTGCCCCCAAAGCCGATACCAAATCCTTTCACCGGGCCGTCCTGGAATTTATAGGTGACCCAGAGGTTAGCGAGGTTCTTAGGGCCCGCTTCTTCGGGACGTCTGCCCAGGTATTCTTTATCGTTGGTTGCTGTAAACTTGCTGTCGTTGTAGCTATAACCACCACTGATGTTCAAACCTGCCACCGGGTTAGCTACTATTTCCGCTTCTACACCGCGACTGGTTCTTTCACCGCCCTGTGTATAAGCCAGCGCAGTGCCGCCGCCTGTTTGCAGGATGATATTTTTCACTTTAATATCGTAGTAACTCACGGAACCGGTGATCATACCACCCAGGAGGTTTACTTTCACACCGCCTTCCAGCTGGTTGGCCTGTTCCGGATCAAAACTTTCCCATACATTGTCGCCTCGTTGTCTTGGCGCACTGTTGGTGAACCCGTTCATATAATTCGCAAAAACAGACAATGTATTCAGGATAGGCTGGTACACGATCCCGAATTTAGGCGACAGCGCGGTTTGTGAGTATTTATCATTTACACCAGCAGTAAGACCACCATTCTTAAAATGATCTACACGCAAACTGGCCATTACAGATAAGCTGGGCAGGATGTTGAATACATCAGACACGTAAGCGCTGTATGTTTCCTGTGTAAGATTAGAGTTGTCTACCGGCAAAGCATTCAGCAATGAATCGGTATGTTGTTTAGACAGGATACCGTTGTCGTTACCGGCCATATCTACCAGGCCATTCATGGCATAGCCGGTGCTGTTGCCCTGTGTATGACGGTTGAAATAATCCAGGCCGGCCACTACCCTGTTGCGGAACTGCCCGATCTTAAAATCGCCGGTGAAGTTCTGCTGGATATCGGTGGTATTGGTGCTGCCGTTCTGGTAGCTGATATACCTTGCGAAAGTGGGCGAAATATTTGGGAAACCCGGCATGGCAGAAGATCCCTCATAGAGGTAAGAATAATAGCCTTCCGATTTAGCGGTTCCTCTTGATACAATGGTTTGCGAGGTCCATGTATCGGATAATTTATAAATCGCCTGCGCCTGTATGCTGGAAGTAGGCGTTTTGATGCTGAGGTTGTTGCTGGTATAAGAACGTTTGTTATCATATCCCAGTTCCTTCAGGTTCTTTGCGAACAGGGCGTTGCCGCGATCCAGGAATAAACTGGTGGGATTGGTACTTTCTGAGGAAAGAAATTCCGTGTTCAGCATCAGGGTAAGGCGATCGCTGGCACGATAGGTAAGTGAAGGCGCAATAAAGCGTTTCTTCACGAAGCCTGCGTCCTGGAAGCTGTTCTCATCATGGTAAGCGCCGGTTACACGCAGCAGCACTTTATTGTCTTTATCCAGCGGAGTGTTGATATCAGCGGTAACGCGGTTGAGGCCGTAGCTCCCGCCGGTATAACTGATTTCACCACCGAAGTCATCATAGGGTTTCTTTGTAATGGTGTTGATCAAACCGCCATAGGAAACAACGGAGCTGCCGTAAAGCGTACCAGACGGGCCTTTCACCACTTCAATCCTGTCGATGTTGGATACATCCAGGCCACCGTTGGTTAAACCAGGCAATCCGTTTACCAGAGTAGGCTGTACTGCAAAACCCCGAAGCGAATAATACCCGGCGCCATCGCCTGCGCGACCGGTAGAGGACCATAATTTGCTGATACCGGGAGCGTTGTTGAGGGCATTATCGTAGCTGGTGACTACCTGGTCTTTTATAAGTTCGCTGGAAATAACGCTGTATACCTGCGGGTTCTCAATATTTTTTAATGGCAGTTTGGCCACATACTCGCTGCTTCTTTTGGTGTATTTGTTCCGGGAGGCGGTTATCTCTACTTCATTCAGGTTCTTTTCAGAGATATTGAGCTGAAGATCGATGGTAATGGTTTTATCTTTTTCTACGGTCACCTCCCTGCTGGTGGTTTCGTATCCTGTAAGAGATACCTGGATCGTATAATTTCCCGGGTTAATGTTCCGGAGCAAGTAAGTACCGTTATCGTCTGTGAGCGTTGTTTTTTTGGTGCCTTTCAATACCACTACCACACCCGGAGCCGGCTTGTTGTCTGAAGTAGTTACCAATCCTTTAATGCTGCCGCCATTATCTATTTCTTCGGCTGACGCGGTTCCGGATAACATTACACTTAATAATAATAAACACCAACCTGTTCTCTTTAAAAATTTCTCCATTGTCTGATTCCTTAAAATTTGCTGGCGCAAAGTTCGGGACAGGGGCGATACGCCCGCTGACGGATACGGAATTTGATTTACGCAAAGCGGAAAAAATTGTCGCATGCAGGGCAAACGGGACATTGAAGCAACACATCAATATCTCAAACTAATATATTGACATTAAACACGTTAAAGTATTTATTTAAACTATTAATTCAAAGAACTCCGGGCAAATGAAAAAGGCCGCACCTGCTACGATGCGACCCTTTTCTTCTTCATCCACTATCTATCTACTTAACTTTTACATGCGGCACGGGAGCATTATCCCTTATTTCCTCGCTGGCGGTAGTTACCAGCGTATCTCCGGCACTGAGCTCTCCGAACACTTCGGTCTTACCATTTTCACTGCGACCGGTAGTGACCGGTACCCATTTTGAATGTTTGTCCTGGATCTTCAGCACAAACACGCCTTTGGTAGAATTCAGAACCGCAGACGAAGGCACCACGAAATTGTTGGCGCTACCGGTAAGGGGAACAGACACTTCCGCTACCATGCCGGGCAACAAAGATTTATCGTTATTGGCTACATCAATTTCAATATGCTGCGCCCGGAGCTTGCGATCCAGCGCGCCCGCCAGGCGGATCACTTTTCCTTTGAATGCTTTGTTATTGAGAGATCTTACTTTGAAATCTACCTCGCTCTGGTTAGTCAGGTAACTGGTATAGGCTTCCGGTACGCTTACCACCAACCTCAGTTTCTTTTGCTCCTGCAGGGTGAATATGGGCATTTCGGAGCCCTTGCCGGAAGGGCCTACGTAAGCGCCGGCGCTTACATTACGCGCGGTGATCACCCCGCTGAACGGTGCGCGTATTTCCAGGTAATTACGGTTATCGCCTACTTCGCGGTGCGCCGCTTTGGCGGCATCCAGCTGGGCCAGGTCGGATTTCTGCCGGGCAAAGGCCAGGTCCAGGTCGTTCTGTGAAACAGTGCCGGGCGTTTTGCTGGTCTCCAGCAGGCGGTCGTAAGTGGCTTTGCTGGACAAATAAATAGCCTCCTGCGATTTCAGGCGGGATTCGGCGCCGGACAACTGCGAGTTGATCTCCGGCGCTTCCATGGTAGCCAGCAGCTGACCGGTGGATACTTCGCTTCCTACATCTACATTCATCTTTTTTACAAAGCTGCTCACCTTGGCATAAAGATCTACCTGCTGGAAAGCGATCAGCTCACCGGGGATCTGGATGGAAGAAGATAAGCTGCCCTTCTCCAGGGAAAAAACTTCCAGGGGGGCTGCTGCTTCAGTGGCGGATGTGTCTTTTCCTTCTTTGGCGCCGGAAGCACTGCAACTGTACAGTCCTACGCTGATCACCATCGCTGACAATAAAGGAAATGTAATACGGGTACCGCTGTTCATAAATTATATTTTAAAAGAATTAGATAATGGTTATGCTTTTTCGTCTGACGGGATATAGTGAATACTTTCTTCATCTCTCGGGTGCAGCGATACGCTTTGCGTGCCCGCTTTTCCCTGTCCCCATGCAAACGCCAGCGGCAATATAAACAAAGCCGCAAAGGTAGATGCCACCAGGCCGCCGATCACGGCCCTTCCCAGCGGCGACGACTGGTCGCCGGCTTCACCAAGACCGCTCGCCATCGGGATCATGCCCACCACCATCGCGAGGGCCGTCATCAGGATAGGACGGATACGCAGTGCAGCCGCTTCTGAAGCAGACAACAGTGCATCGCCGTTGTGCTTGCGGATCTGTTCCGCATTGGTGATGAGCAGCACCGCGTTGGAAATAGATACCCCTACCGACATGATCATGCCCATGTACGATTGCAGGTTCAGCGTAGAGCCGCACAACATCAGTAATGAAAGGGACCCTAATAATACCGCCGGCACCGTAGCCAATACTACTGCAGATACTTTGAACGACTGGAAATTAGCCGCCAGCATCAGGAAGATCACCACGATGGCTACGATCAATCCACCCTGCAGGCTATCCAATGTATCTGTGAGCGTACTGCTTAACCCGATCAGCTCCACGTTCAATCCCCTTGGCAACTCTCCTAGTGCAGCAATAGCTTTCTTTACATCCGCTGAAGCCGAGCCCAGGTCTTTATTATTCAGATTAGCCGTTACCGTTAGTGTGGGCATGGCGCCCAGGTTATCCACTTCACCATAAGTAGTATCAACCGACATAGTAGCCACATCGCTCAGTACCGGGCGGGAAGCATTCCTTAATAAAGGGATCTCACCGATCTGCCCCTGGCTGTTCATCTTACTTTCCGGCACCTGTACCTGTACGTTGTAACTCAACCCCGCCTTTTCATCTACCCAAATATTTTTTTCCGTAAGCCTTGAGGAAGAAGTAGAAGCCACCAGGGAACGGGATATATCATTCATATCTACGCCCAGCTGCGCCGCTCTGATACGGTCTATATTTACATTGATGGCCGGATACTTTATCGATTGCCCCAGCTGCACATCACGGAGATAAGAAAGCTTTTTTAATTCCGTGATCAGCTTCTGCGCATATTGCTCGCTCAGTTTCCGGTCGCGGCCCGCAAACCTTACCTCCACCGGTGTGGGAGAGCCCTGGCTGAGGATCTTATCCGTTAGCTCTATGGGCTCAAATGAAAGACTGATCTTCGGATCAATTGATTTTGCTTTCTCCCGTATCCTGTCTTTTAATTCATCGAGGTTGGTTTTATAATGCTCGCTAAGCGATACCTGTATTACAGATTCATGCGGCCCCGCCATCCAGAGGAAGATAGGCGCCGTAGAGAACAACTGCGGGTGCATACCAATGTAGGCGGAAGTAATGGACACATTTTCCTTTCCTACTACCTGGTTAATACCATCCAGCAGCTTGATGGTTTGCTCTTCTGTGCGTTCAATACGGGTACCATCCGGCACTCTCATTCTTACCTGGAACTGGCTGCCGTTTACTTTTGGCAATACATCACGGCCAATACTGTTCAGCAGTAATGCCACGATACCGCACACAGCTACCAGGTAAATGATCACAATCGGTTTACGGTAAGGCATCATCCGCTGGATAAAGCGCAGGTAGCGGTTCCTCAATCGCTCGAAACGGCTGATCTTACCGTTGTTATTAAAATCGCTCCGTTCTACCAATGCTTTTTTCTGCTCCCAGGTATCTTTCTCTCCTGAAAGACCAGCAGCCGCAAATTCCTCCGCATCGGTCATCTCCTTACCATCTGCTTTTTTATGATGCTTTACTTTCATGACCCAGTTAGCCATGATAGGCACAAATGTTTGGGCCAGGAAATAAGAGATGATCATGCTGAAACCTATGGCCAGGGCCAGCGGCAGGAACAGGGAGCCGGGGATGCCACCCATGGTAAATGCCGGTGCAAACACCGCGAGGATACAGAACAGGATCAGCAATTTTGGGAAAGCAATTTCCTGGCAGGCATCCCAGATGGCCAGTGCTTTGGGTTTACCCATATCCAGGTGCTGATGTATATTTTCTATCGTTACTGTACTTTCATCTACCAGGATACCGATGGCCAGCGCCAGTCCGCTCAGCGTCATGATATTGATGGTTTGCCCGAACAGGCTTAGAAAAAGTACAGCGGAAATAACAGAAGTAGGAATCGTAAGGATCACGATCATCGCGCCCCGGGGATCGCCCAGGAACAGCAATACCATTAAACCGGTAAGAATAGCGCCAATGATACCTTCTGTGAGCAAGCTTTTCACGGAGTTGATCACGTAGGTGGACTGGTCGAACTCATAACTCAGCTTCACATCTTCCGGCAGCTGCGCCTGCATTTTGGGCAGCGACTTTTTCAGGTTCTGCACCACTTCCCAGGTAGAGGCATCCGCGCCTTTGGCAATACTGAGGTATACAGAACGGCGGCCATTCACCAGGGCATAACCGGCAGTAACATCGGCTCCGTCTTCTACGGTCGCTACATCTCTCAGGTAAAGATTTTGTACATCTCCCTTAAACAAGGGTATATTTTCAAAATCCTTTACCGTTTTAATAGTGGTATTGGCAGGTGTGATATAGTTATTATCCCCGATGCGCACGTTACCGGAAGGCGCCGTTTGGTTATTCAGCCGCATGGCTTCCACCAGCTGGTCCGGCGTCATGTTATGCTGGCGAAGCAGCTCGGGATCTGCCTTGATCACCACAGTTCGCATATTACCACCAAATGGTGTGGAGCCTATCAGCCCCGGGATGGACGTAAAGGAAGAACGCACATACACGTTTGCCATATCCAGCAGTTCATTATTGCTACGCTTATCGCTGCTTAATACCAGCTGGCCTACCGGCAAGGTAGAGGCATCGAAACGTATAATAAACGGTGGGTTGGAACCAGGCGGAAAGATGGCCTGTATCCGGTTGGAGAAGGCGCTTACTTCCGCAGCTGCCTGCGCCATGTTGGTACCAGGATAAAAGTTGATCTTCATCAGCGTAAGCCCCTGGATATTTTTTGTTTCTATGCTTTTAACACCATTTACAAAGAGGAATATATTGATATATTGTTTGGCAAAGAAGGATTCCATCTGCTTGGGCGTGTACCCGCCAAAAGGGTGCGACACATAAATCACCGGCATATCCAGCTTCGGGAAGATATCAATCTTGATGGTATTGACTGCTTTTATCCCGAAGAAGAACAAACCGGCAACCAGCACCAGGATGGTGATGGGTTTCTTTAGAGCAAAACTGATTAAGTTCATGGTACTGAAATATTGATCATTAAGCCATCAATGGCGTCCGTTTAACGAAAAGCTAATTTTCAAAGATGCTGAAGTCGCCTGCTGCTGCGGCTTTCAGTAATAACGCCTGCCATACATTGCTATAAGCAATGTCTTTATCTGTTTCCGCCCTGATGAGCGCATACAGCGCCTGTGTTACATCCACCAGGTTGGTCAGTCCGTTTTTGTACAATACTGATTTCTGGAGATAGGCATCTGAAGCGGCTTTCACCTGTACGGGCGTTTCCCGGTAGTTATCCAGTGCGTTTTTAATTTTTATATCAGAGAGATCCAGCTGTGCGCGGATCTGCTGATCGGCAAGATGATATTCTTCCTGCAACCCCTGGCTTGTGAGCTGCTGTGCCCTTACCTGCCGCGAAACCCGGAAGGGCTGCGTGATGTTCCAGGTAACACCTACACCCAATAAATAATTGGTGCGGGTGGGCTTTACGCCATCCCAGTAATTGTGGGTGAAGTCAGTCTGATCGGCTGCGTAGCCATTGCCAAACCCCGAGCCTCTTGTCTGCAATACGCCTACCAGTGTAAACGCCGGGTAATAGAAGGTTTTGGCATACTTTGCCTGTTCATCGCTCAGCGCGATCCTGCTTTTATACCATTGCAGCAGCGGGTGGTTTTCCGGGGAAAAAGTTTGCTGCGGCAATGCAGGGATGCGGGCTACATAAGAAGTATCCAGTATAAACTGCCGCGGTGCAATACCCAGCAGCTGCGCCAGTTCGTTACTTTGTGTCTGTTCAAAATCCCTTGCCTTGGTGAGGGCAATTTTTGCATTGGAGTATTCCGCGTTTGCCTGCGAGGAGTCCACTCCCGCTATCAGCCCGTTCTTTACGCGGGTCACTACTACCGTCCGGATAGTATCTGCACGTTCCAGGTTTTCCTGGTAGGAACGGGTGAGCTGTTGCGCTGCAACGAGGTTTAAATAAGTGGCCGCCACTTTTATTTTGTGCTTAAAAATCTCCTGTTGCCAGTCTTTATCGTTCTGTGCGGCGGCCGCTAATGCTGTTTTAACCTTTTCCTTAGCTCTGCCAAAAGCAAAGAAATCCCAGTTGATATTAGTAAGGTATAAAGCGCCGAAGGAGGCGTTCCAGTTCTGATGATCGAGGGGAAGGCCGGAGGAAGCTACCCCCAAGCCTCCGAAGCCGTACAGGGGGCCATTCTGGCCGTTCACTGTACCATAGTCCTGCTGTGCTGCCACATTGAAATTAGGCAGGTAATCGCGGCGGGCCTGCGACACCTGTTCCCGGGAAGCCGCAGTGTAGCTGGCTTTGGCGCGGATGGTTCCATAGTTGGCAATAGCCGTATCAATAGCCTGTTTAAGTGTAAAAACCTGCTGAGCATATAAATTGTAGCCTGAAAACAGGGATACAACCGTCAACAGCCAATATTTCTTACTCCACATGAATAGATAGATTTTACGGTTGAAATGTCCTGAAGGATATTCAACCGCAAAATTTCTGTATCATTTTGAAGTAAACTTGAAGGAAATGGAAAACCGGGATATTTTTTTGTGAGATGGATGCTTAAACAGCTACCGCGGCCGCTGCAGGCTGGGTTTCGCTGTTAACTGTCTGTTTTTTGTAAAATGCTACACGGATCTTATGCCATCCATCGGCATAATCGTATTCTATTTCAAAGCCGTTCACTTCACAGATCTGTTTTACGATGGCAAGCCCAAGCCCGATGCTGTCGTTGCTCTGGTTACTTTTCTTAAACCGCTGGAACAGCTCACAGGTGGGGATCTGTGGAGGAATACCGGTATTGCTGACGCTCAGTTCCCGGTGCGTGAGCACCATTTTAATCTGCCCGCCGTCGCGGTTATGCCGGATGGCATTGCTGAGCAGGTTACTGATCAGCATCTCCGCAAGCGCCGGGTGAATGCTGAGCGGAATATTTTTATCGAGGTTGGTGGTAAGCGCAATTTCGCGCATGGTGATCCAGTCTTCATAAGTGGCGATCACATCTTTCACTACGCGGCAAAACTTAATACTTTCAGATACTTTAAACTCCTGGTTCTCCAGTTTGGTAAGCAGAATAAGGGAGCGGTTGATATGCGACAACTTTTCGATCGCATTCTGCATATCCCCTATCAGTGCGGCTTGTACGCCATCGATATTGGTTTCTGACAGCAGTTCTATTTTGCTGCGGATCACGGCCAGCGGTGTTTGCAGCTCATGCGAGGCATTTTCGCTGAACTCTTTTACGGCGGCATAATCTTCCATGGCTTTGTCGGTCATTTTGCCGAGGAAAACATTCAGTTCTTTAAACTCCGTAGTAGTGGTTTCCGGCAGCTGCAGTTTATCCTTCTGTTTCAGGTCGAAGCTGTGAATGGCTTTCATGGTGCGGCGCAGCGGGGAAAAGATCTTCCGGGAAAGCAATCTTGCTGTTACCGATACCGCGAAGATCATAAGCAGCATTTTCCATACTACGGTGCTGAGCATGCCACGGAATATTTCTTCCGACTTGATCACATAGTTAAACGAAGATATTTTGTAGGGCTGGTTGCCTATCATGTACCAGGAATCTACTGTGATACGGCATTCTTTCTCGCCCAGGTCTTCTGCTATAAAGTTATCTTTTGTTACCACCACTTTCTTTTCCGGGAGCGGGCCGGTCACCGTGCTGATCTGGATGGGCCTTCCGTGGGTATAACGGTCCGGTTTTTCGCCGGCCATCATTTGCTGGGCCACCCGGTCGTTCACGGCGGTCATACGCGCTATTTCCGCATCATCCAGGTGTCTTTTGATGTTGTTGCGGGAAATGTACATCGTGATGGGCGTGATCAGGAATACGATCCCGATAAACCATAACGTTATTTTATTAAGCAGCTTCATGTTTTGGAGGTATTAAACTTGTACCCTAATCCATACACCGTTTCTATATAATCCACTCCTTCTGCGGCGCTGATCTTCTTTCTCAGGTTTTTTACGTGCTGGTATACAAAGTCGAAATTAGCCAGGTTGTCCGTGTAATCGCCCCAGAGGTGTGCGGCAATGGCCTGCCGCGACAATACCCTGTTCTTATTGACCACAAAATACAACAACAGATCGAATTCCTTGCGGGTTACATCCAGGAGGGAGTTATTGATCGTGGCCTCCATGGTGTCTGTATTCAGCTCTATCTCGTTAAAAACAATGAGGTTATTCCCATCCAGCTTCTTACGGCGGTAAATAGCCCTTAGCCGGGCATGCAGCTCCGGCAGGTGAAAGGGTTTGGTTACGTAGTCGTCTGCTCCACGTTCGAGGCCATTCACTTTATCATCGAGCGCATCTTTGGCGGAGATGATCAGGATGCCGCTGCTGATATTTTCCTGGCGGATAAAATTAAGCAGTTCCAGCCCGTTGCCGTCCGGAAGCATAATATCCAGCAGGATACAATCATACGTGAAAAGGGAAAGCTTTTCCCTGGCTGTTTCCACATCATAGGCCAGTTCACTGATATACTTTTCCCCGTTGAGGTAATCGGAAATACCGCTGGCCAGTTCCTTATTATCTTCTACAATCAATACTTTCATAAAAACATACCTGGGTGCAAGGTGCAGGGTAAATTTATAGCAAATTTGAAGTTTTTGGCGGAGATTGACGCGGATTTTGTCTGACGCGGATGTTGTCTGACTCAGGATTAAACGGATTACAATGATTACGCTGATTAGATTTTGCGGAGATTTTTGAAGGATTCGGGAAGATAGAAGCGAATAAAGCGAACAGAGGGGATCGCCTTCGGCGATGCGGATTTTTTTGTTATATGATGGGGAGGTTTGCTGATTTGGATGGGCAATTGTTTAAATCAACAACAGAATTTTTTAACAAGGTGTGAACCTATTCCAGGCCAGGGCCAGGAGAGGATACTGAATAGATACAGTATGTGTACTCCTCATTTCCCCCGGATCTTCCCCGTATCCGAGCCGTATTTCACCAGGATATCAGCCGTATTTAATAAGATACAGCGTATCTCCGGGTCAGTTTTATCTTAGTTTCCGGAGAAGTATAAATATAACGGGAAGATTCTTACCATATGCTATATACCTGCATTAGTTTTTGCTTATGTACAGCCGGTCAGGACAAAAATCTCAAAAAAATCAATGCAACCAGT
>NZ_DATCRD010000261.1:0-2521 GCF_036569185.1 Chitinophaga sp.
GAACTGCGTGAGCCACCTGTTCCCCCGCTATGTTCAAGCACCCGGTAGCCTTCGGGCGTGGTATGTAAGAACCAGTTCATTCCCATACCTTCCTGGTTTGTTCCGTAAGTAAGCTGGTGAGAAAGGGCAATAGCCGGCGAAGCGTCTGTGTTATTGGCCTGGATAAAAGCCACCAGGTCGCGCGTGGTTGATCTCAATGCCCCCATTGCAGGCAGGTAGGGCAGGTCCCATAAGGGCACCACTTCACGGTTTTCATTGTGCGGCCAGGCAATGGCGTCTGCCGGTAATGCGGTAATATCGATCCGGGTGTTCTTCATGGAGAGTGGGTCCAGGATATTTTTTGAAACGAGCGAAAAATAAGACTGGCCATATGCATCCTCGAGCAGGGTGCCGAGCAGCGCTACCGCCATGTTGGAATAGGAAGATATTTTCCCGGGGAAGGTATCCATTTTCATGTTATGCAGGCCCTCATACAACAATTGCCGGGTATAGTCATGCAGTGGGTTGAGCGAGTCGTACTCAGGCCGTTCCCACATATTCGGGAAGATACGGGTGATCCTGGAAGTATGATTGGTAAGGTCTTTTACCCGGATAGGCACGCCTTTATACGCAAGATTCGGATAGGCGCCCTGCAGGTACTTACGAATATCGTCATCCAAACCTATCTTCTTATCCAGTACCGCCTGCCCGAGTAAAATACCGGTAAAGGCTTTGGTGGTAGAGCCAATCTCGTAAAGCGTATTGTTTCCCGGAAGTTGATTGTTACCGGCTTTTGTTTCGCCGTAGTTATAAAAATAAGTTTTGTCTTTTATAACTATGCCTATGGAAACACCTACTGCCCGCTTGTCCTGTAAATACTGTTGTACACTGTTATCTACCAGTGAATCCAGCCTGGTATGCAATGGGTTGTCGCTTGCAAACCGGCGGGTGTTTTGTCCGTAACTTACGGAGATACCCAGGATAATTGCGATGTTGAAAAGTACCAGTTTCATATTTTCTTATAGATACATTACCTCAAAATAGGTTATTTCATGCATCGTTTTAAAAACATGCCGCGATTGCCGGGAACCGGATAAATTTAATCATTGCACGGGTTCTTCCAAAGCTTACGTCTTGTTGTGTCTGATAAGCCATCTTTATGCAGGAGCACCGAGATGCCTTTCATTCTCATGTAAGGCACGCTCAGGTAAACAAACCCCTGCCTGCTGGAGCCTGTTCCCCACGAGTTTTTTGTTTTATAGTAGATATTACCCTGTTGATCTTTTGCTTTACCAACAATGTGCATGAGGTGATCGTCGGTGGTTTCGAAAGATTCAAATGCATCCTGGCGCATTTGCTGGGTCACTTTCTTTTCCGGCCGAATATCCGTAAGTATAAGGGTATTGTCTTCCTGTTTCTCTGGCAGAACAGCTATTCCCTGGTCGGGCGCAAATCCCGGCTCGCTGGCATCCAGGTCAACGGCCAGGGAAAACCCGGCATCAACAGCATGATCAATGTTTTCCATAAATTCATCCAGGGGCAGGTTATAAAACCGCTCATTGGCCCAGTTGGCGGGTATGCTCAGCTGGAAAAGGTTATAGAATGGGGCATCTGTAAAAGAAGTAATAGTGAGATAGTCATCCGGTTGTAACTGTGTATAACCCAGGAAGCTCAGCGGCGTATATGTCTTCCCGTTATATTGAAACTGATCCGGCACTTTTCCTAAAAAACGGTCCAGTATATCCGGTATCTCCTTTTTCCATCCTATTCCTGCCTTGTTGGCCGGGTTGGCAAATCTTTTCACAGCAGTATCCAGTTCATTGAACATTTTGAAATGATTGTGGCGGGTCGTTCCTTCTTTCAGGCCGGTATATTCCGCTTGCGGCAGTAGTCCGAAGGTAGTTGCAGTGATCAGCGGATCGTGATTGAGCCCACCTTCGGTAAAGCGTGCAGTGCCTTGTCGCAGTATATAATTCCGGGCCTTCAGTAAATAGGCGCCTCTCACAGCATACATCTCCGAAAGATCGATCTTTTCACCTTTTATCCGGATGATCTCTGATTCAAGGAAAGATGTGGTGGAAAAACTCCAGCAGGTGCCCGAGGCGCATTGGTCGATAACCGGCAGGGCGGCGATGTCTTTAATATCAGAAAAAACATAATTGCTTTTGGGTAACGGTTTCGGAGCTTCCTTTTCAGTTTTGCTTTTACAGGCCTCCATCAAAGGCAACAAAAACAGGAATAATAGGGAAGGGAGTGGATTTCTTTTCATAGTTGTGCTGATCATGTTTTTTGTTAACCGGTTGAGAAGATGAATGTTGAGTCACAATGTGCAACTCATACTATAAAAAGACACCATGAATTAAAAAAAGTTGCTTCATCTATTTGCTTACTGGATAATTTTATAATTAAGAATAACTACAACGGCAGGCATACCACCAGCCTGAAATGGAATCATTGCCGGCATATGGAAAACAAAAGTGTTACAGGATTTCTTATCATTGCAAATGAATGATCAAACCCGGTTATTACCATGCGTTTTCTC
>NZ_DATCRD010000262.1:0-7994 GCF_036569185.1 Chitinophaga sp.
GGCATATACAGGCTGGTTGTCGCGCGCAGTAAAAGTAATTACCTGCGGATCCCGCCATGCGTATGATTTAAATTCATCCGATTGTGCCAGGTTGGTTACCTGTACCGGTTTTGCGCCTGGTGCATTGGGTTGTAAATATAATTCCCAGGGTTTATTGGAGTAGGAATAACGGAAGGCGATCCACTTGCCATCGGGCGATACGCTTACATCGTTGGCGCCGGGCATGGTGGTGATCCTTTCTGCCTTTCCACCGGTAACGGCTAAACGATAATATTGCTGTTCGCCTGGATGCACTTCGTTGGTGGTGATATAGAAATATTTTTTATCGGGAGATAGTTGTGCGGTTTGTACTTCATAGTTGCCGCTGGTGAGCGGTTTTACGTCGCCGTTATTCACATTGGCAGTGTAAAGATGCGAATACCCGGTGGCTTCGGACTGGAACCAGCAGGTGTTTTCATCTATCCAGCCGAGGTTCCCTCCGCCCATGCTCCAGCCAATACCGGGGCCGGCTATCCAGGCTTCATCGCGTTGGCGGTTGATGCTTTTCAGCGACCCGGTGGCCGCATCCAGCAAGGCGATCCAGCGGTCTTTATTGTCCTGCGAGCGGATGTCTACAATGGCATGCGTGCCTTTATCCGACCAGTAGGGGCCGTTCACGATCACTTCCCTTACCTTGGGCGTATCTTTTTTCGTGTAGTCCTTCACGTAATCGGGCAGATCTTTGATGCCGGGGAGGTCTGTAATTTTGATGGGGAGCACGGTGTCGCGCTGCCGGTCGTAGATGAAGCTTTCAAAGCTACCCTGTGGCGCGCCTACTTTATCACGTGCAGCAATATCAGTAGTGAAGCCGGAAGCTGTTACAAACTCGGGCACAATGGTATTGCGGGCATCTGCAGGCGCCGTGAACAGGCTGTATGTAATGAAACGCCCGTCTGTACTGATCTGTACATCCCTTAGTCTTTTATTTTGCAGGTACAGTGATCTCAGTGGTTTGGGATCATGTGCTTTATCAAAGGCTTCGGCGGCATCCCTTTTTGTTTTCTTATCACGCACTACCTGCATCAGTTCCAGCTGCTGGGCTTTCAGGAATTGTTCTTCTTCATTGCCGGATTTGCTGTCGTCTTTATCAGCGGGTTTGTTGCCTGTTTCAAAGCTGGTAAGCTGGCTGATAAGGCCGGAGGCTTTGTCCCATCCGTACAGGTCGCGGTTTTGCCGGAACACCACCTGTTTACCACCGAAACTGAATGCCGGATCATACTCAACGGCTTTGGTATTGGTGATGCGCGTGGTTTTCCCGGTTCTTATCTCCAGTAAATAAATATCGCCTTCATAGGAATAGGCCAGCAACGACCGGTCGGCACTCCATGCGCCGGCAGCTTTGGCGTTGATCAGCGAGCGTTCATCCGCCGCTGTTTTCCGTGGTGTGTGGTCCTTCACACCGGCATAGTAAAGGGAATCACCCAGTTGTTTATCCGGGTTCCAGCTGAAGTAAACGGCCTGGTTGTTGGGGCTCCAGAAAACGTTATCAGGGGAAGTTCCTATCCATTTGGGATCGCGCATGATCTTTTCTACCGTAAGCGGTGATGCCTGCTGGGCGCTGAGGCGGTTGGCTGATAAAAAAATAATGGCGGGCAGTACCCATTTTCTCATAGCGGTTCATTATTTTGTTGGGGAATAAATGTAACGGTTTAATCATAAATTGCCGTAAGTTTTGGATGGACGTAATGCGGTCATCTGCCTTAAATCCGTTCTATGCGTATACTGCCACTATTGCTTACCTGCCTTTCTTTTGCCGCCTGCAAGCCCAAACGGCCCGTGCGCCAGCCGGTGCCGGTATCCGAAGACACTACTTTTTTAACCGGTACTTTTTATGTGATCAGGCATGCTGAAAGAAACCCTGGCCCGGATTCTACATTAACGGTAGCCGGACAGGAAAGGGCGGGGGCTTTATACCGCCTGCTAAAAGATTCGGGGTTGAATAAAATTTACTTTACGCCTTACAGGAGAACCGTTGCCACGGCCGATAGTGTACGGATCCGTTTACATCTCGATACCTGTTTTTATGCAGCAGATACCAGCGGGGAGTCTTTTATTTACCAGGTTACCCGGCATGGCGACTGGGGCAAGCGCCTCCTGGTGATAGGGCATTCCAACACGGTGGTGCCTATCCTTCGCAGCCTGAAAGCCAATCCACATATGGATGTTATAGGGGAGAACGAATACGACCGGTTATTTATAGTGCGGAAAACCAGGGAAGGTACGGAGCTTAAAGAGGTGTGTTACTAGCGGAGGAAAAGGTTTCCCCCCGCTATAGTGGCCCATTACAGCAATATGCCTTTCATCAGCGTATAGGCTACGGTGAAGTAAATAAGTAGTCCCGTTACATCCACCAGGGTAGCCACAAACGGGGCGGAAGATGTGGCCGGATCGGCGCCGCATTTCTTCAGCAGCAGCGGCAGCATAGAGCCGGAGAGGGTTCCCCACAGCACTACGCCCACCAGGGAAATGCCTACGGTAGCGCCTATCAGCACGGTATGATCGCCATAGGTATGGAACAGGGAGTTCCAGAGAAGGATCCGCAGAAAGCCGATGGCGCCCAGCACACCGCCCAGCAGCAGGCCGGAAATGATTTCCCGGCGCATTACCCTCCACCAGTCGCCTATACCGATCTCGCCCAGGGCCATTGCCTGGATAATGAGGGTAGATGCCTGTGAGCCGCTGTTACCACCGCTGGAAATAATGAGCGGTACAAACAACGCCAGTACTACGGCTTTTGCAATTTCATCTTCAAAAAATCCCATCGCGGTAGCGGTGAGCATTTCACCGATAAATAATACTACCAGCCATCCTACCCGTTTTTTTACGAGGCGCAGCAGGGGCATATCAAGGTATGGCTCGTCCAGGGCCTCGGTACCACCAATCTTCTGGATGTCTTCCGTATGCTCTTCGTTGGCAATCCACAACATATCATCGATGGTCACAATACCCAGCAGCACGCCCCGGTCGTCTACCACGGGCAAGGCTACCCTGTTTTCCATCCGGAATACCTGTATGGCCTCTTCCTGGTTATCGTTGGCATGTAGCGATACAAAGCGGTCGTCCATCAGGGTATGTACCACCGTATCCGGCGATACCAGCAGGAACTCGCGTATCCGGAAGTCGTCCAGCAGCTGTCCTTTTTCATCAATTACATAAATTACGTCGATGGTTTCACTGTCTTTGCCATGCTCCCTGATATAGTCCAGCACTTCCTTTACGCTCCATTCTTCCCTTACGGCAATGTAGTCGGGCGTCATGATACGGCCCACACTGTTCTCCTTGTAACCCAGGAGGGAAAGGGTGATGCGGCGCTCTTCTGGGTCCAGCAGTTTGATCAGTTCCTTTACCGCTTCGCTGGGAAGCTCTTCCAGGAAGGCGGTACGGTCATCCGCAGGCAGCTCGTTCATGAGCTCTGCTATTTTTGCAGGCGATAAAGTGCGTATCACATCTTCCTGCAGAGGAAAGTCCAGGATACGGAAAGCCGCTGCCGCTCTTCCGATCGACAGGTGATTGATGATTGTTCCGGCATCTTCAGGGACCTCGTGAATCAATTCGGCTATATCCGTAATCAGCTGGTCATCCAGGTAAACTGACAACTCGCGGTAACTTTTCTCATTTGTCAGTGCCTGGAATTTTTCCAGTAAAGCTTCATTTTCCATGTACAATTGCCTCTATCTGCGAAATTAAGTTAAAATAGGCACGCTGCCGGGCGGCCGTTATAATAATTCTGACACATGCAGGCGGATGTTGCTGCAAATGTTATCCAGCGGCAGGTCGTTGGCGTCTTTGCCGAAGGGGTCTTCAATTTCTTCTGCAATGAGCTCCAGGCTTGCCAGTACAAAGAATACGAATACAATCATGGGGATAATGAGGTAACCCAGGCTGAATACGTATCCAAACGGCATAGACATTACATAGAAGAAGATAAATTTCTTGATAAACACGCTGTAGGAGAAGGGGATAGGGGTGTTCCTGATCCGTTCGCAGGCGCCGCATACATCGGCAAAGGACTGCAGCTCATTGTTCAGCAGGATGAGCTGATCACCGGTCAGTTGCCCGTTGCGGTACAGTTCCATTGTTCTGGAAACAATGAGCTGCGACAGCTGGTTGGGCACATGTTTGCTGATATCCGTATGCAGGGGCCCCTGCCCGGGTATGGCTTCCATCTCCTCGTGGATATAGGTTTTACGCAGGTGGTTTTTCAGGCTGTAGGCAAAATTCGGGATCATTACTTTAAAGAATTCCCTGTCGGCTTTGTTTTCCGCCGGCAGCATGGCCTGGATCTTTATGGCCAGGTTGCGGCTGCTGTTTACCAGGGAGCCCCATAACCGGCGGCCTTCCCACCAGCGGTCGTATGCCGTGTTGGTACGGAATACCAGTAACAGGGAGATCACGAAGCCCAGCAGGCCATACATCAGCGTTATATTCTTTAACTCGCTTTTTTCAGATAGCTTCCATACCTCCAGCTCCAGCCAGGCTATGATGGCAGAATAAATGGAAAGGGCTATAAACATGGGGAACAGCTTCCTTACCGTATCCGCTTTATGAATACGGAAAATGAACGTAAACCAGTCTTTCGGGTTATAATTGATCATATATACAGGTTAATGAAAGGCAAAAAAAATATTTTCCGGGCGGCAAACCTAAATTTTTTAAACATGATTTTGATAACTTCCTGCTTTAACTTTACTTTACGTCTTCTTTTATTTTTGAAATTGCGCTATGATAAAGCCGTATTTGTACATTGATAAGTCGAAAGGAAAAGGCCGGGGAGTTTATACCAAAGAAAGGATCCCTGCCGGAACAAGGATAGAAACTTCACCTGTGCTCGTTCTTACTTACGACGATACCGAGATTGTGGATAAAACCAGGCTCCATAATTATATTTTTCTCTGGGGTGCAAAGGAAACCCGTTCCTGTGTGGCGCTGGGCTTTTGTTCTATCTATAACCACGACTACGATCCCAACTGTGAGTATGAGATGGATTTCAAGGAAGAAACCATGAGTATCATCACCCGCCGTGAAATCAAGAAAGGAGAAGAGCTCTTTATCAATTACAATGGTGATGTAACAGACGATTCCCCCCTCTGGTTTGATACCAAAAAGAAACAGGCGGTAAAAAAATAACCGGCAGTACGAATAGTACCGTTGCGGGCGGATAGCAGTGAACAACAATTCCTGCCGGCAATGCTATTATTCGTATTTCTTTCGTAATATTGTATAAGTGCTTATATAATTTTAACGTCAACCTTTTATATGTCATTCTATCCATCACTTGGCTACCTCGTTTTTGGCAGCCGCCTGCGCAGGCTGAGCGAATACTTTCTTATGGAAGTAAATAAAGTATATGAACAGGCGGGCATTCCCTTCGACGCCAGCTGGTTTCCGGTGTTCTACCTCTTATCAAAACAGCAGCCGGTGCCTATGATTGATATTGCCGATCAACTGGAAATATCCCACTCCGCTGTAAGCCAGATGGTGACGAACCTGAAAAAGAAAGGGCTGCTCAAAACAACGCCCTGCAAGGAAGACGGGCGCAGGCAACTGGTGGCCTTCTCCAAAAAAGGGGAAGAGCTGCTGCAACAGATCCAGCCTGTATGGGAAGCCATTACTACAGCTATGGAAGCATTGGTAACAGAGAATAAGCAAAGCCAGCAGATACTTACAGCTATCGCGCAGATTGAACAATCGGTACAGCAAAAACCTTTATCAGAAAGGATCAGGCAACAATTATAACATATCATACACCAGAAAAACCGAACGACATGAGTGATATTTTTAAGTACGGTATTGACCAGCTCACCGTTGCCAGCGCCATTGATATTGCCGCCGGCAGGGTGAAAGGCATACTGGTACCGGAAGTGATTACGCGTGTACAAACCAGCTTTGGCTATGTACAAACCATCGTGGCCCAGCATACCACGGTATATGGTATCAACACCGGTTTTGGCCCGCTGTGCGATACCAAAATATCCGAGGAAGATACCCGCGCGCTGCAATACAATATCCTGCAAAGTCATAGCGTAGGTGTGGGAGAAAGTATCCCTGAAGAAATTGCCCGCATTATGCTCATCACCAAAGTGCAGGCGCTGGCCCAGGGCTACTCAGGCGTAGCATTGTCTACCCTCGAAAGGATCATCTGGCATATTGAGCACGGCATCACGCCGCTGGTGCCCGAAAAAGGCTCTGTAGGCGCCTCCGGCGACCTGGCGCCGTTATCGCATCTCTTCCTGCCGCTGATTGGGCTTGGACACGTGATGTACCGCGGAGCAAAAACGGATACGGCTGCCATGATGCAGCAGGAAGGCATACAGCCGGTGGTACTGGGCCCTAAAGAAGGCCTGGCGCTTATCAACGGTACGCAGTTCATCCTGTCGTTTGCCGTGAAGGCCGTGCAACGGCTGCATAATGCACTGGAAGCTGCGGATATCATCGGGGCCTTATCACTGGAAGGACTGATGGGCACCGCCAAACCTTTTGACCCCCGCCTGCATGTGATCCGTCCATATCCCGGCAACCAGCTGGTAGCGCACCGTTTGAAAACGCTGCTGGATAATTCGGAGATCATGTCGTCGCATGTGGACTGCGGCCGTGTGCAGGACCCTTATTCCCTGCGCTGTATGCCACAGGTGCACGGCGCATCGCGCACGGCATGGCAGCACCTGCGGGAACTTACCACGATAGAGCTGAATGCGGTTACGGATAACCCCATCATCTTCAGCGCGGAAGATACCATCAGCGGTGGCAACTTCCACGGGCAGCCAATGGCATTGCCCCTGGATTATGCTACTGTGGCCGCCGCGGAGCTGGGCAATATATCCGACAGGCGTTGTTATATGATGATTGAAGGAAGATATGGGCTGCCGAAACTACTGATACGGGATGCCGGCCTCAACTCCGGTTTCATGATACCACAGTATACCACCGCTGCACTGGTCACAGAAAATAAAACCCTCTGTTTCCCCGCCAGCGCGGACAGTGTGCCTACCTCCCTGGGCCAGGAAGACCATGTATCCATGGGCTCTATCAGCGGGCGTAAACTAAACCAGGTGATCAGCAACCTGGAGTACATCCTTGCCATTGAACTGCTGTATGCCGCACAGGCAGTGGATTTCCGCCGGCCGCTCAAATCCGGCCCGGTGCTGGAAGCCGTGCATCAATACACCCGTAAGCATGTGGCCTTTGCAGATAAAGACCGCATCTTCTCCAACGACATTGCCGCTTTGCATCAAATTATTACGGACCAGTCGCTGGTACGCACTGCCAACGAAGCTGCCGCTAATCATCAACTTAACTTAAACGGACTTTATAATGACCAGTTTGGACTTTATTAAAACATATGCAGCTCACCCGCATTATAAAGCGCCGCGTGGTGCACAGCTGCACGCCAGATCATGGCAAACCGAAGCGCCCCTGCGCATGCTGCTTAACAACCTCGATGCAGAAGTAGCCGAAAACCCGGATGAACTGGTGGTGTACGGCGGTATCGGCCAGGCAGCGCGTAACCGCGAATCTTTACAAAAGATCATCGACATATTATTAACACTGGATGAAGAGCATTCCCTGCTGGTGCAATCCGGTAAGCCCGTAGGTATTGTGCGCACACATCCGCAGGCGCCGCGGGTAATGCTGGCCAACAGTAACCTGGTGCCCAAATGGGCCACCTGGGAGCATTTCAACGAACTGCGCTCCAAAGGACTGATGATGTACGGACAAATGACCGCCGGCAGCTGGATCTATATCGGCACACAGGGCATCCTGCAGGGAACCTATGAAACCTTTATGGAATGCGGGCGCCAGCATTTTAATGGCAACCTTTCAGGTAAGCTCCTGGTAACTGCCGGTATTGGCGGCATGGGCGGCGCACAGCCACTGGCGGCTACTATGGCCGGCGCCGTGTTTATTGGCGCTGATATTGATCCTGCACGTATCCAGAAACGACTGGATACCCGCTA
>NZ_DATCRD010000263.1:0-11070 GCF_036569185.1 Chitinophaga sp.
CTACCATCCGCCATCGGATCAGCAGGCTCCTTTTTTAAGTTTGATACTTGCTTCTTTTGGCGTATTTCTTTTTTACCAGTCGTCCAACCAGGTAATGATCCAGCGGATCCTTTCCGCCCGCAGCAAATGGGATGGGATGATGGGACTGATCTTCTCAGGGTTTATCAATATTGTACGACCACTCGTTACCTGTTTGTTGGGATTGATTATTTATCATTGGCTGGATATAATGCGTCAGGGGCCTTCGCTGTTGCCCGATAACCAGGACCGCGCATTCCCTGTAGCCCTGCAGCTCTTTGCTCCTTCCGGTTTGAGAGGAATTATCCTGGGCGGTTTTTTCGCAGCGGTAATGGCCAGCGTCAGCGCATTATCCAATAGTGTGGCTACAATTTTTTCACTGGATGTTTACGGCCGTTTCTGGAGGAAAAAGGCAGGAGACAGGGAGTTAATTATCACCGGCCAGCTCTCCGGTGGCGCAGCTTTACTGATCTCTTCCCTGGTATCGCCGTATGTTGGCACGGTAGGATTATTTAAGTATTTCCAGACCGGCGTCACCTACATTGCTACCCCGTTTATTTCTGTATTGCTGATGGGCATCTTCTGGAAAAGGGCCAGTTATGGTGGCGCAATTGCCGGGTTGCTGGGAGGAGTTATCATCCAGGTATTACTCGCCATTGCATTGTATGCCGTAAATATTAATCTTCACTGGCTGTATGTTGGCGCTATCGCGCAAGTGCTTACCATGGGGCTGATAGCGGTGGTATCTGTTTTTACAACCGCCCCTCAGCCGGAGCAGATAAAACCATTCATCTGGAATATAACATGGCTGCGCACCTGGGGAGAGGGGGAAGTGAAACGCCCCTGGTATCAAAGCCTGAAGCTTTGGCTGGCATTGTATGCGCTTGCCTGGTGTTATATTTACTGGAGATTTTGGTAAGATACCTGTGTTATATAAACCTTTTATAACCGGAAGCGGGCGCCGGAAGCGGAAAGCTAAGCGTGAATTCTGTACCGGCGCCTGGCTGCGAGCTTACTTCAATCGCTATATCGTGATACGTTGCAATGGTATGTACAATGGAAAGCCCCAGCCCATATCCCTCATTTTCGTTTTTTTCCACTTTTTTAAACCGCTGGAAGATAGTGCCTATTTCATGTGCAGGTATACCGATGCCTGTATCACCGATGATGAGCTGGTATGGTTTGCCGGGCGTATAATTTTCACGGATAATCACCTGTCCGCCCGGTTTGTTATACCGGATGGCATTATTCAGCAGGTTATAAACAAGCTGGAAGATCAGGTCGTGGTTCAACCCCGTTAATACCACTTTTCCTGAAAGCTGGAGGTGGAAAGCCAGTTGCTGTTCCTGCAGGCGGTGTTCCAGCTCATCGGTTACCTCCTGTACCAGCTCCTTTATGTTGAAACTGTCGGACCGGGGAAACTGGTTATTCTCTATCCGCGAGATCAGCAGCAGCGAATGAACGATTTTTTTAAGGCGGTTAAGGGTTTTCATCATGTCCAGGATCTTCTTCTGGATAGCCTCGGGTAGTTCTTCTTCTATCATGAGGTTTTCCGTTTTGCTTTGCAGGATGCTGATGGGGGTCATCAGTTCATGGGAGGCATTGGAAGTGAATTCCCGTTCTTTTTCAAAGGCATCTCTGACCTTGCCCATCAGCTCCGTGAGTGAGTCATCGAGGTACCTGAAATCTGTAGTGGAAGTTTTAATGGGAGGGGAGGTTTCCCTGAAAGGAAAGCGGGCATTCAGCAGCCGGTTCCTGATGATAGTAGCCAGCGGGCGCAGGAGAAGCCGGGTATAAACCAGGTCTATAACAATAGTGCTCACCATCAGGGCGATCAGCACATACAGGGCCATTCGCTGCAAAGGCTGGTTATATTCATCAATAGTGGCGGTTGTTTTACCTACTTCGAGGATATAATTCCTGTTGTGATGACTGAATGTGTGACTAAGCACCCGGTAAGTGAGTGTGTCGCCTTCCACAACGCGGCGCAGGGTGGCGATGGTATCCACCGGAACCGTTTTGCCTGCCGGTTCCAGGGAAATATATTCCTCTTTCAGCATGGTATAGCTGCCATAACTTGGTTCTCCCTGCAGGTAGGCATCTATACCACTTTTGCCGACTACGTTCAGCACTTTCCGCTTTTGCTCTTTCAGGTAGTAATCGTTGTACTGGTATGCAATCCTGTTCACCAGCACAGGCAACAGCCATACAAAAAGTATGACGATAGCCAGTTTCGAAAGCGTAATAAACAGTGTGAGTTTGGTGAAAAGCTTCACATTCAGATTTTTACTTTGTAACCTACACTACGAACCGTTTGGAGCCACTCCACGGAAGACCAGGCGGATAGCTTCTTCCGGATGTTTTTTATATGCACGTCAATATAGTTGGAATCATAATCATCATCAGAAAAGCTGCCCCAGATATGCTCACTCAGCTGCATCCTGGTAATAGGTCTGTTCTTGTGAAGCAATAAATAATTAAGCAGATCAAATTCCTTTTTAGATAGCTCTATTTCGGTTTCCTCATTATATATTACCAGTCTTTTGTTCAGGTCTACCCTAAAATCGCCAATGACAACGGAGGATTCCTGCAGGCCGAATTTCCGCCGGATAACTGCCTGCATTCTCGACTGCAGTTCCAGTAAAGAAAAAGGTTTTGGCAGATAATCATCCGCTCCCAGGTTCAGCCCCCTGATCCTGTCTTCCAGTTGTCCCCGGGCCGACAGGATAATGCAGGATGCATCGGGGTAGTTCTTCCTGGCTTCCTGTAGCAGCAATAGCCCATCTTTATCAGGAAGACCGAGATCCAGCAGTATAAAACTATACTGGTTTTCTTCCATCTTTTCCAATGCCTGTTTTGCTGTGTGAGCCAGGTCGCACAAATAAAACGCCTTTTTAAGGAATGCTTCCATTTCGTAAGCTATAGACCTTTCATCTTCTACGATCAAAACTTTCATATCATCAGAACTGGTAATAAACGCTGAAATTAAAAAATGAATTCACTTTTCCACCTCCTGTTTCCGCCCTGGCTCCCAGTACGGAAAGCTGGTAGGCTGCTTCCACCAGGTAGTGCGAGCGGTTATAAGCCAGGGGGACCCGCAGGTTGTAAGAAAGCAGGTTGAATTGAGAAACAGTTGTGGTGGTAGATTCGCTTTCTGTGGATGCAGGATTAAGCCCTCCGATGCCCGGTAGCGGAATTATCCTGAACAGGCTGTCCCGCAGCAGTTTTTCCCGCGTGTAGGTCTGATAAAAACGCTGGGTACCGCCCGTCACTTCTACCTGTGGCGTAAGCGTGATCAGATCCTTTCCTTTAAAAATGCTGCCAAGGCTGATCTGTTTTTCAGTGCTGAGCGTAACAAATACGTCTTGCTGTTTGCCGAAATGATAATCTGCATTTATCCCTGTTGTCATCCAGTATTCATATTTAAGGGAAACGCCGGCATTATCCGGATTGGCCGCCTGCAGGAAGGGGGAGTATGCGGGGAAAAAAGTATGGCTGAAGTTAAGGTCGGCCACCAGCTTTTTACTCAGCTTAAACTCAAATCCAATGCCCGCACTGCTGGCAGAAACTACGCTGCCTGAATCATTCAGCAAACGATAACCCGTACCTGTAAAGTAAAGGCCGAAAGGAAGCCTGAGCGACGCGCTCGCCGCTATGTAAGGCATTTTTTCTTCTGCTTTCTGACCATAATAGCTAACATCATTGGAGTAGGTAGCTCCTATAGTAAGTGTAACTTTTTTCTTAGTGTCCGCTGTTGTAGTATCTGTTTGTGAAAACGCCGGCATGCTGAATAGCCATGCCATTAAAAGCGTTAAGAAATATTTGCTCATATTGAACTCCTTTATTACAGGGTTAATCCCAACTTAGGCCTGATGAGCTTAGGTTTGATGACCCTGATAGGCTTAACCGGTATCGGACCGGGTATTGGCAAAGGCTTTACCTGCCTGCGTGATTTTGGTACTTCTTTTATTATCTCCGGGATCGTTGTTCCCTGCTGCGTTTCGCCCGGCTTAGGCTGGGGCGCTGCTGAATCTGCAACGGGTAGCATGGAATGGATTCCCGGTGCAAATATGTCTTTCTCTTTGCCTGTTTCCCGCGCAAAACCAGCCACCGGTTTAACGATTGCCAATACTATGATCAGTGCTAACTGGTATGTAGGAAATTGCTTCATTGAGATAAAAATACAGGTTTTTACCATTGTTCAGCAAAAACCTGTATTTTTTAAATTAAAGACCCTTAAGCCCTACTGCTCCTGAGGTGATTGTTTTTACACTCACAGGCGCTGCTTTTATTTTCAGGGAATTATTTACCGTACTGTTTACACGCACCGCATTACCCGCAACTGCTGTTACATTCTTCACGCTTTGCGTTACCTGTTGTCCGGTGGCTTCGCCTGTTTTTATCATTTGTTTTTCCAGTTGATTGCCCGCTTTAACGCCTGTTTCCAGGCTGCCTGCAGCGCCCGACTTTACATCTTCCTTCGCGGTGGAAACAGCTGCCGGATCTGCAGTAACTGCACTTTCCTGGTTATGCGCAACGCCGGCCTGTATATTCACCTGGCCTGCAGATACTGAGGACGATGATCGGGTATTTGCTTCGGTAGAGGCATTGGCCGGCACGGATACGTGCTGACTGCCAGCAGCGGCACTCACCGTGCTTTTACTACCTGCTTTAACCTGCTGGTCCTGTTTTACTGCGGCGGTTTGTGCAAAAGCGGTGCCGGAAACAAAAAAGGCGATAAACATTAATCCTTTAGTCTTCATAATCAAAGTTTATGGTTAATAATTTTTTTGATGATGGAACAAAGCTAAAAGCGGAAGATGAAGAGAAAATGAAAAATCATATAAAATAGCATTCATCATCTTTTCTTCTTATTTATATTATTGTCAATACGACAGTTAACTAGTTCGTAAATTAATCCTATAAGGAGTTTTGGGGTAATATTCGTTTACAATCGGTTAATTATTCTGAATCCATGTATACCCCTTACGCCTAATTTTATCGCGCTAACTATTCTATGAGAGGCCTTCAACCTGTCAACCAAAACGTTCATCAAATGGCACAATCAGCAAAATCAGCAGTATCACGATGCTTTGTACCGCTATGCGTGGTATGTTTTATTGCTATCTTCTCCTTTTCTGCATCTGCGCAGAAAAAAGCGATTACAGGTACAGTGGCCGATTCTTCCGGCATGCCTGTTATAGGCGCTACTGTCCGGGAAAAGAATGGCAAGGCCGTTACTACCTGCGGAGCCGACGGCACCTTTACATTAACCGTAGACGAGAAGAATTCGCTGGTCGTTTCCAGCGTAGGGTTCCTTAATGCGGAAGTTCCCGTAGGCAGCAGCACTACTTTTACCATCACCTTAACCAGCAATACTTCCGCCCTGAACACAGTGGTGGTAACGGCGCTGGGTGTAAAAAGGGATAAGCGCAACCTTACGTTCAGTTCCCAGCAGCTGAACGGGGAGGAGCTGTTAAAAACAAAAGAGCCTAACCTGGTGAATACTTTAGCAGGCAAGGTGCCGGGTATACAAATTACCAGTTCATCGGGGAATGCAGGCGCCTCCTCCCGGATAGTGATCAGGGGTAATTCTTCCCCTACCGGGGAAAACCAGGCATTATTTGTCATCGATGGGGTGCCTGTAGACAATACGGAAACCGGTAACATCGGCGGCGGGGCGGCTGGCTCCGGCGTGAACCGTATCTCGGATATTGATCCTGCTATTATAGAAAATGTGAACATCCTCAAAGGCGCCGCTGCTACTGCGTTGTATGGCTCATCCGGCGCCAGGGGCGTGGTGCTCATTACCACTAAAAATGGCGGGGTGGATAAAAAACCGGTGTTCAGCTTTTCTTCCGATGCTTCCTTTGAACATCCGCTGTTACCGGAACGGCAGAATATTTATGGGCAGGGTACCGGGGGAATCTTTTACAACGGGGAGGATGCCGACAAGAAAACAAGTCTTTCCTGGGGACCTCGTATGGATACGCTCAAGGTAAACGGCGCACCTGCGCCTACCTACGATCCCTACGATTTTTTCCGTACCGGTGTCACTACCAACAATACTATCTCTGCCTCCGGCAGTAATAATAGTTCCAACTATTTTCTCAGCTATTCTTATTTTAACCAGAAAGGGGTGATGCCGGGAAATGATTTTAAACGGCATTCGTTTTTTGCGAAATATACTTCCAAAATAGGTAAGTATGTAAGCACTACCTTCCAGATGGGATACAGCAATTCCGACCAGGACAGGCTGCCGGAAGGCGCCAGCAACGGGCCTTTGTTTGTGTTGTTGCTGCAACCTATCTCCTGGAATCCTTACCCGGTGCTCCTGCCGGATGGCTCCCAGCGCGGCTATCGTAATTCCAGGAATATGCCTTTGTGGACGTTGGATAACATCAGCAATAATTCCACTGTAAACAGGTTTCTCCCGGTATTTACCGCTAATATTACTCCCACCAGCTGGCTGACGATTACAGAAAGACTGGGCGCAGATATTTACACGGAGGCCGATAAATATGTAGAATATCCAAGTCCGCAGATAGGGCTCACGGGGCAGATCAGGAACCAGAACATCAACTTCCGGCAATTCAACAATGACCTGATCGTTAATGCTACAAAAACATTCGGCAAATTTAATGTGAACCTGCTGCTTGGTAATAATATCTATACTACTTACAACCAGTATATGAATGTCAACAGCACCGGGCTGAATATTACCGACTTTAACAATCTATCGTCCGGTACCACTATCACCGGTACGGAAAGCCACACGCAGCTCAGGAAAGTGGGCTTCTATTCACAGGCGAATATAGAGTACAACCGTTTTTTGAACCTGTCGCTTACCGGCAGGTATGATGGCAGTTCTGTGCTCAATCCCGATAAAAACTTTTACCCTTACGGATCGGCGGCGGCCAGTTTTATCTTTTCTGAATTTCTTGGATCTAAGGCTTCAGGTATCATGAACTTCGGAAAGGTGCGGTTCAGTTATGCTACGGTAGGTAATGATGGAGTAGGAGCGTATGCACTTTCTACTCCTTATATACAGGCAGGAAGGAATACCAATGCCGGTTACTTCCTGTTCCCGTTCCAGGGGCAACAGGGATTTTTACTGACATCTGCATTAGGTAATCCAGCGCTCATCAATGAACGGCTCAATGAGTATGAAGCAGGACTTGAAATGCGTTTTCTGAGAGACAGGATCAGCTTTGAAGGGTCTTATTTCAGCCGCCGTTCCAAAAACGGGCTCATTCCGGGCTCGCAGATCTCCAATGCTACGGGCTATAGCGGTACCACTTTTAACTCTGCGGAAATATCCAACAAAGGAATAGAGTTGCTGTTGAGCGCTACCCCGGTGAAGTCGAAAGATTTCAGCTGGAATATTACCCTGAACTTTTCGAAGATTAAAAACGAGGTGCTTACCCTGGGGCCGGATATCGACCAGCTGGGGCGCCTGATCAAAGGCCAACCATATAATATTTTCTTTGGGGCCCGTTATAAGCGCGCCAGCAACGGGGAGCTGCTTATCGACGCAGGGGGCTTACCGGTGGTGGATCCGCAACAGGGTATTGTTGGCGATATTAATCCTGACTGGCTGGCCGGTATGGATAACAATTTCCGCTATAAACAGTTCAGCTTATCCTTTTTCTTCGACATGAAAAAAGGAGGCGATGTACAAAATGATGTGGAATCAGCCGGTTTTTATTACGGTACTGCAAAGGTAACGGCTAACCGCGGTAAAATGGTGGTGCCGGGAATCAGCGAGGTAGATGGAAAAGCCAATACCGTGGAAGTAGATGCGCAAACCTACTATCAAACCAGGCAATATGAATCTACCATCCAGGATGGTACTTATATCAAGTTGAGGAATGTAAGTCTTTCCTACTTCCTTCCTGCCTCTTTCCTGGCAGGAACGCCTTTCAAAACTGCATCGCTGGCAGTTGCCGGCAGGAACCTCTGGATCTATAGCCCACACTTTACCGGCGCTGATCCGGAAGTAAGCTCCTATGGCACCGGCAACAGCTCACAGGGTATCTATGCGTTTTCCACGCCTACCGCCCGCTCTATCAACTTCTCCCTGAAATTCAGTTTCTAGTATGCCAGCACCACTAAAATTTATCAACATGAAAAAGTCGCTTTATATACTACTGCTCACAGGGCTCTGTTTACAGGGCTGCAAAAAGTTCCTGGATGTGAACAAAGATCCCAACAACCCGGTAGATGTACAGGAATCACTGATCCTGCCACCGCTGGAGCTGAACATTTCGGACAATATCCAGGGCGGCAATGCGGGAGTTATTATACAGAACTACGTGCAGAACATCGCCGCCAACCAGCTGAATCCTTACGTGGGCAGTTACCAGTTGTTTAATAGTGATATGGACGGGGATTGGTCTAATTTCTACGTGAGCTCGCTCAATAATCTCATCACCCTGAATAAAAAAGCGGAAGCAAATAACAACTGGAACTATGCGGCTATCGCTAAAATACTTACTGCTTACACACTGGGCACCGCTACCGATTTCTGGGGGGATATCCCTTATTCAAAAGGGTTTACCAGCGGCGTGTTCAAAGTGCCTTATGATAAGCAGGAAGATATCTACAAAAGTATCCAGTCGCTGCTCAGCGATGCCATTGCCAACATCGATAAAAACAGCAGCCCCAAAACTCCCGGCGGCGACGATTATTTTTACAACGGTAATATGAGCGCCTGGCGCAAGCTTGCCTGGTCGCTGAAAGCCAGGTACTATATGCATCTCACAAAAGCGCCGGGCTATTCGGCTAAAACCCAGGCGGAAAGCGCCATGGCCGCTTTAAAGAACGGTATGGCATCCAACAACGACGATTTTAAGTTCACCTACACAGGCGCAGCCGGATCGGAAAACATCTGGTACCTCACCTTTACCCCGGTAACCACCTATGTGATGAATGCCACGTTGGTAGATACATTGCGTAACCGGAATGATCCCCGGTTGCCGATGATGATCGCCCCGGCCAAAACAACAGGGCTGTATACCGGCAGGAGAATAGGTACCCCCACCGGCGACCTGGCTAAGTACTCTTATCCTGCCGCGTTCTATGGCGCCAAAGCATCTTCCAATTATATCTTCAATTATTCAGAAGCGTTGTTCATACAGGCAGAGGCGTTGCTGATCACCAGTGGTTTTGCTGCGGCGCAGCCGGTGTATGTTAACGCTATTAACTCACATTTGTCCAAACTCGGCATTGATACTACTTCCGCAGCCGCTACTGCTTATGTAAACAGCCGTAAGCTAACTGCGGGGAACGCGTTGCAGCTGATCATGGAAGAAAAAGCGGTAGCTAATATTTTCAACTTTGAAACGTATAACGACTGGAGGAGGACTGGTTTTCCCAGGTTGCAGAAAGTAGACGGCGCTTTGATAGACATCCCCCGGCGGTTATTATATCCGCAAAGCGAGATATTAACCAACGCACAACCACAACAATCGGCTATCCAGAGCACAAAGGTGTGGTGGGATAATTAGAAAGTGAATTTTTGCACTTTTTGATGTGCAAAGTATCAGTTAAATCAAAGGGATCTGCCAGTACCTTCGTACAATGGCAGATCCCTTTTTGGTGATGGGGAGAGCTCTGGGGCTTAAAGAAAAAGTAAATGCTGCGTCATATAGGAAGAAAAAGGAATTACAGGCATAATGTACGCCTGGCTGTACTTTTATGTTTTACCGCCGGGATGGTGAATGCGGCGGGTTTTCTTGCCTTCTCTGTATTAACCACCAATGTAACCGGCCATGCGGCGTTACTGGCGCAGAAACTGGCCACCGGCGATCTGAGGTCGGCAAGAATGGTAGGCTTATGGCTGTTACTCTTTCTTGCAGGAGCCTTTTTTTCAAGTTTTTGTACCGGTAAAAGCCGGCACCGGCGATTCGGATATACTATACCCATAGTAGGGGAGGTTTTAATCCTGCTGATGGTGGCAGGTTTTGGGCATACATTTGATCAGTCCATTATCAAAACGGAGTATTTTGCTGGCAGCCTGCTTTTTGCCATGGGAATGCAAAACGCTTTGGTATCCACTATTTCGGGTTATGTGGTGAGAACTACGCACCTCACGGGAATGTTCACGGATCTTGGGATTGACCTGTATACGGTAATATCCACACCCGGTCAGAACAGCGCTGCTGTAAAGCGGAAAATAATGCTGCGGCTGGTAATTATCTTTTTTTTCCTGGCAGGGGGAATTGCAGGCGGGTACCTGTTTCTGAAGTTTAAATATTTTACTTTTTATTTGCCGGCAGCAGTATTGGTAGTAGCGATGTTTTATGATGCTTTCCGTGTGAGGGTTTCTAAAATGATACACCGCATCAGGTACAGCTATTTATAATTGGCTATCTTAATCAGCCCGTTAACATCCCTGATCATAATTTTCCTGCCCTGGGTTTCCAATAAACCCGCTTCCTTAAATTCAGTGAGCATCCGTGTTACATTTTCGCGACCGGTGCCAACAAGACCGGCAAGATCTTCCCTGCTCATATTTATCACTACAGGCGTTCCTTCCACATAATTCACCTTGTATTTCTCCCGGATAATGATCAGTTGCAGTGCCAGTCTTTCTCTTACTGTTTTTTGTGCAAACACCGTAAGGCTGTTAGCCAGCACGGCAAATTCGTGACTTAATGTTTTTAATAACCTGTTGTTGAGCAGGGGGGAAGCTTCCAGCGCACTGAGAAAATCTTCTTTAGGAATAAAGGCAATTCTACTTTCTTCCATTGCTGCGGCGGAATCCGGGTACCGGTCTTCCGAAAGAATAGCATGATACCCTATCAGCTGCCCTGTGCCTGCCACGTAGATGATCTGCTCCCTGCCTTCATGATCTGCCTTATATTTTTTTACCTTACCTTTTACAATATAAAATATGCCGGAAGGAGCAGCGCCTTCCCTGAAGAGAATTTCATTTTTGGCATACAGCTGCTCACTTTTATGAGCGGTCAGTATCTCATAAATATCAGCGGGCAAATCCATAAGGATGGATTCACTTTTGAAGTCCCATTTATCTATCGGGAAAATACC
>NZ_DATCRD010000264.1:0-31643 GCF_036569185.1 Chitinophaga sp.
AGGAAGCAAAGGTACATCTACTGACGATAAGGTTTGTAAAACAGCAAAACATACCTATAGCAATATAACTTATCACATATGGAAAAATTACCTGTTACGGTGCTGAGTGGGTTTCTCGGCGCGGGGAAAACTACTTTGCTCAATCATGTGCTGCATAACCGGGAGAATCTTCGTGTAGCCGTTATTGTTAATGATATGAGCGAAGTGAATATCGATGCACAATTGGTGAAGAATGAAAACACCCTGCATAAAACGGAAGAGCGCCTGGTGGAAATGAGCAATGGCTGCATTTGCTGCACCTTGCGGGAAGACCTGCTGAAAGAGGTGGCAGCACTGGCGGCAGAGAAAAGATTTGATTACCTGTTGATAGAATCTACCGGTATTTCAGAGCCCATACCGGTGGCCCAAACCTTCTGCTACCAGGATGAAGCCAATAATGTGGACCTCACTAAAGTGAGCCGGTTGGATACCATGGTAACGGTAGTGGATGCCTATAATTTTATCCATGACTACAGCAGTATGTCGTTACTGCAGGATAAAGGTTTAACAGAGGATACGGCCGACCGGCGCACTATTGTAAACCTGCTGACAGACCAGGTGGAATTTGCCAA
Source organism: Chitinophaga sp. (assembly GCF_036569185.1). Lineage (GTDB taxonomy): Bacteria > Bacteroidota > Bacteroidia > Chitinophagales > Chitinophagaceae > Chitinophaga. The sequence continues at coordinate 612 of NZ_DATCRD010000264.1, forward strand.
TGTGATTGTAATGAACAAATGCGATCTCGTAACAAAAGACCAGCTGGGCAACCTGAAAGCAGTACTGCGTAAACTGAACGCCACAGCCAGGATCGTAGAAAGCATCAAAGGTCAGGTACCACTGAAAGAAATACTGCATACCGGTCTTTTTGATTTTGATACTACCTCGCAAAGCGCCGGCTGGCAGGCAGAACTGGAAAATGAGCACAGCCCTGAAACAGAAGAGTATGGCATTTCCTCCTTTGTATACCGCAGCCGTAAACCTTTTCACCCCGGACGCTTCTGGCAGTATATCAATGAACGCTGGCCAGGTAATATTATCCGCAGTAAAGGATTGTTCTGGCTGGCCTCCCGGCCCGATATAGCAGTGAACTGGAGCCAGGCAGGCGGATCGCTGCGTGCGGAAAAGGCCGGCTACTGGTGGTGCGCTATCCCCCGGAAGCAATGGCAAATGGATCCTGAAACTTATGAGCTCATTACCAACCGTTGGGACACCCGTTTCGCAGACCGGTATAATGAGCTGGTAATCATCGGGCAGGAACTGGATACCCACAATATCATCGTCGATCTCGACAACTGCCTGTGTACAGAGTCCGAAATTAAAAATTTCCAAAATGGTCATCTTTTTAAAGATCTTTTTCCTGAAATTTAGATTAATCTAAAAAATAATTAAGACATGTATAAAAATAGAAGATAGCTTTGTAGAAAATTGGAAGTGTAATCCATTGTTACTATCCGTGAAAACAACAGGCTGAGAATAAAACCTACATTACTTATACGCATGAAACAACTATCTACTTTACTATTTTTATTACTATTATCTGTAGCTAACGCATATGCCCAGCAAGGCATAATGAAAGGTACCGTTGTCAACAAAGAAGGAAAACCTGTACAGTTTGCCAATATTGCCATTCCTGCATTGCATACCGGCGCTACCGCCGATCAGCAAGGGATCTTCAGTATTAAAAATATCGCCGCAGGTACTTACGAGATCAGAATATCAATGATAGGATACCAAACAGTTAAGCTGAAGAAACAAATTGCAGCAGGACAAACAACAACATTGAATGTTACATTGGAAGAAGATCTGTCTAAACTGGAAGAAGTGGTGGTAACCGGCGTTTCCCGTGCTACTGCTGTACGGAAAAACCCCATACCTATTGCTGTTATTGGTAAGCGGGAAATGAATATGAATGTAAACAATAACATTATTGACGCTATTATCAAAGGAGTGCCGGGTGTGAGCGCGGTAACCACCGGCCCCAATATTTCAAAACCATTTATCCGCGGGCTTGGTTACAACCGTGTACTTACATTGTTTGACGGTGTACGGCAGGAAGGACAGCAATGGGGCGATGAGCACGGAATTGAAATAGACCAGTACGGAATTTCCAGGGCGGAAGTGGTGAAAGGCCCTGCCAGTCTTACTTATGGCTCAGATGCCCTGGCCGGTGTTATTAACATGATCCCCGATATCCCTGAGCTAACGCCAGGCAAATTACAGGGTAGCTTCCTGGCAGATTACCACAGCAATAATGGAATGATAGGTTCCTCGCTGGGACTGGCTTACCGGCAAAACGACTGGAAGTACGTATTTCGCGGCACTGCGAAAGCAGCGCACAACTACCGCAACAGCGTGGATGGATTTGTATATGGCACGGCTTTCAGGGAATATAACCTGACTGCCCTGGCAAGAGTAGACAAATCTTGGGGATATTCCCAGTTCGGCGCTACACTCTATGATAATACCCAGGAAATTCCGGATGGTAGCCGGGATTCCCTGACCCGGAAATTTACGAAGCAGGTGAAGGAAGATGATGATATAAAAGACCGTCCGCTGGTGCCTGACAATGAGCTGCGTACCTACACCATTAACCCGTTGCATCAGCATATCCAGCATTACCGGGTGTATAACCGTTCCAAGTGGAACCTGGGCGCCGGCGATATTAATACGATGATAGGCGTACAACAAAGCATCCGCCGGGAGTATAATCACCCGGAAGTGCCCGCTCAGCCGGGATTGTACGTGGTGCTGAATACCCTGAACTACGATGTGCGTTACAACCTGCCGGTTTTAAGTGGCCTGGAAACAACTGTTGGGGTTAATGGAATGTACCAGCAGAACCGGAGTAAGAATGGAACCGATTTTCCCATCCCCGATTATAACCTGTTTGATATAGGCGGGTTTATTTTTGCCAGGAAATCTTTTGGTAAGGTAGATGTATCCGGTGGTATCCGTTATGATAGCCGGTCTATTCGCTGGAACAACTTCTATGTAGGGCCCAATAAAGAGAATGGATTTGAGCGGCATATGCAGTTACCGGATACAGTGGGGGCGCATCTGCAGTTCCCTTCTTTCAGTAACCGGTATACCGGCATCTCCGGCAGCCTGGGCGCTACCTGGAACATCAGCGAACGGGTGCTGGTGAAAGCCAACATTGCAAGGGGCTACCGTGCGCCGAATATTACAGAGATCGGCTCCAATGGTCTCGATCCGGGAGCACATATTGTATACCTGGGAAATCGCGGATTTAAGCCGGAGTTCAGTTTACAGGAAGACATCGGCGTGCAGGCCTGGCTGCCGGATGCAGATATCAGCCTGGAACTGTTTAATAATAATATAGAGAACTATATCTACCAGGCAAGGCTATACGATGATGCCGGCAACCCGGTGGTAATAGTGCCGGGGAACGCTACTTATAAATACCAGCAGTCTGCAGCAAGACTGTTTGGAGCAGAAGTAAGTGTGAACCTTCACCCGAGGGCAATTGCCTGGCTTACTATGAATAACAGTATGGCCTATACGCAGGGGCGTAACCGCAATATGGAGCTGATCAGTAAGTATGGAGACGAAGCGCGTTACCTGCCGTTTATACCGCCCACGCATATACGTAGTGAGCTGAAGGCTACTGCACAACGTAACTACGGCGTATTCACCAAGGCATATGCCCGCGTAGAGGCAGATATTATTGCCGGCCAGCCTCATTTTTACGGAGTAGACGATACCGAAACATTTACACCGGGGTATACCCTGTTCAATATTGGCGCCGGTACCGGGATGCTTAATAAGAAAGGAAAAACGATTTGTGAAATATTCCTGCAGCTCGACAATGTGGCTAATGTAGCCTACCAGGCCAATATGAACCGGTTGAAATATTTTGAGTACTACAGTTCCTCTCCTAACGGCCGGCTGGGTATTTATAATATGGGAAGAAATTTCAGTGTAAAAATGATTGTTCCTTTTTAGACAGGATTACCAGAGTTTGAGCCCCATTTTAATACCTATTTGTAGACTTGGCAATACGCTTACCATTTTCCCGTCGTTGAGGGATACTTTGTCTTCGTCGAAATGATAGGTATTATATTTATAGATCTTACTGCGGATGCCTACGCCAATAAACGGATCAAGAATGAAGCGGTCTTTTTTGAATTGCCGGCCTACCAGCAGTTGAAGACCTATCACCGTTTTATCTCCGGAGTTGGTATAGGTAACATTCCCTACGGTATTGTCTTCGTTGGGATAGAAAACTTTTTTAACGAATACCACCGGTTCAAAATAGGTACCAGCTGCGCGGGAGGGCAACATGTCCTGTGAAATAAGATACAGGCGGGCGCCAACCCGGAATCCGAGCCCCCGGCCATCTACAAACTGCCCTGTACTGATATCCGGTTTCTTCTGGCCGATATCAATCTTTTTAGCCAGCACATAATCCGGGTAATCGGTATAGATACCACTGATACCAAACTCGAGACTGAATTTGTCGGTTATTTCCTGTTCCAGGTAAATATCGAGTTCATTAATTAAGGTGGTAGGATTTACTTTGAGAAAGGTGTTTTTGCCCAGTTGTTTCTCGCCGTCCTGTGCAAAGGACGATAAAGTAAACGAACAGGATAACCATATTAACAGTAGTGTCTTTTTCATACAGTTGTAAGGGTTAGACTGGCTTCAGAACCTCCATCCCGGCGTGCGTCAGCTCTCAGAACCGGTCAATAATCGTTCCACAATTACCGGAAACCACTGGTGTTCAAGCGCCTGAACTTTGCGTGCGACGGATTCGGGTGTATCTTCCGGTGTAACGATAATACGTTCCTGCAGGATGGTTTCGCCATCATCATATTTTTCATTTACGAAGTGGATAGTGATGCCGCTTTCTTTTTCCCCTGCTGCTATTACAGCTTCATGCACAAAATGGCCATACATACCTTTCCCGCCGAATTTCGGCAACAGTGCCGGGTGTATATTGATAATACGGTTAGGAAAGGCCTGTACCAGGTTGGCGGGGATCTTCCATAAAAAACCGGCCAGCACTACCAGGTCGATCTGCCGTTCCTTTAATAACAGGATATATTTATCTGAATGGAAAAAGGCCTCTTTCTCGATTAGTATGGTAGCAATGCCTTCGCGTTCGGCTATCTGTAAAACACCTGCTCCGGGTTTGTTGCATACAATTACAGTAACCCTGGCCTTGTCTGAATGTCTGAAATGATCTATAATTTTCTGCGCGTTGCTTCCTGCACCCGATGCGAATATGGCAATATTTTTCAAAATCTCCTGCTATTTAAGTAGGATACAAAAATAGATAATTTAGCAGGTATTTGGGAGAATGATATAATAATAAGGAGTATCGAACCTGTCCGGGACCAGGCGCAAACACGGATGGAAATGGAAGAAGATATGCTGCAGGCATGTCTGAAAGGTGGACCTGATGCACTCTCCTTTTATTTAAGATATTCGCCGCAGCCCTGGTATATTTTGTCTTTCACCTGTACCTGTACGCTGTTGGGTTTCATCAGGCCGCTCATATCATCGGTGCAAATGGTGTTCCGGATACTTATCGTGATGCCGGGAGCGGTATATACCTTTAAAGTATCAGTATTGGGATTGGGCCTGGGCAGCGACGCCTGGAGGCTGTCGCCGTTAATATTCCTGAAACTTATTTTTTTATTGTCCAGGTCCAGGGTCCAGCCGGGCTCGTTGCCGTTGGCAGTGAACCGGATGCCGGCTTTTGATTTATCGGCCAGTAGTTGCCTGCGGTCGCCGCCTTCTACCGGTTTGAGGATATAGTTGCCTGCCAGGACCCCTTCAATGCGTTTGCCTTTGGCGTCGAGGAGTAGTAGTTGACCCTCAGCGGCCAGGAAGGAGCTGCTGTCTGTTTTCTTCAGGATCATTACCGTGGAGTCGGAGGTTTGTTTCCAGGTACCTGTTTCCACAGAGGCTATCCCCAGGCCTCTTCCCTGGTAGGCCACCAGTTCACTGAAGGTATGATCGTTAAACAGGCTGATCTGGTAATCCATACCGGGGCAGTCGGCACAGGGAAGGGTACCCTGGTAGGTGCCGGTAATGACGGTGGGAGCACCTGTGCCGGGTGCTGTATTTTGCGTAGTACTATCGTTTCCGGAGGTAGTGGTATTATTATTACACGCAGCCATGAAGGCGGTAAGCAAAACGGGAAGTATGAGCATTTTTTTCATGGGATCGGTTTTTTGATGGCAGATTGAACATTCTGGTCTGCCGGCAGGTTATTATGGTAAAAATAACAACTCTCACAGAAAATTAACTGTGCTGACAGATAATATATTATATTGTGTGTGAAGGGATATAGGGGACCACTATTTGATTTTCATCTGCATATATTATAATTATATCCCCGCAAACCTTGCCCCACGTTATGATGTAGACGTGCGCCCACAAAGGAATTAAACTTTCAATCAAAATAATAAGTTCTGAAAGGAAATATCAGGTGAAGTGTTCAAATAGGCTATCAGTAAGACTTTCGGCTCAATCATCGCTAAAAAAACGGATTAAAAACAGCCCGCTATAAGACAATAATTTTTTTTAATTGTTGGTAAATTGTCAACATTCTGTCTTATTTTTGCTGGCACTTTTAAGAAACTTTAGGTCAAATCTAAACTATATAGGCTGTGTATCGTCGTGTTTCCATTCTTTTGCGCAAGCATTTTGTGAGTGTGCTTATTCTATGCGCTAGTATAGTAATTCCGTTTTCTTCCGTTAAGGCAGCGGATCCAGCGAAGGGTAAAGCATTATTCCAAACAAATTGCGCTTCCTGCCATAATGTCCATAAGAAGCTGACAGGTCCTGCATTAGCGGGAGTAGAAGATCGCTGGCCCGATAAGAAATTATTGCACCAGTGGATCCACAACTCTGCTTCTGTATTGGCCACAGGGGACAAATATGCCAACGCTCTGTATCTGGAGTACAACAAGACAGCGATGACACCGTTCCCTCAGTTATCCAACGAGGAAATTGACGACATCCTGGCGTATGTAAAAGTTGAGCAAGCCAAAACCCCGGGAGGACCCAAAACTGATGCAGGTAATGCTGATACTGCCGGCGCTGCCGATAAAGGCAACGACAACAGTTTGCTGTTTGGTATCATTACACTGATCCTTGCGGTAGTAGCGCTGATCCTCATGCAGATCAACAGCAACCTGAATAAGCTGGCTGGTGATAAAGAGGGTGTTCCAACTCCTGATCCTGTTCCTTTCTACAAGAATAAAGCTTACCTGGCACTGATCATCCTGGTGCTTTTCATGGTAGGTGGCTATTTCACTATCCAGGGCGCTATTGGCCTGGGCCGCCAGCAGGACTATATGCCGGAGCAACCTATCTTCTACAGCCATAAGGTACATGCCGGTATTAACCAGATCAACTGTTTGTACTGCCACGCCGGTGCTGAGAAGAGTAAGCATGCCATGATTCCTTCTGAAAATATCTGTATGAACTGTCACAAGGCCATTAAGGAATATACCGGTCCTGAGCTGACGACTGCAGAAGGCAAGAAGGTAGACGGTACTGCTGAAATCGCAAAATTATACGATTACGTAGGCTGGGATCCTGAAGCTGGTAAATATACCAAGCCAGGCAGACCAATCGAATGGACCAAGATCCACAACCTGCCAGACCACGTTTACTTCAACCACTCCCAACACGTGGTTGCCGGTCAGCAGCAATGTCAGACCTGCCACGGTGCTATCACCGAAATGGACGAAGTGCATCAGTTTGCCGATCTCTCTATGGGATGGTGTATTAACTGTCACCGTACTACCAAAGTGCAGTTTGCTGACAACAACTATTACAGCATCTTCGAAAAGCTTCATCAGGATATTAAAGATAAGAAGATCGACAGCGTAACAGTTGAAATGGTAGGTGGTACTGAATGTCAAAAATGTCACTACTAGGAAGGATTTAGAGAGATTTTCTCTTGATCAGAAGATATCAAAATTTATAAACGTAACTCGTTAATATAACATGGAGCAAAAAAAGTATTGGAAAGGCTTGGAGGAGTTGCACAATACCGATGCGCATCAGGAAATTGTGAAGAACGAATTCAGTGAAGAACTGCCGTTCGAGAGTGAAGGCCTGTTGAATGCTACTACCCCCCGCAGGGATTTTCTGAAATATCTGGGGTTCACTACCGCTGCTGCCGCTATAGCTGCCAGCTGTGAAACACCGGTAAAGAAAGCTATTCCGTATGTAAACAAACCGGAAGAGATTACCCCGGGTGTAGCCAATTATTATGCTTCTTCTTACGCCATTGATGGTGAATATGTACCGGTTGTGGTGAAAACCCGCGAAGGTCGTCCTATCAAACTGGAGGGGAATACTTTATCATCTATCACCAGCGGAGCTACATCCGCAAGGGTACAGGGGGCTGTACTGAGCCTGTACGATACTGCCCGTCTCCGTTTCCCGACCATTGGCGGTACGGAAACAACCTGGGCAGAACTGGATAAACAAGTTGGTGCAGCACTGGCCGGTTTAGGCGGTGCTCCTGTTGTTTTATTAAGTGCCACCCTGCTGAGCCCAACCACTAAAAAACTGATCGGCGAGTTCCTGGCAAAATATCCAAACTCCCGCCATGTAGTATACGACGCTGTTTCCTACTCTGGCATACTGCAGGCAAACGAAGCGGCTTATGGTAAAAGAGTGATCCCTTCCTACCACTTTGAAAATGCCAAAGCGATAGTGAGCCTGGGAGCAGACTTTATCGGAACCTGGCTTAACCCGGTTGAATATGCCCGCCAATTTGCTCAAACCCGTAAAATCAATGCGCAGAAACCCGAAATGTCCAAACTTTTCGCGTTCGAAAGCCATATGAGCCTTACAGGTGCAAACGCGGACGAAAGATATACACACAAACCATCTGAATCCGGTGCCATAGCACTGGCACTGCTGGCAGCAGTAGGCGGCAGCGTAACCGCTCCGGCTATCGCCGACAAACGTGTGGCAGATGGTATCAAAAAAGCAGCGGAATCACTGAAGGCTAACTCCGGTAAAGCACTGGTGGTAAGTGGGTCTAATGATGTAAACGTACAGATCATTGTAAACGCCATCAACAACATCATCGGCGCCAATGGTACTACCATCGATTTTGCATCTCCTTCCAATTACCGTCAGGGTATCGACAGCGATATGACCAAACTGGTGAGCGATATGAACGCAGGCAGCATCGGTGCTGTACTGGTTTATGGCGTTAACCCTGCTTACGACTACTTCGAATCACAGAAATTTGCGGAAGGTCTGAAGAAAGTAAAAGTGGCGGTATCGTTCAACGACAGAAATGACGAAACAACCGTATTGTGCAAATATGCGGCTCCTGATCATCACTTCCTGGAATCATGGAATGATGCTGAAGGAAGAACCGGTTACTACAGCTTTGCACAGCCAACCATCCTCCCGCTGTTTAAAACACGCGCCATACAGGATACACTCCTCTCCTGGTCTGGTAACACTACCACTACCTGGGCTGATTACCTGAAAAATGAATGGATAACCAAACTGGGCGGACAGGAAGCGTGGGATAAGGCTTTACAGGACGGTGTGGTTGAACCAGCCGCAGCTCCTGCTCTGGGTGGTGCCACATTTGCCGGTGACATTGCCGGTGCTGCATCTAAAATAAGCAGTGCGAAAAAAGGTGGTAAACTGGAACTGGTACTTTATGAAAAAGTGGCTATTGGTAGCGGCAGATCTGCCAACAACCCATGGCTACAGGAAATGCCTGATCCTATTACCCGTTCTACCTGGGGTAACTACGCCTGTATCTCCAATAAACTGGCGAAAACATTCTCTACCCAATTAGGAGATGATTACGAAATCAATGCAGAGAAGAAAGTACTGAAGATAAAAGCCAACGGTAAAGAACTTGAACTGCCATTGCTGATCGTTCCGGGTATGCACCCAGATGTGATCGCCATCGCAGTGGGTTATGGCCGTAACGATAACGCAGGTAAAGCTGCCGGCGGTGTTGGTAAGAACGCCTATCCTTTTGTGAGCTTCAATGGTCAGAACTTTGATTACTTCACTGTTGACGCCACTGTAGAAGCTACCGGTCAGAAAGAAATTGTTGCTTCAACGCAAACACATAATAGTTACGAAGGTCGTCCTATCGTTAAGGAAACTACCCTGGAAGAGTTCATCAAGAACCCTAAAGAGGTAAACGAAGACAGACTGGAACTGAAGAAATTTGGCGCTGATTTCCGTAAGGATGCAACACTGTATCCTAACTACAGCTATCCTGGTATCAAATGGGGTATGTCTATCGACCTGAACACCTGTTTTGGTTGCGGGGCTTGTACTATTGCCTGCCAGGCAGAGAACAACGTTTCTGTTGTAGGCCGGGAAGAAGTGGCGAAAGGACACGAAATGCACTGGATCCGTATTGACCGTTACTTCAGCGGCGATGATGAAAATCCGGAGGTAGTGTTCCAGCCGATGCTGTGCCAGCATTGCGATAACGCTCCATGCGAGAACGTTTGCCCGGTTGGCGCTACCAACCACAGCTCTGAAGGTATTAACCAGATGGCTTACAACCGTTGCATCGGTACCCGTTACTGCGCTAACAACTGCCCTTACAAAGTACGTCGCCTGAACTGGAGAGACTGGAATGGTGCAGACAGCTTTGAAAACAACCTGTACGATGTGGCTGATATGAACGATAACCTTACCCGCATGGTACTGAACCCTGATGTAGTGGTTCGTAGCCGTGGTGTAATGGAAAAATGTTCTTTCTGCGTACAACGTTTACAGGAAGCTAAACTGGATGCGAAGAAAGCCGGTCACCCGCTGAAAGACGGGGCTGCTAAAACTGCCTGCCAGCAAGCTTGTGGCGCTGATGCGATCGTATTTGGCAACATCAACGATAAGAACAGCGAAATCTATAAGATCCGTAACGAGCAGCAGGTAGACAGGATGTACTATGTGTTGGAAGAAACACACGTACTGCCATCTATCAGCTACCTGGCGAAGATCAGAAACAAGGATGCCGCTCCTAAAGCAGAAAAAGAATCTGCACATAAGGAAGAAGCGCATCACGCATAATGATCTTAACAGGTAACCGTTAAGAAAAAGACAGCAAGAACAGAATCTGAGATCATAACAAAAGACAAGGGCTAGTAGCTAGAAGCTAGCAGCTAAAAGCTTATAGAATATGCATTTAAAATACGAATCCACACTGAGAGAACCTTTGGTAGACGGGGTTAAGGATTATCACCAGGTAACGGAAGATATCATTAGTCCCATTGAAGGGAAGCCTGGAAAACTGTGGTATGTAGGCTTTTTCATCTCCCTGACATTGTTGGGCTTTGGCGCCTTTTCAGTGTTCTGGCAGATCTATTTCGGTGTCGGAGTATGGAATCTGAACAAAACCATCGGTTGGGGTTGGGATATTACCAACTTCGTATGGTGGGTAGGTATTGGTCACGCCGGTACCCTGATCTCCGCGATCCTCCTCCTGTTCCGCCAGGGTTGGCGTACAGGGGTGAACCGTGCGGCGGAAGCGATGACGATCTTCGCGGTAATGTGCGCCGGTCAGTTCCCGATCATTCACATGGGTCGTGTATGGATGGCGTTCTTCATCCTGCCTTATCCAAATACCCGTGGCCCGGTATGGGTTAACTTTAACTCTCCACTCCTCTGGGACGTATTTGCGATCTCTACTTACTTTACCGTATCCCTGTTGTTCTGGTATTCTGGTCTCCTTCCGGATTTCGCCAGCGTTCGTGACAGGGCTAAAACCAAATTGCGCAAATTATTATATGGTATAGCAGCTTTTGGCTGGACCGGTTCTACCAAGCATTGGCAACGTCACGAAGCACTGTCGCTGGTATTGGCAGGTTTGGCTACGCCGCTGGTACTTTCTGTACACACGATCGTATCCTTTGACTTTGCGACTTCTGTAATTCCTGGTTGGCATACTACCATCTTCCCGCCTTACTTTGTGGCTGGTGCGATCTTCTCCGGATTTGCGATGGTACAAACACTGCTGATCATTACACGTAAAATATTACACCTGGAAGAATACATTACCCTTGGCCACATGGAAGCCATGAACAAGGTAATTGTATTAACGGGTTCCGTAGTAGGTTGTGCTTACCTGACTGAGTTATTCATGGCATGGTATGGCGCTAACCCTTATGAGTTTGCCACTTTCTTCAAATACCGTGCTGCCGGTCCGCTGGGTTGGTCTTACTGGATCATGATGACCTGTAACGTAATTACCCCGCAGGTATTCTGGTTCCGTAAAATGAGAAGAAGCGTTGCGGTAACTTTCGTAATGTCTATCATTGTAAACATCGGTATGTGGTTTGAGCGCTTCGTAATCATCTGTACTTCACTGTACCGCGATTACCTGCCATCCAGCTGGTCATACTATCGCCCATCCTGGCCTGAAGTAGGCTTCTACATGGGAACTTTCGGTTTGTTCTTTACCTGCTATTTCCTGTTTGCTAAATATTTCCCTGTAATTGCACTGGCCGAAATCAAGTCTATCCTGAAAACTTCCGGTGAAAATTACAAAGAGAAAATGGTGGTGTACGAAGAAGAGCCTGCAGAGAAATTTGCTCATGATGTAGCTCACGCACACTAAAAGACGAACTGAGAGAATTTATTACTTGGAATTTGAATCTTTAAAAATATGGCTGTTAAAAATTTTGTTGTAGGCTTGTTTGACGATGAGGCAGTGTTGTTCCCGGCAGTAAAGAAAGTGCGTACTGCGGGTTACAAATTGCACGATGTATACACTCCTTTTCCTGTTCACGGCCTCGATCATGCAATGGGTTTAAGGGAAACCAGTCTGCACACAGCCGGTTTCGTATATGGTATTACAGGTACAACTACAGCATTATCCTTCATGAGCTGGGTATTTAATGCAGATTGGCCTCTGAATATCGGTGGTAAACCACACTTCCCCTTGCCTGCGTTCATTCCTATCACTTTTGAGCTCACTGTATTATTTGCAGCAGTTGGGATGGTGATGACATTCTGCTATTTGTGCCAGCTGATGCCAGGTGTGAAGAAGCATATTTTCCACCCCGGACAAACAGACGATAAATTTGTAATGGTGATAGAGCTGACCGAAAAAACCAATGCAGAGGAAGTGAAGAGCTTTCTTGCATCAGCCGGTGCGCATGAAATTAACGAGCAAAGAGCTGAAGCCGGATGGTGGTTCGGACGGTATGATAAGGATGATGAACCTTATCTCCGTAAAATACAGACCACAAACGCTTAAAATATATAAACAGCTAAAACATACCGTTGCAACATTAGGATTTGAGCAAGCAAGACTAATGAAAGCTAGATAAATAATTTCTGATGAAAAGGACTTCCAACATATTGATTGTAGCCGCATTGGCAACTGGAGCTTTCCTGGCAGCCTGTAACAGGGGAGAGCATAACAGAAAGCCCGGCAGGATTTATATGCCAGACATGTATGAATCCCGTGCGTATGAATTTTACAATGCTCGTTTGTCAGGCCTGAAGCCAGTGGAAGGAACAGTAAAAAGAGGAGAACTTTTGCCATACCATCTGAAAGAATCAGATACGGCACTGGCTAACCTGGTAAAGAATCCATTAACGATTACGCCAACTGATCTTAAAGAAGGCGAGCGTTTATTTAATATCTATTGCGGTATCTGCCATGGTACTGCCTTAGATGGTAACGGTCCGCTGTACAAAGGTGGAGATGGACCTTACCCTGCAGCGCCAGCTAACCTGGTAGCCGGTGCAAAATCCGGTTATACAGAAGGCCGCCTGTTCCATGTAATGACTTATGGTTATAATATGATGGGTAGTTATGCCAGCCAGCTGGACAGGGATCAGCGCTGGAAGATTGCTGCCTATATCAAGAGTAAACAGCCAGGTGCTGCCGCCCCGTCTGCCGCTCCTGCTGGTGATAGCACTGCAGCTAAATAAATGAGTTAAACTGAATTTCAAACAAGTATTTTAATATACAGTAATGAAAGACCAATTTGTAGTACCGGCAAGATTAAAAAAGACCAGCTTCGTGTTAATGGGCGTGGGCTTGCTGACGTTATTGATCGGATTAATTGCGTTTCATGGTGAGAACGCGACACGGTTTTGGGCCGGTCTGTTGCAAAACAGCAGCTTCTTTTTGCTGATTACATTGGCGAGCACATTCTTTATAGCTGCTACTACCCTGGCACATGGTGGCTGGCAGATTGCTTTCCGCCGTGTACCTGAAGCTATTTCAATGGCCGTTCCCGTTCTGGCTGCCATCTTATTTGTGGTAGTGATGATCATTGTTTTCGGTGGAAAAGATGATATCTACCACTGGGTAAATGCACACCACGTAGCGGAAGATAAAGTCCTGAGCTGGAAATCGGCTTTCTTAAACAAGGGATTCTTTACCATCGCTACCATCCTGACACTGGGCCTCTGGATATTTTTTACCATGAAGCTCCGTAGAATGTCTATCGAAGAAGATGGTTGGGATCTGCGTCCTGAAACAGGCCGTAAATTACTCTGGAGAAACACGGTTGTATGCGGTGGATTCCTGGTGGTATTTACCCTGAGCGTTGGATCAACCACGCCATGGATCTGGTTAATGAGCATTGATGCACATTGGTTCTCTACCATGTACAGCTGGTACACCTTCGCCAGCACCTGGGTATCCGGACTGTCGCTGATTGCACTGTTCGTTGTATACCTGAAAAAACACGGTTATCTTACTTATGTAACTGAAGAACACCTGCATGATCTGGGTAAATTCATGTTTGCCTTCAGTATCTTCTGGACTTATCTCTGGTTCTCCCAGTACATGCTGATCTGGTACGCTAACATGCCGGAAGAAACTGAATACTTCCAGCCACGTGTATGGGGTCAGTGGAGACCTATCTTCTTCCTGAACCTCCTGATCAACTTTGTTACTCCGCTGTTGTTCCTGATGAAAAGGGATACCAAGCGTAACTATACTGCCATTGTTTTCATTGCTATCGTGATCATCTTCGGTCACTGGCTGGATTTCTGGCAGATGGTATCTCCAGGTACTGTTAAAAACCTGGTATTCCCCTGGTTTGAATTCGGGCTCGGACTTGGTTTCGTAGGACTGATCATCTTCCTGGTATCCAACCAGCTTACCAAGGCTGCACTGGTTCCAAAGAATCATCCTTACCTGAAAGAAAGTATTATTCATCACACCTAACAGGTGATCAAGGAGATTAGGCAAAAGAAAAGCATTAGATAACTTAATTATTTCATATAGCAATGTCAGGATTTTTAGCAGTCTTAGTTGTTGTTCTCATATTCATAGTCATCTTCCAGATTGCGAAGGCGAGCGAATATGTGTCCATATTGAAGGGAGAAAAGAAAGCGCGTGAGCAAAGCAACCGTATAAATGGTTTCCTGCTGATTGCATTCCTGGTGCTGGGGCTTATAGGAGTGTACTGGTGTAACAATTTGCTGAAAGGCAAAATCCTGGGCGAATCTGCATCAGAACAGGGAGAAGGCGTTGATACCCTTATTTATGTAACACTTGCCATCACTGGGGTTGTGTTCGTCCTTACCCAAATTGCATTATTCTGGTTTGCATTTAAATACCAGGAGAAGGAAGGCCGTAAAGCATTTTATTTTCCGCATAATAATAAACTGGAAGTTATCTGGACCGTTATCCCGGCTATTGCCTTAACCATACTGGTGGCTTTCGGTCTGAAACACTGGTTCCAGCTTACTTCAGAAGCACCGAAAGATGCCGCTGTGGTGGAAGTAACCGGTAAACAGTTTAACTGGATCTTCCGTTATCCGGGTAAAGATGGCGCACTGGGCCGTCGTGATATTAAAAACATCGATCCCTCCGCTGGTAATGAACTGGGTCTGGACTGGAACGATCCTTTGAACAAAGATGACTTTATGCCTACCGAACTGCACCTGGTAGTTGGTAAGCCGGTAAAGCTCATCATCGGTTCCCGTGATGTTATCCATGACGTTGGTTTACCGCACTTCCGCATGAAAATGGATGCGGTTCCGGGTATCCCTACTACTTTGTGGTTCACTCCCAAGTTTACCACCAAGCAGATGAAAGAAAAAACCGGTAACCCGGATTTCACGTATGAAATTTCCTGCGACCAGATGTGTGGTAGCGGTCACTACTCCATGAGAGGTGTGATTGTTGTGGAAACTCAGGAAGAATTTGATAAATGGGTAGCTGCCCAGAAATCTACTTATAGCCTGACCCACGCTGACACTGCAGCTCCTGCTGCTCCTGCCGGTGAAGCCAAAGCAGATAGCACGCAAAAAACAGTAGCTGCCAATATCCGGTAAGCTGTAATTTTGTGTAGAAGAATTTTTGACGGAGTACAATTAAAAACAATAAGAACAAACTGACAAACGACGATACTTCCCGGGCGTTAGTTTATAATAAACCGAACCGATTATGAGTAACGAAGCAACATTGCACAGTCAACAGGAGGTAATGCACGGAGCGCATGATCATCATGATCATGAGCACCACCATGAAGACAGTTTCATTTCGAAATATGTGTTCAGCATGGATCACAAAATGATCGCCAAACAATTCCTGATTACTGGTATCGTTTGGGCTATCATTGGTGCTTTCTTCTCTGTACTGTTCCGTTTGCAACTTGGTTTTCCCGATGCCACTTTCCCCTGGCTGGAAAGTATCCTGGGCCATTGGGCTAAAGGTGGCCGCATTACAGCGGAAGCTTACTATGCATTGGTAACAATGCATGGTACTATCCTGGTATTCTTTGTATTAACGGCCGGTTTGAGCGGTACCTTCTCTAACCTGCTGATTCCTTTGCAGGTAGGTGCGCGCGATATGGCCTCCCCTTTTATGAACTGCCTGAGCTACTGGTTCTTTTTCCTGGCCAGCCTGGTAATGATGGCTTCCCTGTTTGTTCAGACAGGCCCTGCCTCCGGAGGTTGGACCATGTATCCACCGCTGAGTGCATTGGGAGACGCTTCTATCGGTTCTAAAATAGGTGTGGATCTTTGGTTAACCAGTATGGCGCTGTTTGTTGTTTCTCAGCTGCTGGGTGGTTTGAACTATATTTCCACGCTGTTGAATATGCGTACTAAAGGCATGGCGATGACCAAAATGCCTTTGACTATCTGGTCATTCTTCTTCACCGCTGTATTGGGCGTATTGTCTTTCCCTGTATTGCTGTCAGGTTTTATCCTGCTGCTTATGGATCGTCACGCCGGCACCAGCTTCTACCTGTCCGATATCTTTATCGCCGGTAAAGCACTGGCCAATGAAGGTGGTAGCGCTATTCTCTATCAACACTTATTCTGGTTCTTAGGTCACCCTGAGGTATATATCATCATTCTCCCTGCCATGGGTATGGTATCTGAAGTACTGGCGGTAAGTTCCCGCAAGCCCATTTTCGGTTACCTGGCGATGATCGGTTCCCTGTTCGCTATCTGTATCCTGGCCTTCCTGGTTTGGGCGCACCATATGTTCGTAACAGGTCTGAACCCATTCCTGGGAGCATTCTTCGTACTCTTAACCTTATTGATCGCGGTACCATCTGCCATCAAGGTATTTAACTGGATCACTACCATCTGGAAGGGTAATATCAACTTTACGCCTGCTTCCCTGTTCTCTATCGGTTTCGTGAGCACTTTCATCTCCGGTGGTTTAACAGGTATCTGGTTAGGTAACTCTTCTATCGATATTCACCTGCACGATACCATGTTTGTGATTGCCCACTTCCACATTGTAATGGGTGTATCTGCATTCTTCGGTATGTTTGCCGGTATCTACCACTGGTTCCCTAAAATGTATGGCCGCTTCATGAATAACACTATCGGCTATATCCACTTCTGGGTAACCCTGGTAGGCGCTTACCTGATCTTCTGGCCAATGCACTACGAAGGTATGGCGGGTATGCCAAGAAGATACTATGATGTATCCGGCTGGGCTTCCTTCAAACAGTTTGGTGGTTTGAACGAATTTATTACCATCGTGGTGATCCTGGTGTTTGCAGTACAGCTCCTGTTTGTATTCAACTTCTTCTACAGCATTTTCAAAGGTAGAAAGATGACTACAAAGAACCCATGGAATGCAACTACCCTGGAATGGACTACGCCAATCCATGCTGGTCATGGTAACTGGCCTGGTGAAATTCCTGAAGTATATCGCTGGGCTTATGACTATAGCAAGGATGGAAGAGATTTCATTCCGCAAACAGAGCCTATTGGACCTAATGAATCAGCGCACTAAAATATAATCGGAGTTCCGGCAGGAAGGCAAAAATCTTCCTACCGGGATTTTGTTCACTGTGATGTTTGTAAATTTGTTCCGGACTTAAACCCGGGATGTGGCTAGAAAAAAAATGTTGCAAGAAAACTCCATAAAATTGTCGTCATCGTATGCAGTAGCCAGTAAGGCGAAAGATTACTCTCAGCTGATGAAGTTTAATCTCACCTTTATGGTGGTATTTTCGTCGGTAGTGGGTTACCTGCTGGTGCCGGGCGTGGAGTTTAACTTAGTAAAAGTTCTTTTATTATTTGCTGGTGGGTTGCTGGTTTCCGGATCAGCTAACACCATTAACCAGATCTGGGAGAAGAATACAGATAAACTGATGGCACGCACCGCTGTCCGTCCATTGCCTTCAGGGCGTATGCACGACAACGAGGCGATTATACTGGCTGTGATCACAGGTATTGCAGGGCTCCTGGTAATGGGCTATTGCTTTAACTGGTTGAGTGCCGCTTTGAGCGGGTTGTCTTTGGTGTTATACGGTTTTGTGTACACACCCTGGAAAAAATGGAATTCCCTTGCTGTTCTGGTAGGAGCAATTCCTGGCGCCATGCCTCCATTAATTGGTTGGGCAGCCGGCGCTAACAATCTCAGCGAAGGTGGCTGGTCTTTATTTGCTATTCAGTTCCTCTGGCAATTCCCGCATTTCTGGGCCATCGCCTGGATTGCCCATAAAGATTATGCCAGGGCTGGCTTTAAAATGTTACCAGGTAGCGGAGAGCCCAATAAGTACACAGCCATCCAGGCTGCTATGTACACGTTGTTGCTGATTCCTGCCGGGGTAGCGCCTTACCTCCTGAAGATCACTGGAAGCATTTCTGCCATAGTGGCCATTCTGGCGGGTATTTTCTTCCTCTACAGGGCTGTTAACCTGTACCGGAAAAATGATGTTCCTGCAGCGAGAAAGCTCATGTTCGGATCTTATATTTATCTGACCATTGTTCAGCTGGTACAATTGCTGGACAAAGCTTAAATTGAAAAGAGGAGTGATGGATACTATGACACTAGAACAACGTAAGAAAATACATCCGCATAAATATTCCTTATGGATCGCCATGGGTAGTATCACCATGATGTTTATCGGGTTTACCAGTGCTTACATTGTTAAAAGATCCCAGGCAAATTGGCTGGCTTTTGAACTGCCGCATATTTTCTGGGTATCCACTGCCGTGATTTTAACCAGCAGCTTAACTATACACCTAGCTTTAAAGCAGTTTAAAGAAAGGAATATGCAGCGTTATAAACAACTGATCACCCTTACAGCGTTTCTGGGTGTGGTGTTTGCAGCCTGCCAGTGGATAGGGTTTTCACAATTGAAATCAGTGGGACTGCCCCTCAACGGGCCTGTTTCCGCTTCTTTTATTTATGTTATTGTAGGCGTGCACATGCTGCACGTACTGGGTGGTGTGGTTGCATTGCTCATTATGTTTGGCAGGGCTTACAGAACCCGTGTACGGACCTATAGCGCAGTACCCATTGAAGTAGCCGCAACATACTGGCATTTCGTGGACATACTGTGGATTTACCTGTTAGTTTTTTTAAGTATCGCCAGATAAACTTTGTAAAATTTTATAAAACAAACAATGGATACAGCAGTTACAGCGAAGAAAAAATGGTGGGCCGGAGGATATTCTCCCTTTAATGTGAGCTATGGTAAGTTGATGATGTGGTACTTCCTGATGTCAGATGCGTTCACATTCGGCGCATTGTTGATCTCATATGGTACTATCCGGTTTTCCAGCCCATCCTGGCCTGATCCGAATGAAGTGTTCAAATCATTTCCCGGCATGGGCCATGCCGAGTTGCCGTTGATGTTTGTGAGCTTGATGACCTTCATCCTCATTATGAGTTCTGTAACCATGGTACTGGCGGTACATGCCGGTCACATGAGAGATAAAAAAGCCGTTGCCAAGTGGATGATCTGGACCATCATTGGTGGAGCCGCGTTCCTGAGCTGCCAGGCATGGGAATGGACACACCTGTATCATGAAGGTGCATGGTGGGGCCGCAACCCTTTCCATAACGTAGATGGTACACTGGCTTCTACCAACTTTACCAACTTCTTCTTTACCATCACCGGTTTCCACGGATTGCACGTAACTTCCGGTGTTGTACTGAACATCGTGATCCTCGCCAATGTACTGAAAGGTACCTATGATCAGAGAGGGCACTATGAAATGGTGGAAAAAGTAGGTTTGTACTGGCACTTTGTAGATCTGGTTTGGGTATTCGTATTCACCTGCTTCTATCTGCTTTGATCATAAAACGGGAAAAGAACAACAAGGTTAGGAACTGATTTTAGAATTTATTTAATTTCAATAATAATGGAGCATACACATAATGCCGGGCATGAAGCCGCACATGCTGATTCATCTACCAAAACAATCTGGAAAACATTCTGGATACTGTTGTGTATCACAGTGTTTGAAGTAGGTCTGGCTTTCTTACACCTGGAATTCGGGTTTCTGCCAAGAGTAATGCTGAACGCGATCTTTATTGGTCTTACCCTGGTGAAAGCATTCTACATCGTTGCAGAATTTATGCACCTGGGTCATGAGATCAAAAATCTCATTATGACCATCCTCATTCCTTTACTGCTGTTTGTATGGTTTATTATCGCTTTCCTGTACGAAGGCGATTCCTGGAAAAACATGCGTACCGACCTGAAGCCAGGTACTCCTGTAGAGGCTGTGAAAGTAGCGCCTGCTGAGAAACATCATTAATTCATCAATAAACTATCAGGGTCATTTCTCGCAGGGCTTTATTAGGAGTTTCATTGGCTATACTGGTGCCGCTTTTGGGTTATCTCATTGTAGATCACTACGGAAAAAATGTGGTGCCGGTACCAGGATACTTCATCCCGGAGAGAGTAGATACGATCTCAGAAAATGGTAAAGTTTCCTACGATACCGTTTTTCATAAGATCAGGGACTTTAAACTTACCAACCAGCTTGGAGAAGAGGTGAGTCTGAAGAACATGGAAGGAAAAGTATTACTGGTTGATTTCTTTTTTACTTCCTGCCCAAGTATCTGTCCTACACTAACAAAGAACCTGAAAAAGGTGCAGAGTGCTTATGTAAAGAACGATTCTTTGCTGCAGATCCTCTCCTTTTCAGTAGACCCCGAACGGGATACGGTAGATAAATTGCGTAAATACGCATACGATCACCAGATAAATCCCGACAACTGGTGGTTGCTTACCGGTAGTAAAAAAGAGATCTATGACCTTGCCAGAAACGATTTCTTTGTTTCTGTAACACAGGGAGATGGCGGTCCGGACGACTTTATACATACCGAGAAGCTGGTATTGATCGATAAAAACAGGAACATCCGGGGATATTATAATGGTCTTGATTCCAATGATGTAAAAAGATGCGCCGGCGATATCGCGATATTGCATCTGGCAAAGGACAGACACCGGCCGGGTTTTGCAGCCTTCCTTAAAAAACTGTTCTCCGAAGAGAAGTAATAAAATAATTGTAAAGGAAAGGTGAATAAGGAAAGGTTGTTCGCCTTTCTTTATTCACCTTTCACATTTTAGTGGATATGGAACTTAAGAACAAAAATCTCAATACGCCTATTACCATCGTGTCAATAGCTATACCTGTGCTGGTAGCGTTATTGTTTGTTTTGCCCAAACCGGAAATGCATCCTGGTTTTGACATCAGGATTCTGCCGTTGTTCCATGCTATTCTGAACACCAGTACCGCAGTTTTACTGCTGGCCAGCTTATATTTTATAAAGAACGGGCATGTGAAGGCGCATAAAACCACCAATTTAATAGCAGTGGGCTTGTCGGCTATATTCCTGCTTTCCTATGTTACCTATCATGCCCTGGCTCCGGAAACCCGTTTTGGCGACCTGGATCATAATGGTGTGCTGGACGCAGCTGAAAAGGCCGTGCTGGGAAGTATCCGCTATGTTTATTATTTCCTGTTGCTCACGCATATTGTACTGGCTGCTATTATAGTACCACTGGTGCTGTTTACCCTGCTGCGTGGTTTTCAGAACGATATTCCCCGTCACCGGAAAATAGCCCGGATCACCTGGCCTATCTGGTTCTATGTAGCTGTTACCGGGGTGATTGTATATATTATGATTTCCCCTTACTACCATTGATAGAATTAAGGAAGATTTTTAAGGCAGATAGCCTAATTTTGCAGGATTAAATAACAATACTATGAAGAAGGCAGGTTTGTTTTTACTGACAGTGTTGCTGGCTATGATGAGCGGATCAGTAATGGCGCAATGTTCCCTGTGTACCAAAACGGCTCAGCAGCTGGGGGAAGGACCGGCAAAAGGCCTGAATAATGGTATTCTGATGCTGGCCTTAACGCCCCTGGCCATCATCGGCTTTCTTGCATTCAGATGGTGGAGAAGCAATAAAGAAGCCTGACAAATTTCGCATAACCCAAAAAAGCTATGATTACCTACAGAAAAGCGGATATAACGGATATCCCGCAGTTAGTACATTTGCGGCTGCAGTTTCTGAAAGAAATTTACCCTAAGTCCGATAACTCCAAGGATGCTGTGTTGAAGGATCAGCTCAGGGTCTACCTAACAGAACATCTTACCAAAAAGAACTTTGTAAACTGGTTTGCGGATGCGGAAGGCGAGATTGTGGCCAGTGCAGGCATTGTTTTTTACAACCAGCCACCACTGTACCACAACCTCGAAGGCAAAGTAGCCTATATCCTGAACGTGTTTACACTTCCAGCGTTTCGCCGCAGAGGTATTGCAAAGGCATTGCTGCAGAAAATCCTCGATGAGGCAAAAGAACGGAACACCGGTAAGATAAGCCTGCATACCAGTGAAGAAGGCCGTTTATTATACGAACAATTCGGATTTGTAGCCGGTGATAATGAAATGACCTGCCAATTACCCCGTATCCAGTAAATCAGGTCTACTCTTCGCGGAGTTTAAAAACAGGACATTCCATCCTCAAACCGCCATTGTTTAAAGAGATCTTTAACTTATTGCAGTAGTATCCTTTCTTTTCGTTCAAATGCTCACAGTTAAAACACATAGGCTGGGAAGAAATAATTTCCTGCTGGTTGAGCTGGTATATCACCTGCATCAATTGTTCCAGCAGCCCTGCCTGGTCTTTTAAAGGCATCTGTGCAACCGTTTTTTGTAATGGATCTGCAAATTGCTCTACTTTTTTGGCAACGGCCCTGCCTTCTTTTACCAGGTGCAAGGTGTGGCTGCGCGTGTCTGTAGGGCTGGCCTTACGAGTCAGGTAATTCTTCTGTTCCAGTGATTTCACTGCATCGCTGATGGTGGCTTTGGTCATGTTGAAGTACGATGCCAGCGTGGTTACAGTACGTTTTTCCTCCGGGTAGTGCAGTAAAAAGGTAAGTACCTGAATTTGGATGGGACTTAATCCATACTGTGTTGCTTCCTGCCATAATAATACGCGGAAGGCTTCTGATAATCGCTCCAGGGAGGCCACTATTTTACTTGGTGTGTCTTCTGCCTGCTGTGCAGGGCTGAATGTGGAAACTTTCCCCATATTTTCTTGCTATCCTTATAGTTAGTTTGGCAAGGTACAATATAAATATATGGCATGAAATAGCATATTAGTGACATTCCTGCAATGAAAGCCTTTTTTTACTGGCATCCTTCCAATTCATGAATATAATACCCGTTTTGCCGGATCTGGGTTTCCCAGCGCGGTATAATTTCAGTGATATGGCAAAAACGGCAATCTTTCCGGGAAATGTTCAGTCCCTCTCCTTTTTTGGATTGGAGATATATATTTCCATAGGTCAGGACTTCATCAAATGGGGTATCTTTTGTAACGATGATATCAAAATGCAGATATCCTCCATCTTTTTTCTTAACGTAAGTATCGAAAACAGCAACTTCCATTGAAATACTTTTGATGCTAACTTGAATGGTTATGTTAAAAAGGGAGTTGTCGGGGCTGAGGGTATATCCATAACAATACACTGAAACTAATTGCCTTGAACCAGGCCTGCTGCATACGTTCCACCTCTGTTGCAGAATGGCCGTGTTTGCCCAGGAAAGACCTGCCTGCTTCAGAAACCGGATATATAAAAGAAGATAAATAACGTAAATATACCAGTGGCAAAGGATCTATGTTGTGCTCCTCCGCATTTTTGTATTGCAGCTGCGCTGCAATCCGCTCCTCAAATTGCCACCATGGATTCCCTTCCTGGCGTGTGCACAGGTCTGTTATCCATTTCCGGAAATGTGGCCGGAGCGATTGCAGATAAGCTATATCAGGCGCACCGTCTTTGGTAAAATAGCTGGCGAGATAATTATTTTTTAAGATGTAGTCGTACCAGTTGTCAAGGATATCTTCTGTATGCGCTGCAAGAATGTTTCCTGCCATTACCAGGTATTGTTCATCTTCATTGGTGAACAACAACATTCTTTTTAATCGGACCAGTGTTTGTGCATCCAGTGAGGAGGGGTTATCAGCGCCAGCTGTGCCTTGATGCCTAGCGTCATTCATACATGTTAGTTTTGGGTTCCTTCACGGATTGGTTATTACAAATATAATAAGGTTACCTAACTAAAACAATACCGGTTAACGCGTATACTCCTGTCCGTTAGCCATTGAATATATTAGTTTAAAATTATTTGTGATTCTACAGTGAACTATATAGCTTTGATAATCTGGTTGATAATACCTACTTCATGACGAATAAGCGATACGTTATAACAAAGAACGGGCTTCCCCTGTTGGCTCCGTCGCTGCAAATACCGGCGGATGCCTCGTTGCCAGCCTCCTCCCGTACCTGGTATCTTTCCGTTGCAGCCATACTGACGGCCGCCACCGGTGCTGTTGCAGCTTGGGGTATTACCATTATTATTCATTCAATAGCATCACTGGCTTATTATGGCGAAATAATAACTGCTTATACCGGTATTGAAAATACAGAACGCGATCTGTGGATCATTGGTATCCCGGTAGCAGGCGCCGTATTGCTTATTGCTGTCAGCCGTTATACCTCTCCCCTGCTCCGCGCCGCAGGGTTAACGGTTGCCATTGGAGCAGGCAATCCGTTGGGTACTGAAAGCGCCGCAATGTTATTGAACGGAGGCATAGGCGCCTGGGTGGGCAGATTATTCCGTTGTACAGAGGAGGAATGCCGGATACTTTTTACGGCCGGCGCATGCAGTACTTTAGGCAGCCTTTTTGGTGCGCCGCTAGCAGCCATATTCCTGGCGCTGGAATTATGTTTGCCCGACCGGACATTTAAAAATATATGGCCGGTAGTGGCAGCGGCGGCAACTGCTGGCGTAGCCAGTTACCTATACAGGGGAACCGCTCCGGTATTAAGTTTTGCAGCCCTGCCGGCAATGAACGGAAAGGCGGCGGTGGCTTATAGTGTCATCGCTGTATTGGTGGGGCTGTGGGCCCGGTTAAGCACGGTGTTGTATAAGCTTATTGATAAATGGTTCGGAAAGCTAACTAAATATAATAAATGGTATTTACTTACAGTGGCCTTGTTCACCGGCGTTGCCGGATACATTTTCCCACGGATATTGGGCACAGGAGAAGGTTATATTACTGACCTGTTGCAGGCGCATGTTACCCTGGCAATTCTTTTTGCACTGGCTTTTGTTAAATGGATCGCCTGGCTTTTTTTCTCGGGCGCCAATAAAACAGGCAGCGGCATTATTCCCTTACTGGTTATAGGTGGTGCTATAGGTCTTTTGATCGGCGCTCCGATACAGATGCTTTTTCCGGCTGTTATGATTAACGCCGGTATTGTTGTACTGGTAGGTATGGGAGCCATGCTGGCAGGCACTTCGCGCCTGTTGTTCACTGCTATTGTATTACTGCTGGAAATGACCCATGATATTAATGTGGCCCTTCCCGCCATGCTTGCCTGTATACTGGCTTATGGTATTGCCATCTTCAAAAGTAAAACAGCGCAAAGCGATATATAGCTTTGCGCCGTTGATACCAGTTTATTCGTGCCCGGAAACAAACTTTAATCCTACAATTGAGCCTATCAATAGCATCAGGAAAAAAATGCGCAACATCGCGGCAGGCTCTTTAAAAAATATCATACCTGCAATAGCGGTGCCGGCGGCGCCAATGCCTGTCCACACGGCATAAGACGTGCCTATAGGAAGACCTCCATTGATCGCTTTATTCAAAAAGAAAAAGCTTAAACAGATACATACTGCGAAGCTCACTGATGGCCACAGCCTGGAAAAATTCTCGGAATACTTTAATGAAATAGTAAAGCCTATTTCAAACAGCCCGCCAATGACAAGGAATAACCAAGGCATAATTACAGAATTTAGAAAGTAAGAAAAAATATATTGGAAATGTATGGGTATGAAAACGCTTGTCTCCCGTAGATCAGAGACCGTAATTAAACACCGCGTAAGCGATAGATATGCCGAATGAAGTAAAACGCATGCGGTAAAGGTAGCAAAAATTATCTAATCGATCCTGCGGAGCGCTTCCCGCTTGCTGAGCGGCGCCAGCGGATGATGGTTCACAAATTTGCGCACACTGCCCGGGTTGGTTTTGGCATATTCCCGCAAAGCCCAGCCGATAGCCTTCTGGATGAAAAATTCTTTGGAATGGGCGCACTGTTTGATATAGCTGTATAACAGTTGTTCGTTGGTATGTTGCTTATAAGCATTCTGATGTATAATAGCCGCCCGCTGCAACCACATGTTTTTACTGGCAATCCATTGATCGGTAATAGCAGGCCATACCTCGGGGAATTTTCTCAGCCAGGGACCTGCAAGGAACGATACGGTGGAATCGACGCTGTCCCACCACGACTTATGAACTATCATGTATTCAAACAGGTGGATATCAGTTGCGGTCCATTCTTTACGCAATTGCTGCATAAAATCAATGGCGGCATATTGGTACTCACGTTCCGGTTTTTTCCACAATGCTTTTATCAATGCAGGCATCTCATTGATGGCCGGTAGTCCGTATTCCGCTTTCAGTCCTTTATTGATCAGGCGCCGTTCCGGTGTTTTGATGCCCAGGTGCTCAAACTGATCACGCAAATACGCTTTCATGGTGATGGCGTAAGCCGGGTTGGCGGCTACAGTATATGCTTCTGTGATGAGTTTAAGGTAATTCATGTATCCCTAGCTTTTGGTGCCTATATAACGGTAAAGGTTAAACGTTTTTTGCTGCAACAGCTCCTGTATTTCTTGCTGGATAGTTCGTTTGGAGATGTTTTTCATACGTTTGTACTGTATCAGCTGCCAGGCTTTTTCTGTCAGCAATAAAATATGTTTTTGTTGTTGATGAGAAACCAGGGAGTGATGTTTTCCGATAGCCTGTATTATTTCGTGTATACCTGATTGTTGGGTAGCTATTGATTTGATCACCGGGATTTCCCAGTCGCCCTGCTGTTTGCTATGTGCCAGCAACCGCAGGTTTTTCACAAAGGCGTCTGCATTGTCCCGGTCGGCCTTGTTCACAATAAAAATATCCGCAATCTCCATAAGGCCTGCTTTCATGGTCTGGATTTCA
Source organism: Chitinophaga sp. (assembly GCF_036569185.1). Taxonomy (GTDB): domain Bacteria; phylum Bacteroidota; class Bacteroidia; order Chitinophagales; family Chitinophagaceae; genus Chitinophaga. Next base: position 27,642 of record NZ_DATCRD010000264.1, read on the forward strand.
TCGCCGGCCTCCGGCACCACTACTACAACAGTAGTATCTGCCACCCCGGCTATTTCTACTTCACTTTGCCCTACGCCCACGGTTTCAATAAAAAGATAATCAAATGCTGCCGCCTTAATGAGGTCGCTTACTTCAATAATTTTAGGGCTTAATCCTCCCAGGGCTCCCCTGCTGGCCATAGAGCGGATAAAAACACGGGGGTGATTAAAGTGCTGGCTCATCCTGATCCGGTCGCCCAGCAGGGCGCCGAAATTGAAGGGCGAAGAGGGGTCTACTGCTATGATGGCCACGCTTTTATCCTGTTCCAGTAATTGCGTAATGAGTGCATTTACCAGTGTGCTCTTTCCTGCACCGGGAGGGCCGGTAATCCCTACTACTTTGGTATGATCACTCACCGGGATCTGTTCCAGCAGCTGTTCGTAGCCTGTTGCTTCATTTTCAACGAGGGAAATGCAACGGGCCAGTGATTTGATATTTCCGTTTAAGAGTCCGGGTATATACTGCTGGTACATTTTACTGTTTACAGAATTTGAAGAACAAAAATAAGGTATCCCGGTTTACGCGGTCAGTGAGCGGTAAATATCCAGGTACTGGGCTCCTATTTCCTCCCATCTGAAGCTGTCGGCGTGTTTTTTAAGCGCAGCCATAGGCTGGGTAGCGTTATAATGGGCCATCCCTTTATTGAAAACCTCCTGCATGTAGGCAGGATCGAAGTTTTTAAAATAGTAGGCCAGGTCACCGCCAATTTCGGGTAAGCTGGTTTTATCCGAGAGGAATACCGGTTTCCCGTAGTGCATGGCTTCTATCACGGGAATGCCAAAACCTTCCGCAATAGAAGGAAATACAAAAGCGGCGCAGTTGCTGAAATACCAGTATTTGCTTTTTTCATCTACCGGGCCAATAATTTTAACCCGGTCCTGAACGCCGTAGAGTGCAGCTTCCTGCAGGATCTGTTTTTGATAAGTAGTATTAGCGTTGCCGGCTATAATCAATTCATAATCATTATCTTTCAGCAACCGGGGAATAACATGAAAGTTTTTCTTGGGTAAAATAGTGCCGATGGTGAAAAGAAATGGCCGCGAAGGACGATAAAGCGGGTTATGAAAGGATGGAAATGATTTTACATCACAACCGTTATAAATTACGCTCAGCGGGGTATCTCCAATTTCGAGGTGCTGTAAAACATCTTCCTTTACATAATTCGATATGGTGATAATATGATCGGCTTTATTGATCATCCGCTGCACCTTTGCCAGCTGGCCCGATATTTTATGTTTATAATTAGGCTTGTATAAAAAATTGAGGTCATGTATAGTTAATACACGTTTAATATCCGGCGAAGCCGGGATGTAGTCGGATAACTGGTAAGTGGTATGCCAGAGCTGAATATCCTTAGAATATGGCATCCATAGCTTATGCCATGCTTTTTGTTTGTAATGTGCCTGGTTGGAGAAAAGCGTTTCCTTATAGGAAGGCAAATAGAAATAAAGCTCCTCGGGAGGAGCGATCAACTTCATTAAAGTCTGGCCAAGTTCGCTGCAATAAGTATATAGACCGTTGTTCGGATATTTCATTCTCTCACAGTCTATCACAAATCTTGGCATATTAATCGGTTTGAATAATTGTCAGGTATATATTTATATATAACTAAATGCTTAAGCGAAGATATTACAACTTTTTACGAAAAAGAGATAATTATCTTCCGGCGGTTTCCGGATAAATTTATCTTCCTGGCGTATATTGGTCGCCAGTCCGATGGTGAATATAAAAATACAGATGACGAATTTTATCTCCATATTTCCACTTGGAATTGTAGTGTACCCGGGGGAGCAGTTGAATCTGCATGTTTTTGAGCCCCGGTACAAGCAATTAATTGCAGCCTGTTTGGCTGAGCAAAAGCCGTTTGGTATTCCAGTTGTAATAAATAAAAAAATTATGGAATATGGAACACTCGTGCAAATAAAAAAGGTAGAAAAAATATATGAAAGCGGGGAAATGGACATAATTACCGTTGGAGACAGTGTTTTTCGCATTTTGGAGCATGTTTCGAATATCCCTGAAAAATTATATGCCGGCGCTATTGTGAACTATCCGGAAAACAATGAGTCCGGCAACAGCCGGTTGTTGCAGGAAGTATTGCATGGTGTAAGGGAGCTGCATGCCATTCTCCAGATTCATAAATCTTTCAAGAAAGACGACAGCGAGCTCAGCTCATACGACCTGGCGCATCATGCCGGCTTATCGCTGGACGAAGAGTACGAGATGCTTCACCTTTTTTACGAGGCCCAGCGACTGGAATACCTGAAGCGTCATTTGCACAAGGTTATTCCCATGATGGCAGAAATGGAAAGGCTGAAAGAACGGGTGCTGCTGAACGGCCACTTCAGGAACTTATCTGCTGATAATTTGTGATTTTTAGGAAGATGCCCGCCTGACCTGCTTTCCCGGGCAAGGGTACGGGAACTTTAACGTGCATTTAACAGGTGGTTTTTTGGTTTTTTTTGCTTCCCGCCTTAAAAAGTAGATATTTGCAGACCCATATTTTCAATGGAATAAGGGCTTAAACTCAATTCTGATACTAAATGCATTGGACAAAAGTCAGTATTCTTTGCCTGTTAGGAAGTTTTTTTCTGTTGGCAAATAAGGCTATCGCACAGGACAACTCACCATATTCCCGCTACGGATTAGGAGATCTGCATAACAACCAGAACACGGTAAACCGTGGAATGGGAGGGGTTTCCCAGGCTTACAGCGATCCTCAGTCAGTAAACTTTATCAATCCGGCCAGTTATTCCAGCCTGTTGCTTACTACTTTTGATGTGGGAGTGGAAGGCGGCGCCCGTTCTATTACAGACAAAGGAGCAAAATTCAGCTCCGGGTTCGGTACCCTCTCCTATTTGCAGCTGGGTATCCCGCTGATCACCAACAAATGGGGGTTAAACCTGGGTCTTCGCCCGGTAACAAGGGTATCTTACAATATCCAGGAATCACATAACGGTACTTTCTTCGATACGCTGAGGGTTCCGCTAACCAGCAAATACGAGGGCAGTGGCGGTCTTTACCAGTTATATGCCGGTACAGGCGTGCGTTTCGGTCATTTCAGCGTAGGAGTGAACCTCGGTTATCTTTTTGGTAACATAGAAAATAATACCCGCCTCGCTTTTCCTGATCCTAATGTATATGCCTCACACCGGATGTTCCGTACTACCTACAACAGCTTTTTTTACAAATTAGGGGTACAATACAGGGCTAAAGTGGCAAAAGACATGGACCTGACCTTTGGCGCCTCCGGAAGTTTGAAGCAAAATATGAATGCCCGCCAGGAAGTGCTCAATGAAACTGTGCAGTTCGACGCATCTTCCAATAACTATGTTACACAAGATACTGTCAGTTACTCGAAGGGCGACCGGGGAACGGTAGTGTTCCCGGAAGAATATGGCGCCGGTATCATGCTGCGTAAATTTGATAAATGGATGATCGGAGTTGATTTCAATTCCAGCCAGTGGCAAAATTATAAGAACTTCGGTAATAAAGACTCTCTGCAAAATTCCTGGAAGCTGGCTATCGGCGGACAGTTTGTGCCTAATGCCACTGCCCTGAGCGGTTACTGGAACCGGGTAGCATACCGTCTTGGCGGCTATTATGGCAAAGACTACCTGCAGCTGGAAGGTGTAAACATGCCTACAATGGGCTTCACAGTGGGCGCCGGTTTACCGGTGCGCCGCATGCCTTACTCCAATCAGTACAGTATGATCAATATAGCATTTGAGATAGCTCACCGCGGTAACAATGAAACCGCGTTAAAAGAGAACATTTACCGTGTATCACTCGGCTTTACCCTGAGCGATAAATGGTTTATCAAACGCAAATACGAATAATTATTTTTGCAGATATACATGCAGCGGAGATATAAGCTAAGTAAACACAGACTACGCTTATATCTCCGCTTCGTTTTTCAGGAAGTTGAAAGCTTATACTGAATTCCTATCTTTGAAGCATTAT
>NZ_DATCRD010000265.1:0-9394 GCF_036569185.1 Chitinophaga sp.
CTGAATAGTAGTTGGCCACCTTAATCATAAAGGATACGTCATGCGGGGAGCGGAACCCTGATTGTTTCTTTCGACCTAAAATGTTTGATTTTTGCATATTTACACCTTTTTAGGTGTAAACCTATTTCAGGACGTGACCCCCTGATATAGGTTTACACAATCTCGCCGAATACAATTAATTTTAGGGTCTAAATGAAGCAGTATGGACAGATATGACAGGCAAACGAGACTGGAAGGATTTGGCCCCGCAAAACAGGCATTACTGCAGCAGGCAAAAGTGCTGGTAATTGGCGCAGGCGGCCTGGGAGTACCGGTGTTGCAATACCTCACTGCAATGGGGATCGGGACCATTGGCATCGTGGAACATGATGTTGTTTCCATCACCAACCTGCAGCGGCAGGTGCTATATACTACCGCCGACCAGGGCAAATCCAAAATTGAGCAGGCCGTAAAACGGTTGCAGCAGCTGAACCCGGAGATAACCCATATCATACATGATACCTGGCTCACCACTGATAATGCCCTGGAACTTTTCAGTAGATATGATGTCATTGTAGATGGATCTGATAACTTCGGTACCCGCTACCTGGTGAACGACGCCTGTGTAATTACCGGCAAACCGCTGGTATATGGCGCTATCTATAAATACGAAGGACAACTGAGCGTATTTAATTACCAGGAGGGCGCCACCTACCGTTGTATTTTCCCTGAAGCGCCGGAAAGCGGTGAAATGCTTAACTGTAACGACATTGGCGTGCTGGGTGTATTGCCTGGTATCATCGGATGTTACATGGCCAATGAAACGGTGAAAGTAATTACCGGCATCGGCACACCGTTGCGCAACCAGTTGATGACGATTGACACCCTGAACAATACCCATCTTACTTTTAATATCACCCCTGTAACAGCCAACCGGCAAATTACATCCCTGCAGGAAAACTACCGGCAAACGGTGTGTGAACTGGAAGGGGTACAGTCATTATCCGTACAGCAGTTAAACGACTGGCTGCAACGTGATCTGCCTTTTATGTTACTGGATGTGAGGGAAGAAGATGAATGGGAGATCTGCCATATTCCTAAGTCCGTGCATATTCCCATGGGGCGCGTATTACAGCAGGTAGCTGCCATCCCGGACGATGTACCGGTAGCGGTGCTTTGTCATCATGGTATGCGAAGCCGGGCCGTAGCCCAGCGGTTAACAGAACTAGGCTATAACCGCGTATACAATATAGAAGGCGGTATTCATGCCTGGGCCAGTGCTATTGATCACCAGATGCAAACTTATTAACTGTGATCCCTGAACTCTGTATCCTCTTTTTTATAGTGGCGCTGGCCTATTCAGCAGCCGGGTTCGGCGGCGGTTCCAGTTATCTCGCCATCTTATCGCTTCCCTTATGGATGGTAGATTTCCAGCTGATGAAATCCACTGCTCTGTTATGTAATGTAGCCGTGGTGAGCGGAGGTGTTTATCATTTTTACAGGAGTGGTCACCTGCCTATGAAAAAGGCATGGCAGTTATCGCTGGTAAGTGTGCCCCTGGCTTTTATTGGTAGTTACCTGCCTATGAAACAGGCTACCTTTTTCCTGTTGCTGGGGCTTGCGCTTACACTGGCGGCGCTATTGATGTGTTACCGTTTATTTTTTGAAAAGGAAGAGCCTATCATTCCCGCCAATAAGGGAAATGGTATTGCCTATGGCGTTATTGGCGGTGGTATAGGCTTGCTTTCCGGTATGACCGGTATTGGCGGAGGCATCTATCTTTCCCCTGTATTGCGGTTAGGTAAATATGATACCGCTAAGAATATTGCCGGGTTAAGCAGTTTTTTTATCCTGGTAAATTCCATTGCGGGCTTATGCGGTCAGGCGGCAAAACATGCTATTGTGTTTGATGTGAAATTTGCCGGGCCTTTGCTGCTGGCGGTTATTGCGGGCGGCCAGATTGGTGCGCGGCTGAGCGCAAAGGTGTTGAATCCCCGCTGGGTTGCAGGCGCAACGGCTTTGCTGATACTGTATGCAGGTGTGCAAATGCTGCTGAAGTAGCGATTATAAGAATATGGAATGCAGGTGTTGCTTATCCGCCTATCACCGACATGCTCTCCATATTTTTTTCTGTGTGATGCTGCTCTGCTTCGAAGCCATCGGCAAAACGCGCGTGGATGGCCGATTGTATGGCTGGTAGCAGAAGATGTTGCCGGTCTTCATCTCTCAATATCTCTTTTACATTCAATACATCATTACCATACAGGCATGTTTTCATATTACCGGTGGCGGATATACGAAGACGATTGCAGGTGCCGCAAAAAGTACGGCTGTAAGCAGGGATAACCCCTATATTGCCTTTATGGCCGGGAATATGATAGTTGAGCGATGTGGAATGAGGCGCATCTGTTATTTTCTCCAGCGTATAGTCGTTTCCGATAGCAGCAAGGATCTTGTGATAGTTCCATTCAATTCCTGAAAATGCGTGCCCCTGGCCGTTGAAAGGCATTTCTTCAATAAACCTTACTGATAATGCGTTATTGCGTGTAAGCTCCGTAAACGCGCTTAATTCATCTGTGTTCACATTTTCCATCACCACTGTATTGATCTTTACCTGCATATTGTGCAACAGCAGGCTTTCCAGTGTATCCATTACAGCAGGAAACCGGTTACGGCGGGTAATCTGATGAAAGCGGCCGGCCTGTAAGGTATCCAGGCTCAGGTTAATATGTGTGACGCCCAGTTGCTGCAATGCAGGAATATATGCCTGTGTTAACACGCCGTTGGTAGTAATGGCAATTTCCCTGATACCGGGAATCGCTTTTATTTTTTCCAGCAGGTTCATTAAACCCGGGCGGAGAAAGGGCTCTCCGCCGGTGATCCTTATTTTGGAAATACCTGCGGCGGCAAGTGTTTGTAGCAGTTGAAGAATTTCGTTATCGGTAAGTAATGCCTTACGTTGCACAAAATGCATGTTTTCCGGCATGCAGTAGGTACAACGGAGATTGCACCGGTCTGTTACCGACAGGCGTACGTAGTCTATAATACGGTGATGTGCATCTGTGAGCATTGCTATCAGCAGTTTTTGCCGGCCATCGGATTGTCGAATGCCTGGCTGTCGTCCTCATTTCTGTCTGTAAGACATTTAAAATCTTTCTCCACCAGGATGTTTAGCTCCGAGCCATCGGCATTGGGCAGCACCAGTTCAAAGCCTACCTGGTCGGGTGCGTACCAGGCAGCAAGACGGGAAACCGGGAGCAGCAGGTGTACGCCATCGTGCTCCATTTTTATAACAGGATCAGAAATCTCCTTTCCCCGGAGGCAGAAATGAAGGGTACCAGCGCCTATATGGGTTATTGATTCCACTTTCCCGGTAGTTTCCAGGAGTTCCACATCTGCTTTATCCAGGCGGTATCTTATACTGTTGCCTCTTAACCTTATTTTCATAAAATTGATTTTCTGCCGTATTAAAATTACTACTTTATCGGGGCTATATTGTAGTTTTAACCAACAATTTACGGAGTATGGGTATATTATTGTTCGGAGCGGCCAAAGATATTGCCGGTGTACCGGTGATCAACAAACCGGAACATATTACAGATGTAGCCGCCCTGAAGGCCTGGTTGTTCGAAGTGTATCCTTCGTTGCAGCAGCTCCGGTCCGTAATGATAGCGGTAAACCGGACCTATGCGGCTGATACACAGGTAATAAGCAGCGAGGATGAGATTGCAGTGATCCCGCCGGTGAGTGGAGGTTGAGTATTGTTTTTAGTTTTAGTATTTAAAAGATGGAAATATTAATAGATATTAAAGATACCATTACCGTGCAGGAAGCGCTGGACTTCATTCATGCGCCGGAATGCGGCGGGGAAGTGATCTTTTCCGGCACCGTGCGCAATCACACTAAGGAACGGCCGGTATTGAAATTATTTTATGAATGTTATGAGGCGATGGCTATTTCTGAAATGCAGAAAATAGCGGCACAGGTAGCGGAAAAGTGGGATGTACAGCGCCTGGCCATGCTCCACGCGGTTGGCGATAAATATCCCGGTGATATTGCAGTGGTAATAGCGGTGGCTTCTGCACACAGGGGAGTCGCTTTTGATGCCTGTGAATTTGCAATAGATACCCTCAAGGAAACCGTTCCTATCTGGAAAAAGGAATTTTTTGCAGATGGGGAAATCGTATAGCCCGGAGCAGCATTTGCACCCAGGGATCTACATCTTCAGCATTTAAACTTATTTACCGGTTAGCAATTCTGTGCCGGCTTACTTCTCCAGGTCTTTCAGCGCTTCCGCCTTTTCTTCGGGAGTGTTGGCATTAAACTGTTCTTCAGCATACGGATTGTTGAAGAGTGCGATATCTGTATTCAGCATGGTTTTGCGCGGGCAATTCTTTCCGGCCATCACGTTTTCCTTTAACGCATTTAACCCCGTGGGCTCCCAGATGGAGATCAGCGGTTCCGGTAAGTTATTTACCGGGCTTACAAAGGTGGTAGCCGCTTTGCCGGCATCGCGGGAGGCGATGAGCAGTTCAAGGCTTTGTTTGCTGAGCAGGGGAAGATCGCAGGCAATCACCAGCCAGGCGGTTTCCGGTTGCAGCGCATGTGCGCTCAGCAGTCCGGCCGATGGTCCGCCAAAAGGCACTGAATCGGGCACCAGGTGCGGGTAACCATCAAAATCTGCCTGCTGTTCTTTCCGGCAGGAAATATATACTTCCGGCAGCAGTGATTGTAATAAAGTAACGAGGTATTGCCATTGAGGCATACCATGATAACTGATGTTGCTTTTATCTTCCTGCATGCGGGTACTGAATCCACCGCAGAGCACCAGTCCTTTTAGTGGCGCGTTGTTACCGGGTATAGTCATGTTTACCACCTGTTTTGCTGATGAGTTTTGTTTCCCGGATGATCATATCCTGGGTAAGGGCTTTGCACATATCATAAATGGTAAGTGCCGCTACGCTGGCGCCGGTAAGGGCTTCCATTTCCACGCCTGTTTTCCCGTTGGTTTTTACAGTGCAGCGGATCACCGCTTCATCTTCTTCCAAATGTATCTGTACATCACAGCCATCCAGCAGCAGGGTATGGCAAAGCGGGATGAGCTCCGGTGTTTTTTTTGCCGCCATGATGCCGGCAATGATAGCGGTTTGGAATACGCCACCCTTGCGAGTTTGAATATCCTGTCCGTGAAACTGGTCGCGTATCACCTGCGGCAGGTATACACGGCTCTCGGCAACGGCTATACGATAAGTGTCCAGTTTGCCGCTGATGTCTACCATGGCAGGCTGTCCGCTTTCGTTCAGGTGTGAAAAAGCATTACTTGATTCATTGGACATAAAATCATAAATTTAAACAAGTTCACTTTATACAAAAGTAATTCAAAATGATGTTGACTGTTGCTGCTGCATTTAAGGCTGTGATGCAAACTGTGCGGGACCTGGGTACCGAAACGGTGCCTTTTGAATCTGCTGCCGGCCGTATTTTGCGGGAGCCTGTACTGGCCGACAGGCCCTTTCCGCCATTTGACCGGGTAACCATGGATGGCATTGCTGTTAACTACGACAGTTTTGCCCGCGGTCAGCATATTTTTGGGGTGGAAGATATACAGGCTGCGGGCTCACCGCAGCTGCAGCTTTCCAACACTGCCAACTGTATAGAGGTGATGACCGGCGCCGTGTTGCCGGAAATGACAGATACCGTGATCCAGTATGAGCATCTCACGCCTTCAGAACATGAAGGGTTCCGCCGTTTTACGGTACATGGAGCCGTAAAGAAAGGGCAGAATATTCATAAAAAAGGGTCAGATGTGGATACAGGTACTACGCTGATAAAGCCCGGCACGCTTATAGGCCCTGCAGAAGCCGGCGTACTGGCTACGGTAGGGCAAACCACGGTAGAAGTAAGCAAACTGCCCAGGGTGGCGGTGATTGCCACCGGGAATGAACTGGTGGCAGTGCATGAAACACCGGAGCCCCACCAGGTGCGTATTTCCAATATTTACAGCCTGCTCGCATCGCTGGCACAACTGGGCATCACTGCCCGTTATGTGCATTTGCCGGACGATGAAGCAGCCATGAAGGACCAGCTCCTGCCCTTGCTGAAAGAAACAGACATATGGATCAGCTCAGGCGCTGTAAGCGCCGGTAAATATGATTTCCTGCCAATGGTACTGGAACAGCTTGGCATGCAGCAGGTATTTCATAAGGTACAACAGCGGCCCGGGAAGCCTTTCCTGTTTGGCACTTTCAAAAATGGCCCTGTTGTGTTTGCCTTGCCAGGCAACCCGGTATCAGGGTTCATGTGTTTTTACCGGTATGTGCACGCATGGATACAATCCGCTATGGGCGCAGCATTGCCGGAGCCCTGTTACGCACAGCTGTCTGAAAAGGTGATATTTGATGCGGCGTTGGAATATTATTTGCCGGTAAAATTGCAATCGCAATCCAATGGCTTGTTGCTGGCCATACCACAGCCCTACCAGGGCTCGGGCGACCTGGCCAGTTTGCTGAAAGCAGACGCATTTCTTACCCTGCCGCTGGAGCAGGACGTTTTCGAGAAAGGAAGCAGTTACCAGGTATGGCGATTCCGCTGAAAACAGATGTGTTGCTGACCCTGCCGCTCGATTGAGAAAGGAAACAGTATGGCGGTTCCGTTAAGCAAACGTTCCCGGTGAATTTCCTGCGTTACCCGACATAACCGGTTAAACCCGGTCTGCATTTGATAGTCTCACTACAAATAAATGCTTATGGCTGAAGTTGCCCGTAAAATTCAGATGCAACATCTCGCCTGGCGCGCTGGCTTCGGAGAAACCCTCCCTGTGATCTCCCACTGGGAAAGCAAAAGGCGGGAAAAAATTGTGAATAAAGTACTTATCGGGCCTGCAAGAGCGTCAGTTACTTCCGTAGATGTGGTAGCAGCAGATGACCTTCCGGATTACAGGAAGCAGAAATCAATGACACCTGAGGAAAAGAAGGCAGTGCGGAAAATGAATGACGACGGCATTAAAGACCTGAATGTATCATGGGTAAATGCGATGGTGCACAGTGAACATCCACTCCGGGAAAAGATGAGCCTTTTCTGGCATGGCCATTTTGCCTGCCGTACCCAAAATGTATTATTCAACCAGCAGCTGTTGTCGGTAATTCGTGAAAACGCCCTCGGCAACTTTGGCGATCTGCTCAGCGCAGTGTCCAAAAGCCCGGCCATGCTGCAGTTTCTCAATAATCAACAGAACCGCAAACAACATCCCAACGAAAACTTTGCCCGCGAAGTAATGGAGTTATTCACCATGGGAAGGGGCAATTATTCAGAACAGGATGTGAAAGAGGCCGCGAGAGCCTTTACAGGCTGGGGCTTTGATGAAACAGGCACTTTTGTTTTCAGGGAGAAACAGCATGATGATGGCCTGAAAAATTTCCTGGGGAAACAAGGGAATTTTAATGGAGATGATGTACTGAAAATATTATTGGAGCAACGGCATACCGCCAGGTTTATCACCGCAAAAATATACCAGTACTTCGTATCTGAAACCCCTGATGAGGAGCGGATTACAGCACTGTCGGAAAAGTTTTACCAGGCGGGCTATAATATCAAATCCCTGGTGAAGGAAATATTTATGGCCGATTGGTTTTACGATTCAAATATTGTGGGCAACCGGATTAAATCGCCCGTGGAGTTGCTGGCAGGCATTCGCAGAACCATACCCATGACCTTTGAAAAGGAAGAAGTGATGTTACTGTTCCAGCGGGTATTGGGACAATTGCTTTTTTATCCGCCCAATGTAGCCGGATGGCCTGGTGGGCGGAGCTGGATCGATAGCTCCAGCCTCATGTTCCGACTACGCGTGCCCCAGGTAATATTGTATTCCCAGGCCTTTAATGTGAAGCCTAAAGAGCTGACCCCTGAAATGGGCGATGGCGCTAACTATAAAATGACCCTGCAGATCAACGATTTCCTGAAACGGCAATTCGCAAAAAAAGTGAACGCCAGCGTAAACTGGGATCCTTATGTAGCTGGCTTTGAGAAAGTGCCGAGGGAGAAATTAGCCGACGAAATTGCCGGCGTTTTATTACAGCAGCCTGGTAATGTAAGCCGGTCGTTGCTGGAAAAATACGCCGACAGCAGCAGCCGGGAAAACTATATCAAAACAGTAACCATTGATGTGATGAGCACACCGGAGTATCAATTGTGCTAAACCACTAACCGCTAAAAGTAATGCTATGCTGATTCTCAACAGGCGCCGTTTTTTACAGGTAGGCTCACTGGCTTCTGCGGCGATGATGATGCCAAAGTTCCTGAAAGCGCTGGAAAGAGGCCACCTGGTACCCCCGGGTAATAAGGTGCTGGTGATTATTCAATTGTCTGGTGGCAATGATGGATTGAATACCGTTATTCCCTATCGTAACGATATTTATTATAAAGCCCGCCCATCGCTGGGAATAAAAAGAGAGGCTGCCCTTTCACTGAATGATGAGCTGGGGATCCACCCCGCGCTGAAAGGCTTAAAGGCTTTGTATGATGACGGGGCGTTGGGCATCCTGAACAATGTAGGTTACCCCAACCCCGACCGTTCCCATTTCCGTTCTATGGATATCTGGCATTCCGCCAGCCAGTCGGACGAATACTGGTCCGATGGCTGGATAGGCCGCTACCTCGATGCGCAATGCAAGGGATGCGATAAACCTACCCAGGCGCTGGAAATAGACGATACCCTCAGCCTGGCCTTAAAGGGCGATAACGACAAAGGGCTTGCAATGACTGATCCTGCAAGGCTTTACGGCACCAGCAATGATAAATATTTTGCAGAGCTTTTAAAGCAGCATACCAGCGGAAATGATCATCACAATAATGCGGATTACCTGTATAAAACCATGGGTGAAACTATTTCTTCCGCAGCCTATATCCAACAACAGTTTAAAACATATAAATCTTCTGCCCCTTATCCCAATACAGAGCTGGGAAGGAACCTGCGCACCATTGCCAACCTGGTAATGTCTGATATCAATACGAAAGTATATTACGTATCGCACGGGAGTTTTGATACGCATGTAAACCAGCAGGACCAGCAGGCACGCCTGTTTGGTCAGCTGAGCGATGCGTTGACTGTGTTTACGGATGACCTGAAAAACAACCGTCGTTTTGAGGATGTGGTAGTGATGACTTTTTCTGAATTCGGGAGAAGGGTTAGTCAGAATGCCAGCGGTGGCACCGATCATGGCACTGCCAACAACATGTTCCTGGTGGGTGGCGGATTGAAACAGCCGGGGCTTATCAACAACGGCCCGGACCTGCTTAACCTGAAAGACGGGGACCTGCAATACCAGGTGGACTTCAAAAGCGTGTATGCCACCCTGTTATCCGGCTGGCTGGGCGCCGATGATAAGGCGATACTGAAAGCGGAGTACCCGCATTTATC
>NZ_DATCRD010000266.1:0-24101 GCF_036569185.1 Chitinophaga sp.
GCAGGAGTGGAGCTTATTAGTTTAACTTTTATTTTTCGATGGAATTTTCCTTTTAGCGGTCGAGTATGAAATTGCATCGGCGAAAAACTGAATTAATTCAGTTTATGTTTGTGTTGCTTAGGAATGTCTGCCGGGAATAAGACATCCGTTTTGATCTGGAGGCGGTTGACAATACTTTATCGGGGTGAATTGTTTATTCGGCGTTGACTATTTTATCAATGTATAATTATTATGGGATTCCCTTCTGGCGATTATCTGACAGTTTAATTTACTCATATGTTTCACGTGGAACGTTGATACCTGGTCTGGGAGTTAACGTATTCCCAAGTGATCAACTACTTTGATGCTCGTTTTGTTGGGAGCACCGCTATGTGAGACGGATGTAAAATGAACCTTCAAACTTAGGCAACCTCAGCTTTTACTTCCAGGTAACCGGAATTTCCACTAATAGTTGAACTTCCAAATGTTCCACGTGGAACATTCACTTTAAAGGCTCAATTCTCCCTTCTTCTCCGTAATTTTGCACTTTCTAAATTGATTATGTTTCCATCATACGATATTATAGTTGTGGGCGCAGGGCATGCCGGCTGTGAAGCTGCAGCCGCTGCTGCCAATATGGGGTCCAAAGTTTTATTGGTAACCATGAATATGCAAACCATTGCTCAAATGAGTTGTAATCCTGCTATGGGTGGTATTGCAAAAGGACAGATTGTAAGAGAAATAGACGCATTGGGTGGGTACTCCGGTATAGTTACGGATCAGTCTATGATCCAATTCCGTATGCTTAATCGCTCCAAAGGACCAGCTATGTGGAGCCCGCGTACACAAAACGATCGCATGCTTTTCGCTGCAAAATGGAGAGAAGCATTGGAGAAAACGCCCAACGTGGACTTTTACCAGGATATGGTAAAGGGGCTCCTCGTGAAAGACGGAAGATGTTATGGCGTTATTACAGGATTAGGCCATGAAATTCAGGCCAAAGCCGTAGTGCTCACCAACGGAACATTTCTTAATGGGGTAATCCATATCGGGGATAAACAGTTTGGAGGTGGCAGGGTAGCAGAGAAAGCAGCCACTGGTATAACAGAACAACTTGTTGCCCTGGGCTTTGAAAGTGATCGCCTGAAAACAGGTACGCCTCCACGTATTGATGGAAGAAGCCTCGACTATTCTAAAATGGAGGAGCAAAAAGGCGATGATGAAATTGTAGGATTTTCTTACCTGGACATAGAGAAAATTAAACCTGCTCAACAAAGAAGTTGCTGGATCACTTATACCAGCGATGCAGTACATGAAATGCTGCGTACCGGTTTTGACAGATCTCCTATGTTCCAGGGACGTATCCAGGGAACAGGTCCCCGTTACTGCCCAAGTATAGAAGATAAAATAAACCGCTTTGCAGAAAGGGAACGCCACCAGTTATTTGTAGAACCTGAAGGCTGGGATACCGTGGAAATATATGTAAATGGCTTCTCTACCTCCTTACCGGAAGAAGTACAAATGAAGGCGCTTCGCCTGGTTCCGGGATTTGAAAATTGCCGCATGTTCCGTCCGGGTTATGCTATTGAGTATGATTTTTTCCCACCAACACAGCTCCAGTTTTCCCTGGAAACGAAGCAGGTACAAAATCTCTTTTTTGCAGGTCAGATAAATGGTACTACCGGGTATGAGGAAGCTGCATGCCAGGGTATTATGGCAGGGATAAATGCACATCTGAAGGCACGGGAAGAGGATCCTTTTGTGCTCAAAAGGAGTGAAGCATATATAGGGGTATTGATCGATGACCTGATTAATAAAGGCACAGAAGAACCTTATCGCATGTTTACCTCAAGGGCAGAGTTCAGAACGCTTTTACGCCAGGATAATGCAGATCTTCGACTGACAGAAAGAAGCTATAAAATGGGACTTGCTTCCGAAGAAAGAATGCAGAAAGTACAGGAGAAAAAGCAGGGAGTTGAGGATATTAAACGTATCCTGAAAGAATTGTCAATTGAACCGGAAGAAATAAGCAATCTCCTGGAGGAAAGGTCTTCAGCTCCACTTACACAGAAACAGAAAGCGCATCAAATACTATTACGTCCCGGGCTCGATATTTTTGCGATGAAAGACCGCGTGGAAAAAATAGGAAATGCGCTCTCCGGATTTAATAAGGATATCCTGGAACAGGCAGAGATCCAGATCAAGTATGATGTATATATTGAAAAGGAAAATGAACTGGTTCAGAAAATGAGCCAGCTTGAAGACCTGGTGATACCTTCTAACTTCGATTATGCAAAACTGGTTTCACTGTCGAACGAAGCTAGACAAAAGTTCAATAAAATCCGCCCACATACTTTAGGTCAGGCGAGTCGTATAAGCGGGGTCAATCCAAGCGATGTACAGATCCTCATGGTTTATATGGGACGGTAAAATAGTTACTTATTATCTGAAGGGTGTATCAAACTTTGATACACCCTTTTTATTAGATACACCTGATAGCGTAAAAACCTTAAGGCGATTTCCTTTCTATTTTAGCCGACCCAGGCATAAAAATATCAAAATCAGCCGGAAAAACGACCTTCAGAAACAGGGCAAAATTCGATTATCCCGGTTGAGTTGGATGTTAGTGTTCTAAATGCACCTAACTTTGTAAAAAGGGCTAAAAACGTGATTTTTTAGCCAAAAGAATTATTTTCCGGTGAAAGCAACCTTTTGTTGTCCTCTGCCGTATCTATTTTCAGTTTGGATTTTTTATCACATCATCATTTTCAGAGAAGAAAACAAAACGCACCTAATACCAAAAAGCAGGCAAGAATATTTTTGTGCATGAGCTGAATAATATTAATGAATTGATTGCCGGTTGCTGCAAAAAAGAACGCAGCAGCCAGGAAGTGCTATACCGTAACTTTTTTGGCTATGCATTAAGTATCTGTTTGCGGTATTCGCAAAACAGAGATGAGGCTGTTGAAATCATGAACGACGGATTTCTTAAAATATTCCACCACATTGAAACATTTGATACTTCCCGGTCATTTAAAACATGGCTGGCCCGAATTATGGTGAATACCTCTATCGATTTTTTAAGAGGTAAAAAGAAACTCGTTTTTACAGATGATATCAACCAGATACAGGAACCAGGAACAGATGAAAAAATAATTGATAAATTATCTTATGATGAATTGCTGAAGCATGTGCAGACCTTACCGCCTGCCTACAGAACTGTTTTTAACCTGTATGTGATGGAGGGGTTCCAACACCAGGAAATAGCGGACATGTTGCGGATATCTGAAGGAACATCCAAATCGAATTTATTCAAGGCAAAAAAGATACTGAAAGACAGGATTATAAAAGCTTCCACGAGTACTACCAATGGAGTAGACATAAATATGCCCTTATACAAAAATGAATGACGAATTTGAAAATAGTATCCGTAGTAAGCTGAATGAAGCTGATATTCCATTCGACCAGGATGCCTGGAAGAAAATGGAATCACTGCTGGATGCCGGGAATAATAAAAAACGCCCGGCTGCCTGGTGGTGGCTGTTATTATTGCCGGTACTGGGAGGGCTCGGCTGGTGGATCATGCAGCCGCCTGAAGCGGATAAAACCGTTTCACGTGCAACAGTGAGCCCCCGGAATGAGCAAAGCGCTGCTATCAACGGACCAAGCAATGATGCAACAGACAGTAACTCCCTTCGTTTGCCGCAAACGATTACCCCAACGGAAAAGGAAATACAGCAACAACCACTGGAAAAAACAGATGCAACAGTAAACAAATCCATTCAACAGCAAAATATATCCTCATCAGGTAATCATCTGCCAAAAACAAATACAGCAACAGCAATTACCGGCCGTCAGCAAACCCCGTTGCCCGCAGGTACCTATCTGCCAAAAACAAACAAAACAGATAAAGAAACGACTGATAACGATCACCAGGCGCCTGGTATAAACACCGGGGCGCAAGGAATAATAAATAAAGAAGCTGTTGATTCCACTACAGGATATTCCGCTCTTAAGTTACTGAATACAAAAAGGAGTAATAACTATAACGTATATACGAAAATTGGACAACCGTCCGAAATACCTTTGCATACTGAGTTACAGCCAGGTCAGCAAAATAAAATTGTACGGCGGAAAATTAATTCAAAAGGACTTTACTTCGGAGTAACATTAGGCCCGGACCTGAATGTTGCTCCATCGTTTAAGTATGGTAACGTTGGCTTTAATATAGGGGCACTGGCTCACTATTATTTTAACGAGCGTTGGTTTGTGACAAGTGGTGTGGTGTATAGCAAAAAATTATACGGCGCCACCCGCAGTGATTATAACAATCCCAATTATAGTAATCCATACGACCTTGTTAAGATAAATGCCAATTGTGATGTACTCGATATACCAGTGAATATTAACTATACATTTTTGCAGGTAAAGAACAACACGGTGAGCGCCACACTGGGCATGTCGAATTATATTATGCTGAAAGAAAAATACCAGTATATCTACAAGTACACTCCGGAAAAAGATTGGTCGGTAAGTAATGAAAACCAGCATTATCTCGCTATACTGAATGTAGGAGCCCTTTACCAGCATCCGGCGGGAAGAAGATTAATTGTTGGGGTACAACCTTATGCAAAAATTCCACTGCATGGGGTGGGAGCAGGACAGGTAAAACTGTACTCTGCCGGTTTATCGCTGCAATTAAATCTTGTAGGAAAAAAACGCTGATCTACCCTGTAAACAATCGTTATCCTGCTTTGTTATCTTCCTGATACAATGCCTGCTACACAATATGGCATGGCATTTTCTGCGTTTTTAATCACTAAAAACCTGGTTATGAGTAATAAAAAGAATAAAACAGGAAAAGAAGATAAACAACTGCCCAAAAAAGAGGAAGATCAGTTCCCCGGATACCCCGAGTATCCTGCCAGTGAAGATATTATGAACAGGAAGAACAGGGACAGTGAAGTGGATCTTGATATTAATGAAGTGACAGGGTCTTTCCGCAGAAACAGTGAATTACAGCCGGATAAGAAAAAGTTCAAAGAAAATGACGAACAGGAAGAAACCTGGAGGCAGGACAAAACAGGCGACGACCTGGATATACCCGGTGCTGAACTGGACGACGAATCGGAAGCTATTGGTGAGGAGGACGAAGAAAATAATATTTACAGCATAGGAGGCGACAGGCACGAGGATCTCGAAGAAGACAATGGTGAGTTCCTCGATCCGGATGAAGAGAAGTATTAAGCCTATAATAGCGGTGTAAGCAGACGGCACACGGCGTCCATAAACCGTTTTAAAACGTTACGTTTATTCCACCGGGTTTCCTGGACAGGAACGGAATATACCAGGTCTTCTTCAAACACCTTATTCAGCTGGCTGGCCACCTCATTATCATAGATCAAAGCGCCTATTTCGCAATTCAGGTAAAAGCTGCGGTTGTCAAAATTAACAGAACTTACCCAGGCAAGGTTATCGTCTATAACCATTGTTTTGGCGTGAATGAACCCACGGGTATAAAAGAAAATTCTTACACCTGCAGCCAGCAAAGGTTTCAGATAGGAGAGGGCTGCGTGTTGCACAATATAGGAATCACCTTTTAATGGCAACATCAGCTGTACATCTTTGCCGGATAAAGCAGCCATTTGCAACGCAGTAAGCAGTTCCTCTGTGGGAATAAAATAGGGATTGGCAATCCTGATCCTTCTTTTGGCTACATTGATAGCCATCAGTATGCTTTGCATGGCCACAGGCCACTCTGAATCCGGCCCGCTGGCAACAATATCCACAAAACAGGTACCGGTGAGGTCCGACCGGCCAAAAAACGGTGCAGCAAAAGGAAACACTTCTTTACTGCAGTAACGGTAGCTCATCAAAAACTGCAGTTGTAAAATATTCACAGCATCGCCTTCAATTTTTAGATGTGTATCTCTCCAGAAAGTAGGGTGCTTGCCGTTATTGATGTAGCGCTCATCCAGATTGATACCTCCTACGAAGCCAACCCTGCCATCTATCACAATAATTTTCCGGTGATTTCTGTAATTGGCATTCAGGTAAAAATCTACCAGCACCGGTGAGAAAGGATATACACTGGCGCCATGCGCTTTTAACCGCTCAGGAATGTCACCAATCCGGTCACTGCCCATATCGTCGTACAGAAAACGCACCTGCACGCCCTCGTTCAGTTTTTCAATCAGGATATCTGTTACCTGGTTGCCAACATCATCCGCGGCAATCATGTAGTATTCAATGTGAATATGATGTTTTGCGGCGCGCAATGCGCTGAAAACCACAGGGAATTTTTCCTCGCCGTTAATCAGTAATTGTACCCTGTTATTTTTACTTAAAATAGACTGCCTGGTGTTAAGCAGCATGGCAGAAATTTCCTGTTTATTTCCCGCAAACCGGCGGAGCTCCACCTGCATTTGTTCTATCAATGGTTTTTGCGATTCCCAATACCTGGAAAATAATACCTCATCTTTACTGCCTTTCAGTGTAAACCTCCTTCTCTTGCGTAAATCGCGGCCCAGGTAATAATAAACGATCAATCCTACCACGGGAATGAACACCAGCACCAGGATGTAGCCGATTGCCTTTACAGGGTTACGGTTTTCAAGCAGGATAGTGGCAATTAAACCAATGAAAATAAGGATCAGCAAAACAATACTGCCAATTTTTATATAAATATGCCATTCAGCACCTGTTAGATAACCGATCAGTGTTCCCACCAGTAAGTATTATTTAAGCTGTAAAATAAGATATTCAATATTAACACGTTTCCACTAAAATGGTTACAGGCCGCTTCTTTATCAGCACAGGTAAATGAATGAATATACCGGCCATCGCATTCAACAGGGAAAAGATCGTCATCCCGCTACTCTCGCCCGAGAAGCCACCCAAAAATAACCATGTCAGGAAATATACGTGGAACCATAAAGGTACTATCCATGCTGCCGGAGGAAAATAACAGGCAATCCTTTTATTCTTCTTAGCAAAGCCAGCAGCTGCCAATAGCATTAATATTATCAGTAAGGCAATGAGCCTTTGTATACTGCTGATGCCAAATACCTGCTTCAGCAGATCGGCCAGCGGAAATAAGAATACCCACAGGGCCGCCTGGGAAAGGATAATGGAAAGCAAAGGCAATACGGCTCTCCATATCCTTGTAAGGGCCACTTTTTCAAGCAGCCGGCCAAAGAACGAATAAAAAAATACTACCAGCAACCAACCGTAAAAATTTGCATACGGCACGCCAAACCACTGACCTGTGAGTGTTTCCGAAGCATATCCCCTCCCTGCCCAATCCCAGTGCCACATATGCAGGCGATAGGCCACTACATCCATACTCCCGTCAATGTTCAGTGCCAGCAGGCTGTCGAGCGCTGCTGCGGCCCATACCGGCAATGCGAAATTATCTGTAAATAAGCGTGATGAATAAATGATAACCGCCCAGCCACAACCAATACAAAATGGAATATTATGGGGCGCTTTTCCAAGCATGAGCCAGAACTGACCATATACATAGCCGCTATTGGTAGCCACATTCACATATTCCAGCAGTAGTCCGAAACAAAGCGCTCCCAACAACCAGGCTACCTGCGGTGTTCCCCTTTTTATTGCATGCCAGCCACATAAAAGCAACAGCAGGTACATGCAGATCTCCGTTAACGGAAAGCAATATCCGGGGGCACTACCATAAGGCATATTGGCAAAAGGAAGCATATCCCTGTAGTTTGAAGTATTGAAGATAGTAAATCGTGCGTGATTACTTTTTTATCAAAAGAAAATGTCCTGTTCCCGGTATTATAGAAAACAGGACATGCCATATGAAAATATTGTTCAGTTGTTAACTCAGAGGAGTCAGTGCATAATTTAAATGATAGGATGAATATGTTCCAGGGAAAGAGTTACAAAAATGAACAAAAACTGTCCGTTAGCGAACAAAAACTACTCATAACGGTATTGATTGCTAATAGGTTAAAGCGCGGCATTTTTTTCGCGGGGCAACGAATATATTTTCTGGTTATGATAAGAAATTACTTTCTGATTGCCTGGAGAAATATGGGGAAGAATCGTTTTTTTGCTGTGGTAAATATCTGGGGATTAGCTATCGGGATCACCATTGTATTATTGATTGGAGCATACACCTGGGGGGAGTACCAGGTGAACCATTTCATTAAAAACAACGACCGCATTTTCCTGTTGAAAAGTAAGTGGGCCAATCCGGAAACGGGAGTAGAGATTGCAACATTAGGACCGCTAACTAAATCGTTACAGGATAATTATCCATCGCTTATTGAAAAGGCTTATGCCCATGATGGGATCAACGTGGTAATTTCTGCTGGGGATAAGCTTTTCCGGGAAGGCGTGCAGCCGGGAGATGCTACTTTTTTTGAGATCTTTAATTTCCCTGTAGTTTATGGCGATCCGCATACCGCTATGGATAAACCCAATGCGGTAGTACTTACTGAAAAGAAGGCCCGGCAGTATTTTGGAAGAACAGATGTAGTGGGGAAGCTGATAAAGATTCAATCTTTTGATGGAAGGAATGATAATTTTGAGATAACCGCTGTAATAAAAGATCTTCCTTTTAATACAGTTACCAACTTCTTTAAGCCGGGAAATGAAATATTCCTGTCGCCCGGCAGTATCCGTTATTTTGGCCGTGAGTTTGGGTTTACAAGCTGGTTGTCTCCCAATATTGTAGGGTATATATTGCTGAAACCCGGGGTTACTGCTGAACAGTTAAAGGAACCCATAAAAACATTGCTGACCACTAATACCACTGCTGAAATTCAGCACTCGCTGGAGGTGACGCCGGTAGCTTTGAAGGATTGCTACATCACGATGTATAAAGGGCTTGCAGGAAAAATGATGGCTATTTTTTCGCTGGTAGCATTGTTTATTCTGCTGATGGCCGTGATAAATTTTGTCAACATTTCTATTGGTAATTCTTTAACGAGACTAAAGGAAATTGGTGTACGGAAAGCGATGGGAGGAAGGCGGCAACAGCTGGTGTTCCAGTTTATTACCGAATCAGTGCTGGTAGTTGCTTTTTCATGTATTGTATCGTTGGGGTTGTTTTTTATGCTGCGGCCGTTATTCGGTCAGATTATAGGGAAAGATATCCCGGGCTTGTCTGCCTTTCCGGCCTGGTTTGCAGTATTGCCGCTTGTAGTGATAGGATTTACCGGTTTGCTTGCCGGTATATACCCTGCATTTATACTATCTGCACAGCCTTCAGTAACCGCTTTGAAAGGCAAAATGAAGAATGTGAAAGAGAAATTATTATTCAGGCGGTCGCTTGTTGCAATACAGTTTGTAGCTGCCATTGTAGTATTTATTGCTGCCATTGTGATAGACAGGCAGGTGGCTTTCTTTTTCAATTCAGACCTTGGATATAATAAAGAAAAGGTGGTAACGGCCGCTGTGCCCCGCGACTGGACGGCTGCTGGCGTAGCACATATGGAGCGTATGAGGGATGAGTTCCGGGCAATGCCGGAAATAAAGGATGCAACATTTGCTTATGAAATTCCTGATGGAGCGGCCAGTGGGGCAAACAGGATTTACCGGCCGGAGAATGATTCCAGTGCCGCTGTTTCCGCCGTTACGCTTACAACAGATGAGCGTTACCTGGTTACCTATGATATAAAACTGGATGCAGGAAAATTTTATGACGGCACAGCCGCTGATTCTGCAAAAATTGTTATTAATGAAGCTGCCGTAAAAGCGCTGGGATGGAGAAACGCAGAGGAGGCGATCAGCAAGCCCCTGCGGTTGCATAATTTCAGCCGGGTGTTACATGTGAGCGGCGTTACCCGCGACTTTCATTTTGGAACATTGCACGATGCCATTACACCGGTTTATTTTCAGCCTGTGAAAGTGGCGGGTTTATACCGGTATTTGTCGTTCCGTTTTAATCCAGGCAACACCTCTGCGCAGATAGCCGCATTACAGCGGAAATGGCAGCAGGTTTTCCCGGATGCTCCTTTTGATTTCAGGTTCCTGGACGACAGTATAGCAAGACTGTATGAAACGGAAACACAGATGCAGAAAGCGGCGAAGGCGGCCACTGTTGTATCATTGATGATAGTGTTACTTGGGGTGCTGGGAATTGTTACCATGAGTATTGCAAAGAGGAGTAAGGAGATGGGAATAAGAAAAGTACTCGGCGCATCAGGTCTGAACATACTGCTGTTGTTTATAAAAGAGTTTTCCGGGATCATCCTGGTTTCCAATATTATTGCCTGGCCTTTATCGTGGTACCTGTTGAACAGCTGGCTCACGGAATATGCCTACAGGATTGATATTGGTTTGTTACCGTTCCTGGTGGTAGGTGGCACCCTGTCGGTATTGGTAGGCATGATTATTCTGGGAATGACGCACCGGCTGGGGGCCGTTAACCCGGTGAAGAGCCTGAGAACAGAATAATGTGTATTTTAGCAGGGCGTCTAAACTTTTCCAAATGGCTACCCAGGTTATTATTGTACTTGTCCTTACTATGTTCATTAACGGGATGACTACTATATCATATGCTGTCAGGCTGGTAGGTGTAAAAACAGGAAGAATTGCCATAACATTTTCTCTTTTTAATATTGTTGTTCTTTTATCCCGCACGGCCAATACTTTGCAGGCGCCATTATTAGCCAAAACAGTAGAACAGGATCTGAAACAAGGGGTTTCATCTAACCCCGGCATATTCAGGTATATTATTTTATCGTGTACAGTTGGCGCAGTAGTGGGGGCTTTGCTGATCCCCACATTTCAACGGTTGCTGTCGAAGGCGGTATCGCATTTCAGTGTGCATAAATCTATCCCCAAGTTATTTTATGTTGGCTTATCCGGTGCGGGAATGCAGTTTGTTAAGGAGAGTATGCGGATGCCAACAAAAGAGCAGTTCCTGGAGCTTCCTGCGCACAGGGATATGCCGTGGCGTATTTTTATTTACAATGTATTAGCCAGCGCTATAATAACCATTGCTGTGTTATCATGTGTATATGCTGCCTATCTTAACCCTGAGTACAGAACAACCGCCAGTAACTTATCCGGTGTAATAAATGGTGTAGCAACTGTGTTAATGGTACTGTTTATAGATCCGCATTTGTCTATCCTTACAGATGATGTTGTGTTAGGCAAGCTTTCACAGGATGCATTCAGGAGATTTGTTGCCTATATGGTAATTGCGCGTATTGCAGGAACTGTACTGGCGCAGTTGCTGTTATTTCCCTGCGCGCAACTGATAGCCTGGCTGGCAGAAAAAGTATAATTCTGTTCACAATTGATTAACAGTCTTTTGATATTTTCTGTGTTTTTTTGAAGATGAATTTTAACCCACGGAAATTATTTGTCATTGTTGGTAACCCTCATTCCGGCAAAATGAGAACCCTGCAATATTTATTTCAAAGAAAGCAGTTTTACCTCTTCAAACAACCAATAAAGCTGGATGCTTTGTGGAGCGAGAAATTCATTGTGGTAAATGCCCGGAGCCCTTATTCCCGCGCGGATGAGCAGCTCCATCGGATCAGATCTGTTATACAGTACCACACGGCATCAGATACGTCTTTTCTTATTAACCTGAACCTCGTATTGGATAATAGTGAATTTGATATCCGTGAGATCCTGTCATATTTTAACCAGTCTGCTTTTGAGATTCATTATTTCGTTTTATACTCAAGCTGGTTTGATAAAAGGGTGATTTGTGAAGATCATATCATACAATTGGAGCAGCTGGTGGAAAATGGCAGTATTCATTTTTTTGAAAGACTGGTAACCCAATCGGGCCAACGGTTTAATGAAAGGGTAGAGGAGTTGAAAGAAGTTATAGGGAAGATATTGGGTGTAGTAGTTGATTCAGGGGAGGGATAGGTTTATAACCTGATTTAATAGAAATGCCCGATGGTAAAAAAGGCTATATGAATATGCATACCGGGAAGATATATATTCCGGGAGTAGGTAATAGCCAGTACTCAAATTCCGGGAAATGATAAGGAACTTTTGAATACACAGTATCAACCCTTTGGTGCAAGGTGCAGACAGCCCATTATAAAGCGTCTGAAAGTTGAATACATTTTCCTTCGGCATATTGCTTACCCCAATCGCACAGGGCTTGTAAAATGGGTACAAGCGCAATTCCCTTACTGGTTAGCCGGTAACTTATACCAGCAGGGACTGTTTCCGGAATGGGTACTTTGACCAATATGGCGTGTGTTTCCAATTCCTTTAGCTGCCGGCTTAATACTTGTTCAGAAATAGCGGAGAGTTCCTGTTTTAATAAACTAAAACGATCATTTCCGGACCAGATAGAATAAACGATCTGTGCTTTCCAGCGGCCGCTGATCACGTTTAATGCAGAGTTCAGCTCGCAGTTCAGAAACAGGAACTGCTCATTCAAACTATTACTTGATGTTTCTTTTTTCATCGTACTCACAATTTTGAGCGTTATTGATGGTTAGCCCAAACTTCGCGTGTTTTGTATTGTCTAATTCAAATGTAAAATGAAAACAGCAATTAAATTAGCAATTATCTTAGTTTTTACACTGGCAAAGGCAAATGCGCAGGAGCAATGGATCATCAAATCTGAAAATCTAACCAGGCGGGATACCGTATTGATATTTAAACCGGCTGACTATGATGTAAAGAAAGAGTATCCGCTGGTGTACCTGTTGCATGGCTATAGCGAAAATTATCGCCAGTGGGCAGGAATTATAGATTGTCAGAAGATCGCTGACCAGTATCAGATGATCCTTGTGCTGCCAGACGGATTTGTATCCTGGTATGTGAATAGTCCCTATCAAAAAGGCTCCCGGATGGAAGATTTCTTTTTTAAAGAACTGGTCCCCAAAGTTCATGCTGCTTTTAAAATAGACAGGCGGAATATTTTCATTACAGGATTGAGCATGGGTGGTTATGGAGCGCTTCGGTATTTCATTAAACACCAGGACTATTTTAACGCGGCAGGCAGTACAAGCGGCGGGGTGATCGTAGATGCTCATATTTTGCAGCAGGCAAGCCAGATGTTTTTTAATAACAACAGGGTCACTAATGATCTTACCTTCTTATTGGGGGATCCCGGAAAAAATGACTGGCACCAATATAGCATTACTGATTTGCTCAAAAGTCAAAAGCATGTAAAGCCTTTTATTATTGATTGCGGTACAGATGATATATTGTTTCCTGGCACGTTAGAATTGAGAATGGTGGCAGATAGCCTGAAAATTCCTATAACTTATATTGTACAACCTGGCAATCACAATGCGGGGTATTGGCAGCAGGCTATACTTTACCATTTTGTGTATTTTAGAAGTAAGCTGGTCAATTAACGCAGATCCTCGAACAGCGATATACAATACCTGACGTATCATCGCCCCGGAAAAGTCTTCTATCATCATTTATTTCTCAGCAACCCCTGGCTACGGGCATAAAGATATAACTGGGCATTGTCTTCGCAGTTTATTTTACGCCGGATGTTTTTCAAATGGTTCTTTACGGTATACGGGCTTATATGTAGCCTGGCGGCTATTTGCTGAATGGTATAATGGAGCGAGAATCCCTGTAAAATTTCAGTTTCCCGCTTGCTTAAAACCCTGTCTTCAAAAGCCGGAAAAAAAATGTCGTCTTTAACCTGGTGATAAATGCCGTTGCCAGTGTTCTTATGAACCCGGTATGTGATCGCGTTATCGGTTTTGTAGGAGGTAAGGTCGAAAAGATAACCGCATACCAGCGTCGGCAGTTTCTTATTGGTAGAATGGAGGAAAAAAGACTTTTGTAAAACGGTCCTTATTTCTCCTGCTTTGTTTCGGACCCGGTAAGTGCATTCGAATAGATATTGTGGAATTTCCTTAACAGGAACAGAAGACAGGAAATCAAGATTAGCCGGAAGGACTTCCCGGTCGTAGACGTCGAGATCGTTCTTGTCCCACAAGCCCAGTCCGGCCTCAAGGCCACCGGAGAGTAGATAATCGCTGCGGTACCCGGTCAGCGTGCGGCACGCCGCTTCATCGAAATGCAAATAACGTTGCTGTGAATAATCCAGGAGGTAAGCCCCGGCTCTGGCATGCCTGAAATGATCGCCGTACATGGGAATATATTGCTTGAGCGCATTGTCATCCAATGTATTTCTTAACCAGTCAAAAGAAGGCGATTCCACCTGCCTGATTTTTTGCAGGAACTCGAAATATCCTGTTAACTTTTGCATTGTATCAGCGTATGGGGTGCTATCTAAAGATACGACCGGAATCTTAAACATAAATAGCCCTTTCGGGCTACATTGAAGAAAACCGGAACGTCTAATTTTATGTATAAAAGTATCCCTAAAACTTAAAACATGAAAGTTAGATTACTAAGTCTCGTTTTTTTATTTTTTTTCGGAGCCTGCTCAAAAAAGGACCACCCTTCCAACAACAACCTGGCAGATACTCCCACGGCTAAAGCCCAATATGATAACAGCAATTACGGTATCTACAAAGGCGTTTTTGTCGGTTCAAGCGGTATTATTATCATAAACATCAATAACGACAACACGATTGCTGCAATGCTGAAAATAGACGGCACAACATACAATTTTACTGCTACGCAAACCATTCAACCAAGTCAGGAAACAACGGTGAACTTTGTTGCCGGGAGTAACACGTTTACTTTTTCTGTTTCGCCTAACGGCGCCAGTCCTGCGATTACTCATCTTGTGATCAATGGCCACCCTAACGCGGCTATTCTCGTGGTTAAAGAGACGTCAACAGCACTTGTAAGATGTTATGAAGGAACATTTTCTGGTAGCGACACCGGGATTTTTAATGCAATTATCTACAACAATAGTGTAAAGGCACTGGTAAAAAACAGTGATAATGTGACAGAAATTGCCAACGGTACTGTTTCAAATAATCAGATCAATGCAGGTACAATAACAAGTGGGGCAACGTTCACGGGAACTATTGAAGGCGATAATACATCAGGAACATGGGCTAATACAGCAGCTGATTTAAAAGGTTCCTGGAGTGGCAGAAGAACTTACTGAGGAATATTATAACAAAAAAGGTTTGACGATATCGTCAAACCTTTTTTGTTTCTGTGGTGTGAGCCGGGATCGAACCGGCGACACAAGGATTTTCAGTCCTTTGCTCTACCAACTGAGCTACCGCACCATCCGTTTTTGTTGCCCTCTCTCGTGAGGGGATTGCAAAAGTAATACAATCTTTTGAATTGCAAAATTTTTTCGGGGAAATTTTACAAAATCACTTTTTCACCCAGTATAGCGCTCCAAAGTTCATGCCGCCAATAGAGCGACTGACGCGCATATTCAGCTGCCTCATCCCATTTATTTTTATCGGTTCCGCATAATTCGCTCACCATCTGCATGGCCAGCTGGCTATGGTGGTCACCGTCTACTTCAATATGTCTTTCTAAGTAATAAATGAAGGTGTCCAGCTTCCCGGGAAACTTCAGATCAAGATCTTTTACCAGGGCAAGAAACATGTCAGGTATCAGGTCTTCCCTGCCGAAAGTAAATACGGCCGCCATAATATGCGCCTTGCCGGTGGCAATTACATTGAATGTAAAGCTCAGAAAGCCCTTTACAGCCTCAGGAAGGATCGCTGAGGACAATATATCCTGAAGGGCTTTACCGGCTTTTATACCGGCTATAATTGCGTTTATAGGTCCGGTATCTGCACCTGCCTGATGCATGGCACGTTCATAAAGCTCAAAGTGACTGCACCGGTTCCCTTCTTTGTCTACATCGCTTTCTTCTCCCGTTACAATTTCATTGATCAGATAACGGGTAGCGGCGTTCCCCGTGGGTACCCAGGGTACATTAACGCAGGTAAGCTGTTGCTGTAATCCTTTCAGTAATGACATGAAATCCCATACGGCATATACATGGTACTGCATAAAAACACGAACATCATCCAATGTTTGCAGTTCTGCGTATAAAGGGTGTGTTACAACCTGCTCCCTGGCAGGTGCGATGGTTTCCTGTATTTGTTTGATACTCATTTGTTGTGGTATAGACCCGGTAACCGGCATTAGTTGCCGTATACTACCAGGAATTTGATACGCATCAGCTTTAATTGCTCCAGCGAATAATCATTTTCAATCAGTTCTTCCCTGGCGAGTGCAAGACTTGAAGTTTCACATCCTTTGAAATATTCCATGATTTCATCCTGCGCATAGTCGTCCAGTTCTTCATCCAGGCAGTAATCAATGTTCAGTTTGGTACCGCTGGCTACAATGGTTTCCATCTCATCGAGTAACTGGGAGAGGGAGAGCTCTTTATTTTTCGCGATGGTTTCGAGCGGTATCTTTTTATCGATATTCTGGATGATGAATACTTTCATCCCGCTTTTATTCACCACGCTCTTCATCACAAAATCGTCCGGCTTCGTGATATTGTTTTCTTCTACGTATTTGGTGATCACATCCAGGAACTGTTTACCATAGCGGATCGCTTTACCTTTGCTTACCCCCTGGATCTTTTCCAGTTCCTGTACAGTGGTAGGGTATTGAGTGGCCATATCTTCCAGGGATGTTTCCAGGAAGATAACGAAGGGAGGGAGCTTTTTTTCCTTTGATACTTTTTTGCGCAGCTCTTTCAGCATTTCAAAGAGCACGGGGTCGGCAGATGCCTGCGCTTCTGCAGCGGCTTCTTCCTCTTCATCCATGGCATCTTCATCAAACTGATGATTCAGCGCCACCATGATGGAGTATGGCTTTTTGAGGAATTTGGCGCCTTTGTCGGTTACTTTCAGTAAGCCGTATTCTTCGATATCTTTTTCTATCAACCCTTCCAGCATCATCTGGCGCATCAGGGAATTCCAGAAATGCGCATCAAATTCTTTTCCTTCTCCGAACACATCAAGTTTATCGTGGCGGTAAGTGCTGATCTGCGGGCTGGTTTTCCCGGTGATGATATTGATTACATATTCACTGCCAAAGCGTTCTTCAAGCGAGCGGATAGCTTTTAGCATGATCACTACCCGGTTCTTTACCTCTATTTTTTCTTTTGGATTGCGGCAGTTATCGCATTGTCCGCAGTTTTCAGTATCGTAATGTTCCCCGAAGTAATGGAGAATAACTTTGCGCCGGCATACAGCGCTTTCCGCATAGGCCACGGTTTCGTTAATCAGTTGCGCGCCCATCTCGCGTTCGCTGAGCGATTTATCGCGCATGAGATGTTCCAGTTTCTGTACATCTTTATGGGAATAATAGCAGATACAATGCCCTTCCAGTCCGTCCCTGCCGGCGCGGCCGGTTTCCTGGTAGTAATTTTCCAGGCTTTTAGGGATATTGTAATGGATAACGAAGCGAACGTCGGGCTTATCGATTCCCATTCCGAATGCAATGGTAGCCACAATTACTTCTGTGTCTTCATGAAGGAACATATCCTGGCGTTGCGCCCTGGTGGAAGGATCCAGGCCGGCGTGGTATGCAACCGCCTTTACACCGTTGGCCACCAGCATATCTGCCAGTTCTTCAGTGGTTTTGCGGTTCAGCGTATAAATAATGCCGCTTTTGCCTTTATGCTGGTGTATAAACTTCACAATATCCTTGATCGTCTGTTCCTTCTTGCGTTTAGGCCTGATTTCATAATACAGGTTTGGACGGTTAAAGGAAGAAATAAAGATATTGGCTTTATTCAGTCCAAGATTCTTTACGATATCGCTTTGCACTTTCGGGGTGGCAGTAGCAGTTAGCGCAATGATGGGTAGTTTTTCACTGATCTGGTCAATCATCTCCTTCAAACGGCGGTATTCCGGTCTGAAATCATGTCCCCATTCAGAAATACAGTGTGCTTCATCTACTGCAATAAATGAGATCTCCAGTTCCCGGAAGAAATCCAGGTTTTCCTGTTTGGTGAGGGTTTCCGGGGCTACATACAGCAGTTTGGTTTTCCCGGCTGTGAGATCGGCCTTTACTTTCTTGATCTGCGCCTTGGATAAGGTAGAATTCAGAAAGTGCGCTACATTGTCCTTACTGCTGTAGCCTCTTACCAGGTCTACCTGGTTTTTCATCAGCGCAATAAGGGGTGAAACGATCAGCGCACAACCCGGCTTCATCAGCGCCGGTAATTGATAGCATAATGATTTACCTCCGCCGGTTGGCATTATCACAAAAGTATCTTTGCCTGAGAGGATGCTATTTATAATTTTTTCCTGATTTCCCTTGAAGGAATCGAACCCAAAGTGTTCGCGTAATGCATCCATCAAACGTTCCTTAACAACAGCCATTGCATTCAAATTTAAACTCTAAAGAACCAACAAATGACGAAATATATTTATATGTTTTTTAGGGGACACGAAGTTACTTAAAAAAGCGCGGAGTATCAATATAAATTACTTAACCGCTCCAGTGCTGGGTAAAAAATGATAAATTTGTAAATCATCATGAAAAGGAATCAAACTATCAATATAGGACAGGTAGCCAGGCGTACAATTGCGATGGAGGCATCTGCTATTAATGATTTGCAACAGTTTATAGATGCAGATTTTGAGAAAGTTGTTGAAACGATTGCACAATGCCAGGGAAGGCTGGTGGTAACAGGCATTGGCAAAAGTGCCATTATTGCGCAAAAAATAGTGGCCACATTTAATTCTACCGGTACGCCTGCACTTTTCATGCATGCAGCAGACGCTATCCATGGCGACCTGGGGATGATCAGGGAGGAAGATGTGGTGATGTGTATCTCTAAAAGCGGCACTTCTGCTGAAATTAAGGTACTTGTACCCCTGGTGAAGAATTTTGGCAACACGCTGATCGCCATGGTGGGGAATACCAGCTCGTTTTTGGCCCAGGAGGCAGATTTAATACTGAATACTACCGTTAGCCAGGAGGCCTGCCCAAATAACCTGGCGCCTACTACCAGCACCACTGCCCAGCTGGTAATGGGCGATGCCCTGGCGGTTTGCCTGATAGAATGGCACGGATTTACTGCAGCAGATTTCGCCAAGTTCCATCCCGGTGGCGCTTTAGGAAAGAAATTGTACCTTAAGGTAGGAGATCTCAGTAAGCAGCATAAAGCACCGCAGGTATTGGCTAACAGTTCATTAAGAGAGGTAATTGTGGAAATTTCATCCAAAATGCTGGGAGTTACGGCAGTAGTGGATGAAAATGGATTACTGAAGGGTATTATTACAGATGGTGACCTGCGCAGAATGCTGGAGAAAGAAGTTCCTACAGCAGCTGTAACGGCAAAAGATATAATGTCGCTTCACCCTAAAATGATCCAGCAGGATCAACTGGCCATTAACGCACTGGAAATGATGCGCCAGCATGATATTACACAACTGCTGGTAATGGATGGGGAACGATATCAGGGTATTATTCACTTACATGATTTAATCAGAGAAGGAATTATTTAGAAATGACACAGCTGAACAGCCATTTTTATGTGGCAATAATGGCAGGGGGAATAGGCAGCCGGTTCTGGCCCCATAGCCGCACAGACAATCCCAAGCAGTTCCTGGATATCCTGAACACAGGGAAAACCCTCCTCCAATGGACTTATGAACGCTTTGCGCAGTTCATCCCAAAGGAAAATATATTTGTGGTAACGCATCACCAATATACCGGGAAGGTGGGCGAGCAGTTACCCGAATTGCCCGCAGCCAATATTGTGAGCGAACCATCCCGTAAAAACACAGCGCCCTGTGTTGCTTATATCTCTCATAAAATTCATAAACAGGACCCGCTGGCCAACATTATTTGTGCGCCGGCAGATCACCTTATTATGGATGGACCGGCGTTTACCAGCGCCTGTTTAAACGCATTGCTGTTTGTGCAGAAGAACAGCGCCCTGGTTACACTGGGTATCAAACCAACCCGCCCGGATACCGGTTATGGCTATATCCAGTTTGAGCCACAACATGTGGCAGATAATGTGTACCAGGTAAAAACCTTTACTGAAAAGCCTAACCTGGAACTGGCGAAAACATTTCTCCAAAGCGGCGATTTCCTTTGGAACGCCGGCATCTTTGTCTGGAATGTAAAAACCATCCTGGCTGCTTTTAAACAATATCTTCCGGAGATAGATGAACTCTTTGAACAGGCCACTCCTGCACTCAATACGCCGCAGGAAAAAGAGGTGATAGAGAGAGTATACCCTCAGTGCACCAACATTTCCATTGATTACGGTATTATGGAAAAAGCCGGCAACGTATATGTTATCCCCTCCAACTTCGGATGGAGCGACCTGGGAACCTGGGCCTCTGCCTACGAGAACCTGGAAAAAGATTACCTGGGCAACGCGGTGCAGGGAAAAAATGTGGTTGTAATAGACGCCACCAAATGCATGGTGAAAGTGCCTAATGAAAAGCTGGTGCTTTTACAGGGGCTTGACGAGTTTATCGTTATAGATACCCAGGATGTACTGCTCATCTGCAAAAAAGAAAATGAACAGCAGATCAAGGAATATGTGGGAGAAATCAAGCGTAACAAAGGCGAGAAGTTCCTGTAAATATTTTTATGTTTTTTGATATTGAAATTCAGATATTTAGTGGCGGAAAGTTTTCCTGCTAACAAACGTCTGAATTTCAACATCAAAAAATCCGGCAATGATCTCAAAACTGCCCAACGTAGGCACTACTATATTCACTGTCATGTCTGCCCTGGCCGCCTCCCACCAGGCCATCAACCTCTCCCAGGGATTTCCCGATTATGATTGCAGCGACGACCTGAAGGCAATGGTAAATGAAGCCATGCAGCAAGGTCATAACCAATACGCGCCGATGCCGGGCCTTTCACAGCTCCGCAACGCCATTGCCGCGAAAATCAGCCATCTTTATCAAGAGGAAGTAAATCCCGACACTGAAATAACGATTACGCCAGGCGGCACCTATGCAATTTTTACAGCGATTGCTACGTGTATACATCCGGGTGATGAAGTGATCATTTTTGAACCGGCATACGACAGCTATATTCCCAATGTACTGGTAAACGGCGGAGTGCCGGTATTGATCCCGTTGTCGTTTCCCGGCTACCGGATCAACTGGGATGAAGTGAGAAGCAAAATTACGCCCCGCACCCGGATGATTATGCTTAATACCCCGCATAATCCCACGGGAAGTATCTTACAGGAAAATGATATAAAAGAACTGGAAAAACTGGTGGATGAGTTTAACCTGGTGGTATTGTCGGATGAAGTATATGAGCACCTGGTATTTGACGGCGCGCAGCATCACAGCATATTACGTTATCCGGCTATTTTCCGCAACAGCTTTGTTACATTTTCCTTTGGCAAAGTATTCCATAATACCGGCTGGAAAATGGGCTATTGTGTAGCGCCGGAACACCTGATGAAAGAGTACCGGAAAGTGCATCAATACCTCTGCTTTTCCGTGAATACGCCTATGCAGTATGGTCTTGCAAAATTCCTGGAAACACCGTCACATTATCTGGAGTTGCCGGCATTTTACCAGCAGAAAAGAGATTACTTCCTGGAGTTAATGAAGGGCTCCCGTTTTACTCCGCTGGCCAGCCAGGGCAGTTATTTTCAACTGATGAAGTACGACAGGATCTCGGAGGAAGGAGATAAGGATTTTGCTATTCGTATGACCAAAGAATTTGGTGTGGCAGTAATCCCGGTTTCAGCATTTTACCAGGATGGAAAGGATGACCATGTAATCAGGTTTTGCTTTGCAAAGAAGCAGGCAACACTGGAACAGGCTGCAGCGCGGTTGCAACAGATATAAAAAAGGAGGCTGCCAATAACAGTTCGATCAATGCCTTTAAATAATTGATCAAACTTGTTATCAGTGTGCCTCCCTCTTTTTACGAAAAAGCAAACTTATTCTCTTCTATAAAATGCGCCGGGTCAAACAGCTACTGCTGTTGCCTGTTCCGGTTTATTATTTTCGAGGATCAGGGTATGTTCCATAAAACTTACAATCCCGGTTTCCACATCGTAAATGGCGCCGATAATACCAACTTCACCCTTCCGGATCATGTCGCGCAGAATGTTGCTTTGTTCCATAATAGCCTGAACAGAGCGCTCTACGTGGATCTTATTTACGGCTTCCACAAATTGGCTGTTGTGAGAAGTACGGTCTTCCTTAACTGTTTTTTCTGCAAAAACGGCTGGTGTTATTTTATTCAGTAAGCCGGTGAGGTTACCCATTTCCACGGTATCGCATGCGCCTTTAACAGCGCCGCATTTGGTATGGCCCAGCACTACAATGAATTTAGAACCGGCTACTTTACAGGCATACTCAAGGCTGCCCAGCACATTATCGGAAATAACGGCGCCGGCCAAACGGATGCTGAAAATATCGCCCAGCCCCTGGTCAAAGATCAATTCTGCAGAGGTGCGGGAATCCATACAGCTTACAATGGCAGCCATGGGCCATTGTCCATCGGAGGTATCGTTCACCATTTGAAGAAGATTACGGTTCACGCGGAGGTTATCCACAAACCGGGTGTTACCGGCTTTTAGCAATTCCAGTGCTTTCTTTGGAGTGATATTGGCTTGAGATATTTTATTGAGCGTCTTCATTATTGTCATTTTTTGAAATTGAAAAATGAACGGAGCCATAACCGGAATCCGTTGTTTTTTTACTTCAGGCAAAGGCGTTAACCTTTAATTCAATTGCAGCTCTTTCAGCAACTCTTTGTGGTTACCGGAAGAAATAGTGTGTACCTGCGGGGAATTCAGCCGGTTTTGTTCTTCGGCGGAGAGGTCTGGTGTGTTTTGAATATTGTACACAGATTTAAACCCCGTAAGGATTACTTTGATATTTTTCTGTGGCGCTTTAATGTCTTTGAATTCACGGATGGTCTGCAGTACATCAAAGTCGATATACGCCGTTTTGTGCGCATCAATCACCAACGTGATGTTTTCCGGCATATGATCCAGTGTAAGCAGGATACTGGCCTTGTTCAGGAAAGAAACCTCCTGTGCCAGTTCCAGCCGGATGCTGTCGCCGCTATGATATTTCTCTTTCCGGAAATAGTAAGAGCTTTTCATATTACCGCGCAGGATGGCGATTACGCTTACAGCCATACCCAGTGCGATACCTACCAGCAGATCCGTAAATACGATGGCCACAACAGTTACTACGAAAGGCACCCATTGATACTTACCGTTTTTGAACATTTCCCTGAAAATGGAAATTTTACACAATTTGTAACCGGTTACCAGCAATACTGCCGCCAGGGTAGCCAACGGAATTTTATTTAACAATACCGGGATCAACGCAGTACAAACCAGCAATAAGGCGCCATGCGTCATGGAGGCCAGTTTGGTTTTGGCGCCGGCATTGATGTTGGCGCTGGAGCGTACAATTACGGATGTAATAGGTAAACCGCCGATTAAGCCGCTGATTATATTACCAATCCCCTGTGCTTTCAGCTCCCTGTTAGGCGGAGTGTGACGCTTCATGGGATCGAGCTTATCCGTGGCTTCCACATTCAGAAGGGTTTCCACAGAAGCTACTATGGCAATAGTTACCGCAGTGATCCACACATCTTTATTGGTGATGGCGCTGAAATTGGGCAGGGTAAACTGGCCAATGAAATCACTAAAACTGCTGGGTACCGGTAAAGTTACCAGGTGGTTAGATCCCAGTGCCAGCAGCTCACTGCCGGAAAATGCCATATTGAGCAATATGCCGGTAATTACTGCTACCAGTGGCGCTGGCACTACATTGAGCTTCGGGATCTTGCTCCAGTACAGAATAATGAAAATGGAAACAATGGTGATCAGCGTTGCGCCGAGGTTAATATGGTTAACTGCGGACAGCAAAGCGCTGAAAGTATTTTCTCCATCTACCTGGAAAAAAGTAAAATCGCCTTCAGAATCGGCATCATAGCCGAATGCATGAGGTATCTGTTTCAGGATAATGATAATACCAATAGCGGTAAGCATACCCGTGATAACGTTGGAGGGGAAGTAGTTGGCTACTGTACCCGCCTTTATTAATCCCAGGATAAGCTGGATGGCGCCGCCTATTACCACACTCAGGAGGAATACGTCGAATGCGCCCAGTTTGGTGATAGCCACCAGTACAACGGCGGTAAGACCTGCCGCCGGTCCGCTTACGCTCAATTGCGAGCCGCTTAAAAAGCCGATCACCAGGCCGCCGATGATACCGGAAATCATACCGGCAAACAAGGGGGCTCCGGAGGCCAGGGCTATACCC
>NZ_DATCRD010000267.1:0-62976 GCF_036569185.1 Chitinophaga sp.
AGACAAAATCCGCAAACTTTTCCGTAATTTAACGCATGCGTTATATCACCTTCTATATACTCATGCTCCTCTCACCCGTTTCCGTAATGGCGCAAACAGTTACCCCCGTGGAACTCGGCGCCCTCTCTACCGATAAAATCAAAGAAGCCTCCGGTATCGCCTCCAGCTCCACCCTCAAAGGTTGCTTCTGGACGCATAACGACAGTGGCAACAAACCCGAAGTATA
The DNA here is from genome assembly GCF_036569185.1 of Chitinophaga sp. GTDB lineage: Bacteria > Bacteroidota > Bacteroidia > Chitinophagales > Chitinophagaceae > Chitinophaga. Next base: position 227 of record NZ_DATCRD010000267.1, read on the forward strand.
CCTGCTCAACAATAAAGCGGAACTGATCAGTACCGTGAAACTCGCTGATGCAGGCAACCGCGACTGGGAAGATATTGCAGAAGGAATTGGCCCCGTAAAAGGCAAACACTATGTGTATGTAGGCGATATTGGCGATAACTCCGGCATCCGCAACCATATCCGTATTTACCGGTTCCAGGAACCGGATAAACTGCCCGCCGCTCACCTGGAAATCACACCGGATGTGCTTACGCTGCAATATCCCAACAGTCCCCGCGACGCGGAATCACTCATGATAGATCCTATCAGCAAACAGATCTACATCCTCAGCAAAAGAGAAAAAGAAATAAGCCTGTATAAAACCAGCCAGCTGTTCTTTAAAGACGGCGATAAAGCCACACTCGAAAAACTGATAAAACTTCCCTACACCTGGGTTACCTCCGGCGATATTTCGAAAGACGGGCACCACATTGTTATTAAAACCCTTACCACCGTTTATTACTGGCATCGCAACACCAACGAAAGCGTGGAACAAGCCATGTCAAAACCCGCCAAAGAACTGCCTTACGTGACCGAAAAACAGGGAGAAGGCATCACCATCCTCCCCGATAACAGCGGCTATGTTACCATCAGCGAAGGAAAACATGCCCCTGTAAATTTCTACAAATGGAATTTCTGAGCCGCTAACATTTATTGCTGCCGTCGCATTTCAGTAACATCGCCTATACTTGTATAGTGCGTGCAGCCCTCACTATCTGCTGCTAACCCGTATTTTATATACCCTCAAAAACAGGTGATTCCCCGTCGGGAAATACCTGGAGTAAAACCATTTTTTACTATGCCACTGACAAACAGCTTCCACCATTTTTTTGCCCGGGGAATGCCATCCCGGTAAACCGTTACAGACAAGTATTACACACAACTCTCCTCAGAACCATTCATTCAATAACCTCATTCGCTCATGCAAAAGAAAGCTATCATCATTGGCGCCGGCCCCGCAGGGCTCACCGCTGCCTATGAACTACTACAGCGCACCGGTATCATCCCTATCGTACTGGAGAAAAGCACAGATATCGGCGGTATTTCCAAAACGGTCAACTATAAAGGTAACCGCATCGATATAGGAGGCCACCGCTTCTTCTCCAAATCAGACCGTGTTATGGACTGGTGGATGAACATGATGCCCCTGGATAAAGAAGCCGCAGAAATATTTTCCATCAGCTACCAGCAAAAAACAAAAGAAGTAAAGGTGAACCGCAACAACAACAATAATAATACCGATACCCTGGTAGCCACTGATCCGGATCTCGTCATGCTGGTAAGGAAACGCCTGTCGCGTATCTATTTTCTCCATAAATTCTTTACCTATCCTATCCAGCTATCGGTAGATACGCTCCGTAAACTCGGCTTCACCACCACCATCAGCATCATGATGTCGTACCTGTGGGCGCAGCTCTTTCCTCGGAAAAATGAAAAATCGCTGGAAGACTTTATGGTGAACCGTTTTGGTCTTACCCTTTATCATCTCTTCTTCAAAGATTATACAGAAAAAGTATGGGGCGTTTCCTGCAAAGCTATTTCTGCGGAATGGGGCGCGCAAAGGATCAAAGGCATCTCTATCGGCAAAGCGATTGCCCATGCGGTAAAATCCGCTGTGGAAGCCGGTAAGCCGAAAGACCTCAAACAAAAAAATGTGGAGACGAGCCTGATCGAACAATTCCTGTATCCCAAACATGGCCCTGGCCAGCTCTGGGAAGAAGTAGCTCACCAGGTGATCAACAAAGGCGGTACTGTATTGATGCAACACGATGTAAAAAAGATCCACACCTCCGGGAATCAAATCACTGCCATAGAAGCGCTTGACCGTACTACCGGGGAAACAGTGATGCTGGAAGGCGATTACTTTTTCTCTACCATGCCCATCAAGGAACTGGTAGCCGGACTGGAAACGAATGTGCCGGGAAATGTTCGTGAAATCGCCGCCGGACTACATTATCGCGACTTTATCACCATCGGCATCTTACTAAAAAACCTCAGCTTCGAAGATAAAAAAACCGACGGGCACAAACCGCTGGAGCTGAAAGACACCTGGATCTACATACAGGAAAAAGACGTAAAAGTAGGGCGACTGCAATTATTCAATAACTGGAGCCCTTACATGGTGAAAGACCCGGATACTACCTGGGTGGGAATGGAATATTTTTGTAATAAGGGAGATGATTTCTGGGACCTGAGTGATGAAGAGATCCGGGGAACAGCTATCCGGGAGCTCTGTAAAATAGGACTGGCGCAACAATCCGATGTACTGGATGCCACTGTGCTCAGGATGGAAAAAACATATCCCGCCTATTGGGGCACCTACGCCCGCTTCGAAGAACTGAAAAGTTATATAGACACCTTCGAAAACCTGTTCCTGGTGGGCCGAAACGGCATGCACAAATACAACAATTCCGATCACTCCATGCTCACCGCCATGGTGGCTGTAGACAATATTGCCAACGGTATTGTTACCAAATCAAATATCTGGTCTATCAACACAGAACAGGAATATCATGAAGAGAAAAAATAAAAAATCCGTAGTCTTTGTGCCGGGAAAATATTCCCCGGCACAAAGACTACGGACAAATTCACCCGTTACCGTTTCTCGTTATACACGCCAAACTCTGCAATCGCTGGCGTTTCGGAATAACCGTCTATCAGTATCCTTACTTTATTACCCCATACACGCGGAAAACGGTGAATACTCACACGACCCGCATGTTCGCCATCCGATGGCAATGGCTTCCACTCCCCGTTCTCATTATATTCCAGCCGGTATTGCTTAATACGCGCTTTATCTTCAGTAATCACTATCATGTTAAACCCTTGCTGCCGGTCAAATTCCACTTCAAACCAGGGCTGCTTCACTGCGCGGTTCGACTGCCACGTACTTCTGAAACTATCATCGTTTGCAAAATCCATGATGTTCATATCATTGCTCCAGCTGGAATTAGCCGGTTGGTGCTTGGCAATATTAGGTGAAATAATGGGAGATGCATACGTTGGTAATGCCGCTACAGGTCCTTCATTTTTCCATTGTTTCCCGATCTGCTTTAAGGTTTCCAAAGCGTTGTTGTCGATCAGCCCATCGCGGTTAGGCGCTACGTTCAGAATGAAATTGCACCATGCCTTGTTAAACGGAACAATGTTTTCATTCACCAGTCTATCCACACTCTTCACCGGCGTAGTGGGAAAATCCGCTTTCCAGAACCATGCCGTATTAATTGGCAAACAGGACAATGCCGGCAAGTGATTATTCTCCGTGGAAATATGCTGACCCGCACCCTGCTCATACGATTTTATATCTGTATAGAACAATGCTTCCGCCGGGTACTTCGCCGCATTCAGGTCCATCACCAGGCAGTTAGGTTGCAATCTTTTGATCAGGCCATAAATTTCCTCAAAAGGTACATCATCATATGAAATCCTTGACCAGGGGGCATCCCATCCATCAATGATCAGCGCGGTGATTTCGCCGTAGTTGGTAAGCAATTCGGTGAGCTGCGCCTTGATCATCTTTATGTCCTCTTTCGTAATCTGCCCGGGCCTGATCTTATGATGCGTATCCAGGATGGAGTAATACAACATCACCTTCAGTCCTTTCGCACGGAAAGCATTGGCATACTCTTTCACCACGTCTCTTTTCAACGGGCTGTTCATCACATTGTAAGGAGTGGTTTTGGTATCCCAGATGGCAAAACCGCTATGATGTTTTGTAGTTAAGCAACCATAAGACATGTTCGCCGATTTGGCCGCTGCCGCCCACTGGTTGCAATCCAGTTTCTTCGGGTTGAAGATAGCCGGCGATGCTTCCGGATCGGCCCAGTCGTCGTCCATAAAAGTGGGAATATTGAAATGGATGAACATACCGAAACGCAGATCCACAAACTGCTGCTGCAATGTATGCAGCGATGGGTTTTGCTGCGCGCCGGCACTTCCCGTTATTAATAACAGTACTGCCGCCAGCATGCTGATAACCTGATTCTTTTTCACAAGCTGATGAGTTAAAATATAAAGAATAAAAAATTTACTACTTCCATTCAGGCTGCTGCACCAATTTGCGGCCCTGGTCCAGTATGCCCTGTGGTATAGGCCATACATAAAATTTATCGGTACTGAAGTGACGGTCTTCCAGTTTTGTTTTAGGATACTTATTGGTTTTGCCGCCGGTAGCAGGAATGTCTGTTAACCCGGCAGAAGCATCCAGGGTGTAAATAGGCCCGTTCAGCACTTGCTGCCCGATCCTCCACCGCAGGATGTCGAAATAACGGTGCCCTTCACCTGCCAGCTCTATCCGGCGCTCATGACGGATAAAGGTGCGCAGCGTTTCCTTGTTCATACTCCAGCCGTTAAGCGCAAACGTAGCCGCTACACCGGGCATACCTGCACGGGCCCTGATTTCGTTCAGTGCATTTGTAATTTCTGCAGATGGACCGGTAGCCTCGTTGGCCGCTTCTGCATACGTAAGCAATACTTCCGCATAACGGAGGATCTTCCAGTCGTTGCCACCATTATCGCGGGCTTCCAGTTCTGTTTTATCAAACATCTTCTTAAAAGCATAACCGGTATACGTGGCTTTATCACCACCAATTTTATCCAGCGTGCTGTTAATAGGATCATACATCTTATCATTGGCTAATGTGCTGCCGGGGTAGTAAATAGTAGCATTTAAGCGCGGGTCGCGGTTTTTCCATGGTGCATGCACATCATACGCCGGATCCTTGGTATAAGGATAGTAACCGCTGGCGCTTTCATAATCATCTACCAGTGAAGGCAAAGGATTCAGGTACAATGTACCTCCTGAAACGGAGTTCACACCGGTAATATCACGCAACCCGTTGGCCCGCAATTCCTTTACATGAATGTAGCTGATAATGCTTTCAGAGGAGTAATCCCCTTCCTGCTGGAACAGGTTATAATAATTTGCGTAAAGAGAATACACTTTACTGTCTATCACTTTCTTTGCCTCCGCAGCGGCGCCTGTGTAATCGCCGGTATACAGCAGCACCCTGGCTTTCAGGCCCCAGGCGGCGCCCTGGGTGAAGCGTCCTTTATCATCGCCGGTGTAAGACGATGGCAGATCAGGAGCAGCTTCATCCAGCCATTTGATCACCTGGGTAATAACTGTTGCTTTCTTATCCTGCGGCACATCTGATTCTGCTGGTGTGGCAAATACTTTCATTACCAAAGGCACATCCCTGAAAAGCGTAGCCATCATAAAATAACGATAAGCCAGCATCACTTTTACTTCTGCCTTTAATCTTTTCTTTAACCCTTCATTCATATCGGGCACTTTATCCACATGATCCAGGAATTCGAGGCAATGCCTTACCTGGCCGTATTGCCATTCATCGCCTAAATTACCGGTAGTAGCTACAAAGGTGCTGTTACCTATCAGCTGGGCATTGCGGAGCGTGTTGCCCCAGGATGCTGTTTTGGAAAAAGCATTATCGCTCATGCCCTCATAGCAAACAAAAAAATCGGCGGAAGGAAGGAACTCGTAGATCCTGGAAGCAAACTTCACGGCATCCGATTCCGTGGTCCAGTAGGTAGCATCAGAATACTGATCCAGCGGCGCACGGTCCAGGAAGTTTTTTGAGCAGGCAGTTAAAATACTGCAGGCGCATAATATAGCGATGATATGTAGTCGTTTCATGTTGTTGTTTTTTGCGGTGAGCGTCATCAGAATTTCAGGTTCAGGCCAAAGGTGTAAGTCTTCATTTGAGGGAAGTTCACACCCGACTGCCAGTTGTCGATTTCCGGATCGAAGCTTTTCGGGAAACGTTTTGATTTCAGTGTCAGCGCATTCTCCATCATGAAATAAAAACGGAGCTGACCAATCTTTGTACGTTGCAAAATATGGTTGGGCACACTATATCCCAGCTGCAGGTTCTTCAAACGCACATATTTTGAGTCATACAGCCACCAGTCGGAAAAATCGTAGTTCACGCTCAGGTCCTGCCGCATCAGGGGATAGCGGGCGCCCCTGTTTTCCGGCGTCCAGGAATCCATCAGGTCGGTGGTAAAGGAACCGCCGTAGTTGAACGGGCTTACGGCATAACCGGTGAGATACGTTTTATTTTTCAGCACGCCCTGGAATAACATACTCAGATCAAACTGTTTCCAGGAGAAATTAGCGTTCACGCCAAACATCATATGCGGATCTGCATCACCCAGTATTACACGGTCTTCCGGGGTAATCTGTCCATCGCCGTTGGTATCCTGGTATTTAATGTCTCCTGCTTTGTTTTGCGGTTTATAAGTGGGTGATGATTTTACTTCTTCATCAGACTGGAACAGCCCAAGCGCTTTATAGCCATACCAGGTCCAGCGCGATTGCCCTACCATCACAGGGTTTTCCTGTAATACATCCGGTGTACCGCCCAGGTCGAGGATCTTGTTGCGTGAATCGAAGATATTCACCATTACGCCGTACTTCAGTTTATTATCGCGGTTCTGGTAGCCGGCAGATACTTCCCACCCCCAGTTGCTCATGCGGCCCAGGTTCATGACCGGCGCATCGCGGCCAAAGGTAGAGGGCACGCTGGGCGTTAGCAATATACCGGTGGTTTTCTCTTTAAACACATCTACGGTGAGTGTTAATTTCTCCTGGAAAAAACCGGCGTCCACACCAATATTCCCGGTCACTTTTTCTTCCCAGGTAAGATCAGGATTAGCGGTATTGTTGTAATAGGTAGTGGTTTGCGCTTTATCGTTGAAGTAAGAAGCGCCGGTACCAATCAAACTGGCCCAGGAATAAATACCGCGTGTATCCGTTCCCGTTGCATTCTGGTTACCCACTTTTCCGTAAGAAGCACGCAGCTTCAGGTTACTGATAGTACCGGAGCCTTTCAGGAAGTCTTCTTCCGAAATCCTCCATCCTGCGGAAACGGATGGGAAGAATCCCCAGCGGTTGTTTTTGAAACGGGAAGATCCGTCGTACCGCCCGTTCACTTCCAGCAGGTAGCGGTCTTTAAAGCTGTAGGATAACCTTCCGAACAGCGACTGGATGGCCCATTCATAAGCGCTGCCGCCGGTGCTCCACTGATCTTTTTTCACGCTGCCCCCGTTGATCACATGGATATCATTATTCAGGAAATCCTGCCGGCCCAGGGAATAGGCGTCATACTTCATGCTTTCCTGGCTGTATCCCAGCAATGCTTTAAAATCATGCTGCTTCACCTGCAAGCCATAATTCACCGTACCGATGAACGTTTGGTTAATAGCAGTATTATAATCATCGTTCAAAGAGTTGGGCGATTGTTGTGTAGTAACGAGGTTCTCCTCATCATCGTACAATTTGTAGGTAGCCCTGAAAATTTTGTGTTTAATATCACGGCTGTTATAGGAATACTGCCCTTTTACCGACAGGTTTTTTGTGATCCCGTAATCCAGTGTGAGGTTGGTGTTAAGATAATTATCCTTATAATTTTCAAACCCTCCGTGATTGATAATAGCTACCGGTTGAGAACCGCCACGGTAGCTTCTGTCGCGCCCCTGCGGGGTATAAGCCCATTCGGTAGGGTTCAGGATATACGCCCAATGCATAGCGGTGGTATAAATACCGGCGCCGGCAAAACTTTTAGGCGCATTCATATACACCGTATTGATCCCGAACTTCAGGTTATCCAGGATCTGGGTGTTCACATTCACCCGCGAGGTAAAGCGCTCATTCATCACGCCTTGTACCAGTCCTTCCTGTTTGAGGTAACCGAGAGATACAAAGTAATCCGTATTTTTTGTTCCCCCGGAGATGCCCACGTTGTGTTGCATCTGGAGGGCGTTCTTTTTGAAGATGGCACTGATCCAGTCGGTGCTGGGCAATTCCCCGCTGGCGTATTTCTGGATATCGGCGTCGGAAAAGCGTACGGTGGCATCGGGATTATCGTTCAGCTGGGACTCATTCCATTTGCGCATAAAGGATACTGCGTCTACCAGTTTTGGGAGATAGGTGGGCTGTTGTGTGCCGGCGTAGGCATCGTACGCCAGCGAGGGCTTGCTGTTCAGTTTGCCTTTACGGGTGGTTACGAGTATGACCCCGCCGGAGGCACGGGCGCCATAAATGGCAGTAGCGGAGGCATCTTTCAGGATACTGATGTTATCGATGTCCTGCGGGTTCACCGTTTCCAGCTGACCGGCCACGCCGTCTATCAGTACCAGCACCGGGTTGCTCGACAGGGTGCTGATACCGCGGATATTCAGTTTGTTGTTGTTGGTTCCGGGCATGCCGTCTGTTTGCTGTATAAAGAGGCCGGGTACCTGTCCTTGAAGGGCATTCACCACGTTGGGCACGGGCCTTTCCGCTACCGCAGCGCCTTTTACGGAGGCTACGGCGCTGGTAAGACTGGCCTTTTTCTGGGAGCCATACCCTACCACTATAATTTCACCGAGCTTTTTGGTGTCTTCCGTGAGTACGATACGCAGCTGGGTGTCTTTACCGCTGGCTATCTCCTGGGTATTATATCCCATAAAGGATACAATGAGCACCGCATTTTCAGGAATGCCTTTCAGCAGGTACTCCCCTTTTTCATCGGTAACAGTGGCCATAGAAGCATCTTTCACCCGTATGGACACGCCGGGTAAAGGCTCATCTTTTTCATTCACCACTTTTCCGCGGATATCTTTGTACATGAGGCCGGCATCTGCATCCAGCAGCATATTTGCCAGCATTTCATTGCTGCGGCGGATGATCACTTTATCATCTGCTATAAAATATTCCAGGGAAAATGGCGCCAGCAGCTCTTTCAGCACATTGCCCACTTTCTGGTGCTTTGCCCGGATAGTGACGATGCTGTTAAAGATTTCCCGGTTAACGGCATAACTGAAAGAAAGATTGGCGCTGGCGCCTATCTCATCCAGCGCATCATGCAATGCGCCGCCTTCCACTTTCAGCGTAATCCTTTTTTCAAGCAGCTGGGCTTCGGTATGCTTGGCCAGCAGTGTTAGTGTGGTACTACATACAACGACTACAATACACAATGACATTTTCATTAGCATGCCTATTACAGGTACACATTTTTTCATACTTTTACGTAGATTAAGGTTGAGTAAAAACTAGCTGCCATCGGTTACCAGGCCAGTGTGGCAAACTAGCGTTAGAACTTAACTTTCAGCCTCCCGCAAGGGAGGTTCTTTTTATGTAGGCGCCGCTTCCTTATGCATAGGCGGGTGGTTTATTTCATAACGTTTAGCATTCCTTATCCATCCTGATGATGTAGGTAGTACCGTTGCTTTCCAGAGTAGCGTTGAGCGACAGGCACAACTGCCGCAATGCTTTATCTAAAGTGCCGTTAGTATTGAATTCTCCAAAATAAAAGCAGTTGGAAATCTTTCCTTTGATCTCAATTTTTACATTGTAATAATATCCCAGTTCTGCCGCCACTTCCGGCAAAGCGGCCCTGTCGTATTTCAGGATGCCCTCACGCCTGCTGAGCAGGCTACCTGTAGCCACCTGGTCTTCTTTCGTGATAATACCCGTGGCCTTGCTGAATACCGCCCGCTCACTGGGCGATACATGCACCGCGCTATCGGCATTGCCTACCGCCACTTTACCGGTTAACACGGTAACCGATACATCCGGCTGTGCATCAAACGCCTGGATATTAAAAGAAGTGCCCAATACGCGGGTATCTACACGCCCGCTGTGAATAATGAAAGGCTGCGTGGCATTAGTGGTTACCTCAAAAAAGGCTTCCCCGCTCAGCGTAAGCTCGCGGTTTTCTATCCCGAAAGCATCTGTATATGCCAAGGTGGAAGCAGGACTGAGCCAAACGGTGGTGCCGTCAGGCAGCTCTATCTTTTTATGTTCCCCCGCTTTAGTAGCCACCAGCTGTTGCCGGGAATGAACGGGCGTTGGCGCAGCCGGGCGCTGGAAATACCACCAGCCGCTTACCGCCAGTACCAGCAACACCGCTGCCGCTGCGGCTATCTTTGGCCACCACGTGTGCTTTACCGGTACTGTTCCCGGTGCGGCAGTGCGGATACGGGACAGTAACTGCTGCTCCATTTCCGCCTCCAGCAGGGATTTGGCGCCCAGCTCCATTTCATCCCACTCCTGGGTGGTTTTAAAGCTGTGATAATAGTTCATGAGCTGCTTCACTTCTTCCTCACTGGCCAATCCGTCCATCCATTTATCTATTAATGAATAAAACTCCTGTCTGTTCATACCGGGTATTTTATCACTAGTGACAAAAAAGAAGGGTTCCCCCCAAGGCAGGAGCAAAAAAATTTTACTTATCCATCAGCAGGAGCAGCAGTAAGGCATAGCCGAGGGCGGAGCGCAGCTTCCGGAGGGCAATATTGATCTGGTTTTCAACGGTTTTCACCGAAACGTTCAATTGGGCAGCAATTTCTTTATAAGAGAGGTGTTGGTCCCGGCTCATCCGGAATATCACCCGGCATTTTTCCGGGAGGGTGTCTATCAGGGTATTCAGCAGGGATTGCAGTTCTTTTACGGCCAGCTCACTCTCCGGGGAGGCGGTTTCCATCCGTTCCAGCATATGGTCAAACAGTTCTTCCCGCACAGGGTTTTGCCTGATATAACGAAACACCTTGTAACGGATACTGGCAGCAAGATACGCCTTCAGGGAGCTATTCAGCCGGATACGATGGGATCTTTGCCACAGTTCTGTAAACAGTTCCTGCACCAGGTCTTTGCAGGCTTCCTTGTCTTTCAGCACCTGGTAGGCCGACAGGAACAGGGGTTCCCAATGCCGCTTGTACAACAGGCTTAAGGCCTGTTCATCACCCGACTGCAACAACAACAACAATGCTTCATCTGTTTGCCCCTCAATGGCCGGCATGGTTGATTATAATTTTTTTATAGTGAAGATGGAATACCAGGGGATAAATATAGGCGTTAAATTATTATAGTAGGGGTAAAAAAGATGAGTGGTATCTATCACAAAAGACGCCTGTTGCATTTTCGGGATTAAAGCATCCTAAAGCAACAAGGCCGGCCTACCGGCCAGCCATGCTGTATAAATGGGGTTTTAATATTAATTTACGCCTGCTTTTCGAGCAACAACCGGATCATATCCTCCAGCATCAGCTCCGCATCATGATTCTGGATCATAAAATTTTTGAAGATGATCTTTCCATCCTGGTCAATCAGGTAATTGGTAGGCGCACCTCTCACCGGCAAGTTCTTTCTCTCGGTTTCCACATCTTTCAACGCTGTGAAACTGTATTTGCTGGATTTCACAAATGGCACTACGTATTCATCCTGGTCACGGACAATGTTTATAGCAACATAGGAAACAGCCTGACCTTTGAAATGCTGAAGCACTTTTTCAAAGTGAGGAAACTCTCCCCTGCAGGGACCGCAGCCGGGAAACCAGAAAGTGAGCAACACTACTTTCCCTTTGTAGTCCTGCATGGTGGTTTTACCGTTTGCCAGGTAAGATTCCAGGGAAAAGGACGCCTCTTTGGCATCTGCATTTAACCGTTGTTTCAGATCACTGTAAACAGCGCTTTCTGTTTTACCGGCTTCCTTACCATATGCCAGCAGCGGCGCTTTCAACGATCTGGCCGGTGTGGCTACATAAAACTTCATCAGGGTGTCATATGCCTGTTGCGGATGCCCACCGGAAGCGGCTACTTTAGCTTTGAGCAGCGCCAGTGTTTGTGGCATGCTGCCCCATCTCTTTGGCTTTATTTCATTCAGTACTGCAGCGGCTTCGCCGGCTTTGTTCTCCGCCAGTAATTTTTCAGCAGTTACAAACTGGCCGGCGAGCTTTGCACTTTTTTCAAACCCTTCCTTGCTTTCTGCTTCCAGGCCGGGCGTGGCAGCCAGTTCTGAAGCCAGTTTCAACGCCTCCGAAGGGCTTTCGGATAACAGCAAATCAAAATATTCCTCCATACCGGAACCAGACCAGCTGAATTTTGATACCGGGAAATCCCTGCGCATCTGTTCATACAGCGCTTTCTTTTTCTGCAGGTCCGGTTCACGGAAGGCCATCCAGTACAGTGCCTGTGCGCCCCGCTGGCTTTCAGGGAATTTTTTGATCAGCTCATTGCACATCTGCTGGTATTTCTGCGGGTTATCTTTCTCAAAAGCGCTGGCGTAATAGAAAAAATAATCCGGGTTGCCTGGTTCTGCGGCCGATGCCTTACCCATAAATTCCCGGGCTTTATCAAATTCCCCCCAGCGCTCTGCATCAATAGATAACTCCTGCCAGGCATCCGCCAGTTTAGGATCCAGTTCTACTGCTTTCAACAGGAAAGGCCGGGCTGCAGGGCTTTCTTTGTTGGTATAAAATTTACCGTAGCCATACTGTACGGCTGCTACTTTTGGGAATTTCTTTGTCCATTGCTGGTATTGCTTCACCACCCCGGCGCTGTCTTTCCACATGGTTTGGATATAGGCATCATGTGCAGCAACGTTTTCAGGGTGTTTATTGATCACGTTAACCAGGCTGTCGCCTTTTTGTTTAGCCTGGGCGCCTGCCATTAATGGTTGCCACAGCAATGCCACTGCTGCAATGGTATATGTGCTTAAATGATTGAAAGTGATTTTCATAATGCTGGTGTTTGACGGTATATAATTTTGTGTAGATGATTACCAACCTGGATTTTGTTCAGGTACTTTACCTGCAGGATATTTCTGCAGCTGCTCCTGTGGGATGGGGAAATAATACATCTTGTCTTCAAAGAAGCGTTGTTCCAGTGGCACAGCGGTATACGTTCTGGCGCCGTTTACAATGCCTATCTGCATGGATTTGATGGCCGTTCCTATCATCGTTTTACCGGTGCCCCACCTGCGGATATCATTGAACCGTTGGCCCTCAAATGCCAGTTCCACGGTACGTTCACGCACATAATCATCCCAGGTGAGCTGGCCGGTTATTTCCGGCATATTCACCCGTTTGCGGAGAAGGTTTACATAAGTGCGCGCTTCAGCGGGATTATTCAGTTTCAGCTGACATTCTGCATAGTTAAGATACACTTCCCCCAGCCGCATCATGATGCAGTTCTGGTAGTTGGTATTATTACCGCCGAAGATATAGTTGGGGTTCATGAATTTACGCAGCAGGTAACCGGTGATGGCCGTGCTGGAAGTGCCTGGGTTCATAGCGGAGCCCAGTTTCAGGTCCATGACAGTATTCATCCAGGTAGTGCCGTCGTAAATAATGCTGGCATGCAGGCGCGGATCACGGTTGGCATACGGATGCGCAGGATCGTATAAAGCCGACTGGTTCCAGGGTTTACCATCTGTCATCAGGTACTGGTCCACCATGTTCTGCGTGGGACAATCCCTCACGCTGCCAAAACCGGTGAAGTAGGTAGAGTTGTTGTAATCGTCGAGTGAATGTACCTGCCCGCTCAGATCTCCCGCGTATTCTTTATTAAAAATCACTTCGTTGTTATCATCATTCTCCGGGAAAAACATAGCGCCATAATCCGGGAACAAAGAAAATCCGCCTTTATCTATTACCTCTTTGGCAGCAGCAGCGGCGCCGCTGTAATCCTTATAATTGAGCAGCAGTCTTGCCTTCATAGCCAATGCGGCAAAACGGGTAGCGCGGCCTGTGGAAGCCGCAGGATAGCTTCCCGGCAAAATGGCGGCTGCATCATCCAGGTCTTTCACCATAAAATTTACACAGGCTTCATCGGTACCACGACCTATCGATAACTCATCATCCAGCGAAAGTACTTTATCTACAATAGGGAAACGCCCGAAGGTAAAATAGAGGTCCATATAGTGTAATGCCCGGAGAAACAGCATCTCACCTTTGATCTGCTGCTTTGTTGCTGCGCTGAGCGGCATATCATCCATATGCGATAACACCGTATTACAGTTGCGTACTGCAATATAAGTGTCGTTCCAGATATTGGTGTTGATATTGGAAGAAGGAGAATACTGCCCGGAGTTCACCAGGTTGGCCTCCAGGAAGGACTTCGCACATTTGGCTTCATCCGTAATATCGCAGATCATCCAGTTACCGGCATCATCATAAATTGAATGTATCTTACTGTACGATTCCAATACCACCCGGCCGATCAGGGCACTGTCTTTCCATACGTTGCTGTCGCTGTAAAGGTTCAGAGGACCTTTATTCAACGCTTCCTTATTACAGGCAACTGTTCCCACTGTTACAGCAAGGGTTATATAGCTGATTAATCTTTTCATTTGAGAGCATTAGATGTTCAATAAATTCATTTTCACAGATCAGAATTGCAGCGTGGCGCCGGCTGCGAACGACTTCATCAGCGGGTCGCGTACCTGTCCTGCACTTTCGGGATCAAATGATTTAAAATGAGTGAAAGTGAAGAGATTATTTGCGCTAACACTGATACGTAAACTTTTTGCGCCAATGCGCTGAAGTACAGTACCGGGCAAGCTATAAGCCAGCTCAATGTTCTTCACACGCAGGTAGGCAGTATTACGGGACCAGTAATCAGAGCGTTCTTCATTATTCTGGTTATTATACCATAACCGCGGATAGGAAGCATTGGTATGATCCGGCGTCCAGCGGCCCAGTTTATCAGTTGTAGCCGGCAGGTTGTTATACGCATACCCCTGTACATTGCCTGCTCCCTGCATCAATACATTCAGCTCCAGGCTGCTGTACTTAACGCCCCAACGGATACCATACTGGATCTTCGGGAAAAAGGCGGATCCGAAAGCTACCTGGTCCCGGGCGGTAATAGCGCCATCGCCGTCCACATCCTTGTACCGGATATCTCCGGGAGCGGTGCCGGGGTAAAGTGGTTTGGGCCCTTTGGTAATTTCTTCTTCACTCTGGTATAAACCTTCGGAAATATATCCTGCTGTCTGGGTACCTACCCTGTTATAAAAATAACCGATGGATTTCCCCGTGATCTTTTGCCATTCAGGGATACTTTGTGATTCAGGATAATAAACGATCTTGTTTTTACTGAAAGCAAAATTGGGGGAGATAAAATAAGAGAACTTCCCGAAATGCTGCGTATGACTCAAAGTAATTTCCAGTCCTTTGGTATCCACAATACCGCTATTGATGTCCGGCAGGCCTATCCCAATTATGGTAGGTACCTGCTGTGCAGGCGGCGCCAGGATATCTTTTGTTCTTTTCTGGAAATAATCTGCCTCCAGCGTAAACAGGTCCTGTTTATAATGCGCTTCCACTCCTATGTTGGTGATCACTGCGCGCTCCCAGGTAAATACCGGGTTGGGCAACACGTTGGGCGATAACGTCTGGTAATACTGCGGCACAGTTCCTCCCAGTGAATATCCCGGCGTGGCTCCCAGGGCATAGGTAGTGAGGAACTGGTAGGGATCTACACGATCATTCCCCAGCTGCCCCCAGGAGGCCCTCAGCTTCAGGAAATCAAGGTTATTGGATACATTATCCATAAAATGTTCTTCTGATAAAATCCAGCCCGCGGAGAGCGATGGAAAAAATCCATAGCGGTGATCAGGAGGGAAAATATCAGACCCATCATACCGGAAGTTAAACTGGAACAGGTAGCGCGAAGCATAGTTATAGGAAAACCGCCCCACCAAACCTCGCCTGGCATTCTGTGTGCCGTTACCGCCGTTGGTTACACGCGTAGGATCACCCAGGTCCAGCTGCGATAAGCTGGAAGATACAAAGCCGGAGCGCTGCGTATTGAAATTATCGCCGGTGTTATTGGTTTGTGTAAAGAGCAGTAAACCGGACAGGTCGTGCTTACCGAGTGAACGGTCGTACTGCGCACCGGCTTCCAGTGTAAGGCTCTGTGTTTGCGCAAAGATTTCACGCAGGTAAGGCTCTGTTGGATAGGGCGTTGCCTTTTTGAAATTCCCTGCTGCATCAATACTATAAATATCGTAAGGTGTGGCAAAGCGTTTTCCAAAGGAATAAAGCTTATCAAAAGAGCCGTTGCCTTTCAGCGACAATCCTTTTATAAATGGAACATCGTATTGTATGTTGACTACCGAATTAAAAATATTCGTATTGGTGAGATAATAACCGGATGCGCCTATTGATTGCTGGTAGGCATTTCCCCGCTGCTCCGGTACCATGGCATACAATCCGTTGGTAAAGCGATTAACACGGATAGGCGGTGTGGAGTACATATTTGCAATAACATACTCGGAACCATACACCGCTTCCGCATCCTGTTTGCTGAAAGAGCCGCTCAGGTTCATCGTCACTTTCAGGTCGCGTGTTACCTTTGCCTCCAGGTTGCTGCGCAGGTTATAGCGGCTGTAACCTTCTACCGGTACCAATCCGCTGTTCTTTGAGTACCCCCCGGAAATAAAGTAGCGGATATTTTCGCTTCCGCCTGCGGCAGACAGGTTGTAATTACTTTGCCATAAGGAAGTAGCCAGCACTTCGTCGATCCAGTTCACGTTTGGATAGTGGTCGGGATCAGAGCCATCCTTATATTTCTGCACCGCTTCATCGCTGAAGCCCATCCCCACGCCGGGCTGGTATAATCCTTCATTTTTAAGTGCTTCATTGTAGGTGGTGGCATACTCAAAAGCATTCATCTGTTTGTAGTATTGTGTAGGACGCTGGTTCACCACGTTAGCTGCAAAGGTGATACTTGGCTTTCCGATATTTCCTTTCTTAGTGGTTACAAGTATCACCCCGTTGGCTGCACGGGCGCCATAAACAGAGATCGCCGAGGCATCTTTCAACACCGATATTACATCAATATCATTGGCGTTCAGATCATCCAGCCGCCTGTCGGGGATACCATCGATCACTACCAGCGGCGCAGAATTATTGAAGGTGCTCAGTCCACGTACAAAAAGCGTAGATCCCGCTCCCGGCGCTCCACCGGATTTTACCGCGTACAATCCCGGCAACCGGCCGGCCAGCATATCCGACACGGCAATACTGGAATGGTTTTCCGTAAGCTCCTTTGATCTTACAGAAGACATGGACTCTGTTTTGTTCCGCTCCGTAGTGGTACCATAGCCAACGATCACCGAGGCATTTAATTCTGTAAGTACCGGTTTCAGGGCAATAGTGAGTTCCACCGGGGTGGCTCCTACTTTAATATTTTTTTCATAAGATCCATAGCCTACGAAAGTTACCACGATGGTATAATTACCGGCGGCTAGATTCTTAAAGCTAAAGGAGCCGTCTTCTTTGGTAACGGTTCCCCTGTTAAATGGCCGGAGGCTTACTGTAGCTCCCAATATAGGTTTTCCCTCATGGTCCACCACTACACCGGTGATGGTCCCGGATGCAACTGCGATGTCTATCAGCGGTGTTACCGTAACTGTTTTCCTGCCGATGATCACCAGCTTATTGTCTTCATCAATACGCCAGGAAAACGGCTGTCCCTGCATACTTTGCTCCAGCGCCTGCCGGAGCGATGCTCTCTTCAGCTGCACGCTAACGGGTGCAGATTCCCGCAGCAGCCGGGCATCATAAAAAAAGTGATAAGCGCTCTGTTTTTTAATACCTGACAGTACTTTTTCAAGTGAAGCCTCTTTCAATGACAATGTAATCTCCTGAGACACCCCCTTTGCGCTTACATGCAGGCATAGCACAACAATCAGGAAAAAATTCAATCTCATAATGAGCATCGTTTTTTTAAGGAGGGAACGGGCAAAGAAATGCCTATAGCAATTGTTTAATTGCATACATTTGTAATGTTTGGGTGAATTGATTAAACTTTCTTTAGTCGGATAGTTGTCGGTAAACCCGGATTAAAAACAGAAGTGTTGCAAGCACTTCTGTTTTCTTTTTTATGACGTATTTCTTTTCATTGATGGTTGGTTGGTTTTTGGTTGATAATAAATCGCGGTTGGTTGATTAATTAGTCGACAATCTTAATTGTTCTTCCTGTTATTACATAATGAATATCACTGAATTTAAGTATCTCTAAAGCTTTCTCCAGGCTTACGCTACGGGGTATTTCCCCCATAAATGCCTGTGCTGTATTTTTGGTTTCAAATATTACATTCACATCATACCACCTGGCCAGTTGCCGCATTACTGTAACGATGTTGGCATTGTTAAAAGAGAAATACCCGTTTTTCCAGGCCATCACGGTTTCTGTATCTACATTCTTCAACAGCTGCCAGTGGCTATTTTCCTGTTGCTGTATTTGTTCTCCCGGTTGCAGCACACCGGTATATCCTGCACCGGATACCTTTACCCTGCCAGTGAGCAATGTGGTAGCTGTCATTGCTTCATCCGGGTAGGCATTGATGTTAAAATGGGTGCCCAGCACCAGTACTTCCTGCCCTTTCGATTTCACCCGGAAAGGCTGCCCCGGCCTGGCCGCCACCTCGAAGTAGGCTTCCCCGGTAAGCTCTACCACCCGTTCTGCACCATTGAATTCCACCGGGTATTTTAAAGAACTCGCAGCATTGAGCCACACTGTTGAACCATCCTGCAATACAATCCTGAACTGCCCGCCCCGTGGTGTGATCATTGTATTGTATTCCACCGTATTGCCGGCAGCTGCTGTTCCGCGCTGGTAGGCCAATACCCCGTTATCCGTTTTTACCACCTGTGCATTCCCCTGCTGACCTACTACACCATTCTGCGCATCGGAAAGCACAATGGTTTTTCCATTCGATAGCTGCAGCACTGCCTTGTTGGTACCAGGCGCTATACCGGCAGCCACTTCCGGAACAGCAGGCGTTGTGGGGCTTTTGTGCTGCAACAGGAACCAGGCGCCCGATGCCGCCACTATGAACATTACTGCTGCGGCGTATTGCCACCATTTCCGGTACACCACCTTCACTGGCGTATTGCCAGGCTTATCTGCCAGCAATATATGCTGCAGCACAGGCTCCCAGGTTACAGGATTCACCGCCTCATCACCGGAAATCTCTTCCTGCCATGCAGCAGCCGCGCTGTTAAACAGCTCACGGTTAGCTTCATCCCGGAAAAAAGCGGTCAGTTCCTTCTCCTCAGCTACAGTTAATCCTTCCTCCCCACTTTTTTTCAATAAAAAAGTAATTCTCGCTTCCATAGTGGTTTTCAAAACGTAATAAAATAATTACAGGTGCACGCCGGCAAGCAGCGTAATATTATAAAGAATGAAAAAAAGACCGGTGGTACTCATCGGCCTTTCACTTTTTTTTAAAAATAACGGGAAATAAAAATTAAGTGCTTTGTTCTCAGCGTGTTAATGAGAAGAAAAATAAGAGAGGAATTATCTTACCGGCGGCTGTAAGATGCCCGCGGATAAAGCTCAGCGCTGCACTAAGCGTATTTTTCACATAGCTGGGAGAACATTGCAGGCGGTCGGCAATTTCCTGTATTTTCAGTCCTTCCTCCCTGCTCAGCTGGTAGATCTTTTTACGCTGCGGCGGTAACTGGGCTACCGCCTCCCTGATCAGTTGCAGTGTTTCCTGCAACTGTAGCCGGTCTTCCGCGTGGTTGCCAGCAACGGCGCCTTCCTCTTCGCTGATACCAGTTACCTTGCGGAGCGCCGCCTGCTTATGGAACCAGGTGAAGCATTCATTGCTGGCTACCCGTATAATCCACGCCTGCGGTTCAAGAAGCCCGGGGAGCTTATCCCGGCTCAACCAGATCCGGATAAATGTTTCCTGCACAATCTCCTGGGTCCCTTCCGGCGATTTAACCATCCTTTGTATAAAAGAAGTAAGCCAGGGGAGAGCCCCATAAAAGAGTTCACGAAAAGCCACTTCGTCTCCTTCCGATATACTGATCAGTAATTCTTTTGCTATATGAAACTTGGCGCCGCGCAATATCTCCTGAGTTAGACCGGGAGCAATTTAATCATTCTCTTTTTCATTTTTTAATAAAGGAGAGATGAAAAAAGATATACTCCCATCATTTCTCCCTGCTTTTTACTAACTGCGATAACTCCTCCACCTGCTTATTGAGCCGGATGATGTACAACATCTGCTCTTCTATTTCCTGCAACAACAATTTGTTCATCTCCCCCGGATCCACTCCATTCTATTTCATTTCTCTTTCCGTTGGAAAACCTGCAGATGCACATTTTTCCCGATATAGCCAGCTACAGGCAATTGATACTCCGGGTGAAATACAAAATCGGCCCGGCTTTCCTGCAATACTTTACCCTTCTTACGTCTATGGTGCCTCTTTCCCCGAGGACGCCGCAAATAGGCTTAACAATTTCTTAAAACGTGCCTGCCGCCCGATATGGTAACTTTGAATACACCGGATCGCTTATACATGAAATGGATAACAGGGATGCCATCTTACAATTATACCAGGCACATTATCATATGCTGTTTGCCGCAGGCTGTTATCTTACGGATGACAAGGAGCTGATACGCGATTGCATCCACCAGCTATTTCTTCATTGCTGGCAGAAAAAGGACGATCTTCAGAAGATACTGCATCTGAAAAACTACCTTACCGTTTCATTGCGCAACCGGCTGCTGACTGCCTTAAAGCAGCAAAATAAAACAGTGCCCTACGAGCCCGGCGAAATGGATGGTGTGGAATATTCCTACGAAGAAATACTGATACGCAATGCAGATGAAACAGCTATGCAGGAAAACCTGCAACGCGCCCTGCATAATCTCCCGCCCCGGTACAGGCAGGTAATAGAGATGCGTTTTTTCCGGCAATACAGCTATGAAGATATTGCCCGGATCACCGGCCAGCCTGTAAAAACGGCTTACAACTATGTACATGAAGCCCTCACAGCACTGCGGAAGCAATTGAAGGGCAAACCTATATTCCCATATTAAGGAATCGTTAACTCGGTTTTTCTATCATGGAAATTCTGCCTTCCCCTGTGTCCTACTAACGGAACAATAAACACTGGATCGTTGAAAGAACAATATTACGAACTGCCGGAAGATTTCTTATCTGACACTTCATTCTGCAATTATTGCAAAGGCGCACCTGAAAAGGATGTGCGCTACTGGACCAACTGGCTTGAAACCCATCCCGCAATGGCGCACATATTCCGGGAAGCGGAACAGCTGTATAAGATGATAGGCGTTTATGATGAAGGCTATCAGCAGGCTTTCGCACGGTTCAGCAACGAGATCCATACTACTATGCAGCCCAGGCGCCGCTGGCTGAATGTACGCAACGCAGTGGCAGCAGCCGTTGTACTGGCGCTGGTAGCTGTATCGCTTTATTATACCATGCGCCCTGCAGGCACCACTACCATGGCGCAAACAAGCGGGCCTTTATATGATACAATAGATGCCGGCATTGGCCAGGTGCGCAGCATCCGGCTGGCCGACAGCACAATGGTGGTGCTTAACAGCCAGTCACGTTTGCTGATCCCGGCAGATTATAATAAACATGAAAGAAAAGTTGTGCTGGCAGAAGGCGAAGCTTTCTTTGATGTAACCCATCATGCCAATCATCCTTTCACTGTAAAAAGTAAAGGGGTGGAAACGAGGGTGCTCGGTACTTCCTTTAACGTACAGGCTTATACGGCAACAGCAGGTATGCGCATCACGCTGCTAACGGGATCAGTATCCGTGCATACCGGCATTGCGCCGCAGCCCATCCTGCTAAAACCCGATGAACAGCTCACTATTACAGCTGATCGCACCTATGCGGTACAAAGGGTATCAGCCGCCCGGTACAGCAAATGGATCAACGGTGAACTGAATTTTTACGAGGAGTCATTACAGGATATCACCGCAATACTCTCTTCCCGTTACAATGTCGCTTTTGTGTTTACAGACAACCGCTGCCGCAAAGAATTGTTCACCGCCTCTTTTGATAAAGAAGTGCCGCTCAGAAAAGTACTGGAACTACTAAGCATCAGCCGTAATATTCACTTCGCACAAAAAGGGGATACAGTGCTCATTAATATGCGATAACAAAACATTCATATTCATTTCCCGACCTGGTATTACCGCAGCAAAGCTGCGGCAGGTCGTTTATTGTCTCATAAAAAACAACTATGCATCACAGAATTTTACACTTTTGCTTTGGCTGGCTCCTGCTATCCCTGCTGCCTTCATTTGCCGCGAAAGCTATGGTGGAACAACAGGAAACACTGGAGGCCGTATTAAACCGTATTGCAGACCATACGGGCTTTCATTTTATTTATGATCCCGCCATTGTAAAACAGAAGATCGTAACCATCCCTATCACCGTTGCCGGTCGTGCAGGCATTCATTCCTGCCTCGACCGGCTTTCTGCCAACACCGCCATGCAGTTTACGATAGACGGCAACAATATCATCGTATCGCCCAGGCCACAGGTAATACCAGGCAGGATCACGGGCCGTGTAGTGGATTTTGAAAACGGTGATCCTTTGATCGGCGCTACGGTGAGAGTGGCCAATACTTCCTTCGCTACTGTTACAGATGAAAAAGGATTTTACACGATCGACAAAATTCCGCCCGGCAAATACAACCTGCTGTTCAGTTATGTTGGATACGAAACGGGAAGCCTGAACGGCGTAAAGGTGGAAGCCAGAACTACGTTACAGGCAAGTTTTAAGCTACAGCCCAAACGCGGACTGAAAGAGGTAGTGGTAACAGGCATTCCGCACCGCAAAGTGATCAATACCACGGATGCACAATTGATAGATGAAGTACGCACGGCCCGCAGCGTGATATCGGGCATCTCCAACGAGCAGATCTCCCGCAGCATGGACCGCGATGCGGCCGAAGTGGTGCGCCGGATAGCCGGTGTGAATATCACAAACGACCGGTTCATTGTAGTACGTGGGCTCAACCGCCGGTATAATGTTACCTTTCTGAACGATAACATCGCTCCTGCGACAGAACTGGACAGCAAAGCCTTTTCCTACGACCAGATCGCCAGCAGCATGATAGATCGTATCCTTATTTATAAATCCCCCGCACCGGATCTACCGGGGGATTTTGCAGGAGGCGTCGTAAAAATATACACCAAGAAAAGTCAGCTCACACGCCAGTTCGACCTGCAACTCTCTGCGCAATACCGCCCCGGCTCCAGCTTCAGCGATATGCCCACCTATGCAGGCGGCCGTTATGATGCGCTGGGCTTCGATGACGGAACACGCGCATTGCCGGCCGGGTTACCAGACCTTGTAAAGTTCAATACCGGCAACCCGAAAGATAACGCCCCGTACTGGAAGGCATTTCCCAATAATTTTAAATCGTTCAAAGTAAAAACCGATCTCGATAAACGGATACTGGCCAATTACTATGATGCCTGGAAAGTAGGCCGCAAACATATCAATAACCTCACTTCCCTCGCTTATACCAACACCACGCAAAACAATACCATCCCGGTTTACGATATCCGCAACGCCAATTCCACAGAAGGCGTTATCCGGAGCGGCACGCAATCCGCACGCATTACCCTCATCCAGCAAAATACCCTGCCCATCGGCGACAGTGCGCACCTGGAATTGAAACAGTTCGTCAACCAGCTGGGCAACAAACAAATGATGTCCTTCATCCTGCAGAGAGGAAGCGACTACCCGGGCCAGAGTAAAGACAACCAGCTCATCTTCCAAAGCACCTTCCTCTATACCGGGCAGTTGAGCGGCTACTGGAACCTGAAGAACAAAGGGAACACCCACCTATTCGCTAACGCGGGCTACACCCTTGTGCGCAGGAACGATCCTGACACACGCGAGATATGGTACCGCCGCGCCACCGAAGACAGCACTTTCCCCGAGCACGTTGCCGGCGATCCCTGGCTGGTAGGCAGCGCAGCCCAAACCTTCGGCATACGTCGTATCTATACCCATGTCAACGAAAATACAGCCCAGGCCAATGCAGAAGCAGAGCATTGGTTGCTGCCCTGGTGGTCTGCAAAAGCGGGATTCTTTTTCGAGCAGAAAGAAAGACGTGTCAACCTTCGCCAGTTTGGGCTAAACGAGGGCACTGCCTATAATGGTGATTTTGAAAACGGCCATATCGGCTACCAGCTCACGGAAGACATGCTGGATCATTACCTGCACCCGGATAATTTCCGCGCAGACAATACGGGGCATACCTGGTACGAGGAAACCAGTCCCTATGACAGCTATTTTGCCGACAACCGCAACCTGTCTTACTTCCTTGCCACAGACGTCCATATTCCCAATACCAACGTTTCCGTTTTCGGCGGCGTGCGGGTGGAAGACAACCGTCTTCGCATCATCGGCGCGCTGCTGGCGGGCCAGGCCAATTATCCATTGCTGGTAACAAATGCGCGCACGCATGTGCTGCCGTCCGTGAACCTCAACTGGAAGCCCACCGAACGGATCATCTTACGCGGCGGATACGGCAAAACCCTTAACCGGCCTGAATTCCGTGAAGTAGCGCCCTTCCCCTACTTCGATATAGAAAACTACCTGATGTACGTAGGCAACCCAAAGCTGCAGCCGGTTGATATCGAGAACTATGATATCAGGCTGGAATGGTATCCTGAAAGCATGCTGAAAAACGAAATGTTCAACTTCGGCTTCTTTTATAAAAAACTGCATTCGCCCATTGAGCAGATCCTGGTCAGGGACGTCTATTACGCCTCGTTCATCAACGAGATCGGCTTTATCAATTCAGGCCCTACCAAAGTGTATGGCCTGGAAGCGGAAATACGCAAAAGCCTGAGCTTCATCCGCGGCTCGTTTTTCCGCAACCTTTCCTTTATCGTGAACGGGGCCTGGATCTACAGCCGGGTGGATATGCCGGCGCAGACCTCAGACGGCAACCAGACCGGCCGGGAACGCCCGCTGCAGGGGCAGGCGCCTTATATCCTCAACTCGTCGCTCAATTATGAAGATCCTGCCATTGGCACCAAGATATCGCTCGGTTATAACATCACCGGCCCTATGATCGTGCTGCTGGGCAACAATACTCACCGGCCCGACCAGCAGCATGCCAGCATTCCCGATATAATGCAGCGCGGCCAGCACCTGCTGGACTTTACCTGGAGCCAGCGCCTGAACAAACATGTGCATTTCAAAGCCGGCGTGCAGAACCTGCTGGACCAGAAACGCGAATTGTTCATGGACTACAACCGCAACTATAAATACGACGGCGTGGTGAAAGAGCGCGACAACTGGACGAAAGACAGGCCTTACCAGACTTTCAGCCCGCGGCCTTATTACACCCTCGGCCTGAACTTCATTTACTAACCCGGATCAACCAGCGCATATGAAACAGATAAAATATTATTTATTGTTATTGCTCCCGATATGCTTCGCATGTAAAAAAACATACGACAAGGAGCTGAATATACGGAAGCAAGAATCAGGCATCGTGAAGGCGGAAACCACTTTTCCGGGTATTGCCATGCGTGGCGAGCCGCTGACGCTGTATGTCAAACTCGGGGAGCCCAACGCCGACCTGAAAATATTTATTGGCAACATCGAAGCTACCGTACTGGCACACGGGCAAACGCAACTGGAAGTACCGATATCCAAATACACGGAGGATTTTGAGACCATTGTGGCGGATACTTTCCGGATGTTTGTGCCTGATTCCGCCCAGATCGGGGAAACCAGCATTTACATCACCGTGAACGGCGTGAAAAGCGCGCCTTTCAAATTTACGGTAAAGAAGCCGGACATCCTGGTTCCCGGCGCGGTAACCGTAACTCCTTTGCTGATGACCGGCCGCACAGATCAGGAACCGGTGGACGGGCCTGTGGGCACGGCTACCATAGGTGCTGTGTACGACATGGGCATGGATAAGGAAGGCGCCATTTATTTTATAGACAACGGGGCTTTTGACTTCAACCCTCAGCAAGGTATATACGAAAGGCGGAACATGACCATCCGGAAGTTTGCCAATGGAGAAATCAAGACCCTCGGCGGCGGCGGCAACAACGAATACGCAACACAACTGAGCGACCTGCGGTTGAACAGCATAGATGCGTTGAAGATAGCGGAAGACGGTACGATCTATCTTGCCGTAACCAATATGCCGCTTGTCCGCTTAACTCTACCCGGCTCTAATGAACCCTTTGAATACGAACTCCGTTTTCACCGCATACTGAAGATCAATCCCCGTACCGGCGAAGTTAAAAAGCTGGCAGGCCGTAACGACAAATATTGCCTCGACAACGGGGCGATATTTGAATCGATGGTAGACGGGCCTGCAGACAAAGCCATGATCGGTAAGGTGAGGGGCATCGAACTGGATAAAGCTGGCAATCTCTACTTCCTGGATGGCGGTCAGCATAACGGTGGAGTTGTGCTCCGGAAAATATCTTCCGATGGGATGGTAACAACAGAAGCCGGCGCAGCAGATGACCTGGCGGATTATGTGTTCTACGACAACAATGGCACCAACCCCGACACCTTAAAGGCCGGTTCCTCTGTGAACAATAGTGCCAATACGGTGGATGGTTTCGGCGCAAAAGCCAAAATATACGACCCCAGGGGGATCGTAGTAGGAGGAAATGGCAAGATATATATCGCGCAAAATTTCGGCAGCGTTGAAATGAAAGAATGCATCCGGGAGTTCAACCCGGTTACCAAAGAGGTGACCACCATCATCGGCAAAGCCACGAACGCTCCGGACAACTTCCAGTACTCCGGTACTTTCAAGGAGGTAGACATGCGCGCCATCACTTCTTTTGACGCTGACTTTGACGGCAACATCCTCATCGGGTACGACGAACAGATCTACATTGAAGAACCCCGCTGCATTTACAAAATCGATGTGAACAAGGAAATGGTGGTCAAATTAGCCGGAGGCAGATACGAATACGGTCAGTCTGACGCAACGAAACCGCAACCGGGGCAGAAGGCGGTTATAGGAACAGTAAGCCGCATCCTGTTCGACCAGTTCGGTAAACTGTATGTCGGCTACACAAGGTATAATTTCTTTGACCAGATACATTTCAATACCATCACCATCACCAGATAACAAACGATCATGCGAAATCTTCTTTTAAAATTATTATTACCGGCGGCTGTATGCTGGATGATGGCGTGCAACAAAGCCACGGAAGCGCCGGTGTCTCCGGACGTTGCCCACGTGATGATCTATAACGGTAGCACGGGCTTTATCAGCAAGGCCAGCCGGGTATTTGTAGACACGGCTTTTATCACCGCCAGGAGTTACAACGACATCAACGGCGGAGGCATGGGCATGTTCAACTCCGCCGCCTACAACTGGCTGGCGCCCGGGAAACATCGTATAGGCTTTACCGATACCAGTGGACAGGTAAAGATCGTGGAAAAATACGCCATACTGGCAAAGGATACCTGGTATACTTTTTACCTGGCAGATAGTTTAGGCTATTACCAGGTACTGATGTCTGAAGAAAACATCGCAGATCGCCCGGCAAACAAAGCCCGCATCCGGTTCGTGCATCTTTCGCCGGACAGCGGCCCGCTGGATTTTTTCATTGATATGGAAAAAGTACCGGGGCTGGACAGCATGGTGTATAAAACCATCACGCCTTTCATAGAAGTGGACCCGGCCGAAAATCCCTCCTTCCGCGTGAAGCAGACAGGCGCGCCGGAAGATGCGCCGCACCTGGTAAGGAAGACCTTCGCTACCTATGCCGGCCGCTCCTACACGTTTATTTTCCGCGGCTACATACAGCAACAGGGCGAAGATCTCAACACCACCATCAACATGTCTGCAATTATGAATTTTTAAACCAGCTAAAAATGCGTATAGTCTATACCGTTATAATACTAGGAATAATGGCATCCTGCCGGCGGGATAAAGAGGAGATTCCTGCACTGCCATCACCGGAGATCACCGCAATAAGCCGCGAAACGGTGCAGTCGGGCGATACGCTTGAGCTTTCCGGCAAAAATCTTCAGCTGCCCAACTATTCCACAGAAGTTTTCATCAGCGATCGCCCGGCGCGCATTCTCAGCCAGTCCGATACTAAACTACAGTTGCTGGTTCCTGAAAAAATATTCACCGGCAACATCGTAGTGCATATCGGCCCTCAAACCACGCTGTGGCCGGAAGTAAAAGTAATTGGCTCTCCCAAAATAAAGACAGCCAATCCCCGCTATGCCTATGCCGGTGATACAATCCTGCTCACCGGCGAAAATCTCGGTAATGATGCTACTGTGCTGAAAGTGTGGCTCGACGGCGTGCCCGTTACCATTACTGCTGTGAAGCCGGATAGCGCGCATATCATCGTTCCTGCAGGCACAGGCCTGCATGCAGTAGTGAGCTGGCAAACCTACAATGGCCCAAAATACAGGCAGAACGACATAACTGTAGCAGTAAGGCCCGCCAACATCACTGCCAACAATATTCTCGAATACCTGCAAAAAGATCCCGGAATGGACCTTACCGGTGCAGTAATGGATTACATGTCACTCACACCTGCAAACAAAAGCCTGAACGATACGCTACGCCAATACCTCACCGGTCAGATCCCCTGCATCATGTTTCTGCCTAATAATATCACGATGAATGCAATAGGCGTTTATCAACACAGCGACGCGCCTAATGCAGGCTTTAATTTCAATGCCCTGCTGAATGCGGTACTGAAACAAACCACCGAACCGGAGCCAGACAAGCTCTATCCTTCGGAATATACCAACTATGTGTACGAATATTTTGATGGCTTCCCCGACTGGCATGCGTTTATCGTGATCAGGGAAGTAAACGGTGAGAAATATGTGCTTTCCACGCTCAATACAGGCGCAGACCAGCCCATATCAGAATACGGCCAGCAACGGCGTATCATCAGGAAACATCAATGTGGCAACAGCATCATATATGAGATAGATGGCCCCATGACGTATCCAATTGGCAACTGGTAATAATAACACCCGCTATAACTAAAACCAGAGAAGCCGTCTTAAAACAAGAGACGGCTTCTGTATTTATCTTACTGCCATTCAATTTCACGCAGCACACCTCCGGTACCAACATCACTATCATATCTGCATAAACATTTTCTTTATAGCTTCGTGATGCCGCGGGTCGCTTACTTTCAATATTTCATTTACCAGATCGGTAGAAAGCGGGCGTTCATTGGGATACCCGTGCAGGCGCAGGAAATTCCGCAATGCTTCATTTACCTTATCCTCCCCGATCAGTTCACTAAGTCCTACCATCACAACAGCGCCTTTTGAATAGCTGATATGCGTATTCTCATCAGTAACCCTATACAGTGGCTGATTTTCTGAAAATCCCTTCTCCGAATCATAGATCTGCTGATGCACTTTTACCCGCTCCAGCATTTTCTCTTTTCCATGCATCTTCTTATACACCATCATCTCGGTATACATGGCTAATGTTTCTGTGAGCATGGCGGCGCCTTCCCGCTCATCCGGCGACACCTGGTTACTTCCCCACCAAAGATGCGACAACTCATGCCCGGCCAGCTCATTGATAACATCCTGTTGTTTATCTGCTTTGATATTGGCATGAAATAACATGTTCTCCGTCATAAAAATAACGGCAGGATAGGCAGTAGCCGCAAAGCCTTTGGTAAAGGAAGATATTTCCGCAAAAGTAACAGACCTGAAAGGGTAAGGGCCAAAATTATCCCTGCAATAATCCAGGCTAAGCTTTGCATTATTCACCAGGTGACCCACATTCTCCGCATGTTGGGGATTATAAAAAACGTTAATGCTGATCCCTTTATACACGGTACTTTCCAGGCTATATGCAGCCGATGATAAAGCAAACCGGAATGGGATGGGCACAGGTGTTTCATACCGGAAGTAATTCCGGTTCCTCTCCTTCCATTGTCCTGCCAGTTCTCCTGTAGCTATTACAGTCTGATCCCCGTCTGTGGAGACTAACATATTTAAACGAATAAAATCATTCGTTGAAGTCCTGGGATCACTTAACTTCTTAATTTTCGTTGCTTCTCCCAATCCATATTGCTTTCTCTGAAAACTATCTGCTATTTCATTATCCGCCTGGTAGCCCAATTGCGGGTAATACCTGCTGATGCGCATAAAGGAGCCATTCTCTATAATAGCGTTCATGGATGGCACACCGTTCACCGCCCACCATTGATAACTCATTTCAAAATGAATGCAGGCGCTATCTCCCGGCAGCAAGGGGTATTTTAAAACCAGTGTTGAAACGGGCATATTTATCCTGATATTTTCCTTTGAAGAAGAATACCCGGCTTTAATGATCCTGAAATCCCTGTTAAAGCCAACCAGGATATTACTGATTATTTTTCCCGTAAGATTTTTTATAAGATAACTGCCTTCAATGGTGTAGGCATGTTGCCGGGGATACAGATCTATCCTCGTATTTACATCTGTAACAGTAGGCTGTGGAAGATGCTGGTACTTCCGGTAACGGGTCTCATATTGTGCGGCATCGCTCAGCAATGCCTGTTGGGTTTTTGGTGAGATATATCCCTGCAGGAACATTTTCCCGGAAATAAACCCGGTCAACGCCAGCACCAGCATACATAAAAGAATAACAGGTGATGGTTTCCTGTTTTTTATGACATAATAAACAAACCATAGCACTGCTGTTGCACTCAGGCCGAACAACAGCCGCCAGGCGAATGCCCCCGGGAAAGTTCCATAACCGTTGAAATCGCTGTATACGCCTGTATAACCGGAAAAAAAACGGAGCAGTGGTTGCGTAATAAACATCTTTGATAAAGGACCGGCCATGAACAATGCCGCACATATAGATATACCCAGGGCAATGTTCCTATTGCCTGCAACCACATCGATAAGCAACAGGAAGCCTGCGAAAAGCATCAGTGGAAATGTATTAAATATAAAAACGCCCAGGTAAGCATTGATATCTACCCGGAAATAATGGTAACCGCACTGGAATAATAATCCCAGTACGATAAGCAAAACAGTAAGGTACAGGAGCAAAATGCTGATGCCACACCAATGCCCGGCCACTTTTGTTGTTGAATAAAAAGCAGTGTCTTCAATCATTGAAAACCCTGCCGCACGACTTCTCCAAAAAATATCATTTACAAAATAGACGGTTAACAATAAGCCCGGGAAATAAAAATTTTCAGATATGGTAGTAGCCATCAGTCCTGAGCTGGCGTAATGCTGCGGTAAACGGATACCTTTGTCGATCTCCGCATACATTTCCATACCCACATAAAAAAGCAGCAGGATACCCGCCGCGGGTAAAGCAATACTTTTAAAAATATAAATCAGGTCGATCCGTGCAAAAGACAGGACAGACCTGCATCTTGCAGGAAAATTAAATTCCGGTGCTATCCGGCGAAGCGGGTGGCTATAGCGATAAAACGGGCCATCTGTTCTCTCTGTTCTCCGGCGCTTCACCGCTCCCGTTGAAAATACCGCGCTTCTATATCCCAGCATGATAAACAATACAGAAAGCCCTGTTACGGTTAACCTGTTGAGCAGGAAGTAGCCCGACAGGGGCACTATCACCGTATTCCGTTGAAGCACTGTAAAGCCGCTGCTACTGAGGAAATAAGCAGATAACCCGAATGGATCCGCGAGTGCAGACACCTGCTGCACTGCCATCGACTGCGGCAAACTACCGGCCATAAAAGGGGAATTGGAAAATACCAGCAATACCATGTACAATACATACAGCATCAGGCTTCCCATGGCTACCAGTAACTTTTTCCGGCTAAGCCAGGCAAGCAGGTAAAGCACGCTGCAGGTGAACAGGCTGTTAATGGCTCCGAAAACGAGCAGGGGGTACAGGTAATAAACGATACTGAACCTGGATTGCATTTCTGGACCTGTTCTCAGGTATTGCCCGGCTGCGAAGCCTGCAGCCATCAACAAAAACCCCGTGAATGTTAGTACAAAGAAGGAAAGGAAACGCCCGCTCACAAAAGCTTTCCGGGAAAGGGGCGTTACAAAAAGGATCCTGTCGAACCCCGTATCCCATTCCTTGAATAATAACTGGTTTGATAAAACAGTGGCGATAAAAATAACAGCAAGACTTAACAGGCCCAACATAAATCCGATGGTATAGGGAGCGTTGAGATAAATACCTGTGCCCGGCGACAGGTTGAACCGGCTTCCGGCAAAAACACCCGCACCTAACAGGAAGATCATAGCTGCATATGCGAACAGGCCTCTTGTATAGCTTGTAAGATCAAACAGGAAAATAGCTCTCATAGGTGCTGATCATTGGTGTAAGACGTGAAAATAAACATGCTCCAATGTGGGTTGTAATTCGCGGAAACCCTGCGGGCATTCGTTTGCATATACAACAATATGCATTTCCTTTTCAATAAGCTGGTGGCTGATCACCTGGTAGCTGGCCTGGTACGCTTCCCGTTCTGATCCGGGGATCTGCTTTGTCCATATTTTCCCTTCCAGTGCCGCAAGCATTTCAGCAGGTTTACCACATGCCTGTAAACGGCCTTTTTTTATGATTGCCATTTGCTGGCACAGGTTGCGCACATCTTCCACCAGGTGAGTAGAAAGGATCACGATCACCTCTTCACTTGTTTCGCTCAGCAGGGTATTAAAGCGGTTCCGCTCTTCAGGATCAAGACCAGCGGTAGGCTCATCCACGATGATGATCCTGGGATCGCCCAGCAGGGCCTGGGCCACCCCGAAGCGTTGCTTCATGCCCCCGGAAAAAGTATGCACTTCCTTGTTCCTGAAAGCAACCAGATTTACTTTTTCCAGCAGGCTAAGGATCTGTACTTTCCTTTCTGCCGCATTACTGATACCTTTCAGTATAGCCAGGTGCTCCAGGAGCCTGTAGGCAGAAATTTTGGGATAAACCCCGAAATCCTGCGGAAGGAAACCAAGTTGTTTTTTTATAAACCCCGGGTGCCGCACAATGTCGGTATCATTAAAATAGATGCTTCCTTCACTGGGTTGTTGTAATCCCACAATAGTTTTCATCAGTGAAGATTTGCCGGCTCCATTAGGGCCCAGAAGCCCGAACATGCCGTTGCCTATTTCCAGGGAAACCTTTTCCAGCGCCTGCACGCCGTTCGGATATTTCAGCGAAACCTGTTCAATTGATATCTTATTCATTATTTACTTTTCAGTTCAGACAATAATATCCCCTGCAACAACAGGCGTTGCTTTGGGCTGATATAATATTGATATGCTGTTGTTCCGGTTCTCTGGTATTATGAATAGCTCAGGGCTTTAAATGTAGATGTCTGTTTTAAGAATAGATTTCCTGTCAATACAAAATCCACCCGCGATCTTTACCCGGTTCATAGCCAAATATAGCATTAATTTTATCGCAATAATATAATTAATTATCGTAAAACGATAATTAATTTTTAGATCCCTGAGTAGTGGCGAACAGTTTTCGTGTCAGCATATATGATAATATGTGAAGCAGATTTGTTTTTCAATATTATTGATAACAGTATTACCCGTTGCGAACACGGATTATGGAAATGATTGATGATATAATATCAGCAGGGAACAAAGTGGCATAAAAAAAGCCGCTACAGTAGCGGCTTCCAGGCATCATTAAGCAGTACTGGCTCCTGCTCTCCACTGTCTGCAAAATTATTTTTTCCTCCTGACAGATAAGGCGGCGATACCCACTGCTACTGCGTCTTCCAGGCCTCCCACAGCTGCATCTTTTATTTTCAGTTTCCTGCCGGTAGCCTTACGCAGGTAGAAGAAAGCATATGCGGCGGCTATTGCAGCCACACCGCCAATCACTGCGCCCTTCCAGGCTTTTTCTCCCCTGGCCTGGTATAAAGTGGCGCCCGCCAATGCACCAGACAATGCCCTGCCTGTAATACCGGTAGCGGCTATACGATTTCCAATACCGGGGGCTTTATCTACCACCAGCTCACCGGCGGCCATTGTTTGTAAATACCGTGAAGTTCCAGGTTGCTGCATAAAGCGTAAAGGCGATCTACGCAGTTTCTCCGAGGGTTGTTGATTAACAAAATAACTGGCAAAAGCAGGGCCCATAGCGCTGCGCATCCCGGTAACCATGCCCAGGCCAATAGCCCGGCAGATAGTAGGTATCATAGCTTTTTTCATACTGTTGCCGTCACAATCATTATGCCATGCATACCACTTTGCTTCTGTCCGCTATAACGCTACCATTACTTCTGCGGCGCTGCCGATAAACGCTGGTGGTCTTTCTCCAGCTGCGCTTTCAGTTGCTCATAATTCACCTCCTGCACTGCCTTATTGCTATTAATGGCCAATACCGCTGCCGTAGCGGCGCTTTGCCCCAGGATCATAAACACCGGCTCCATCCGGATAGATCCGTAGGCAATATGTGAGGCGGAGAGGCATACCGGTACCAGTAGGTTACTGCACTCCTGCTGTTGCGGAAGTATAGATCCATACGACACCTGGTAAGGCGATTTTATATCCACGCCTATGTCGCCTTCATTCTGCACATAGCCGTCTTTTTTCACATATCGTTGCGCATTATGTGCATCCAGTGTGTAAGAGCCCATACCAATGGATTGCGGCACGGGCACTTCTCCCAGCACCGCCTGCTGCGTCATCACATGCACGCCTTTCATCCGTCTCGCTTCACGCACATACAGCTGGTGCGGCCAGTTATGGTTATCACGGAACTCATCGGCCGACAAGCCCCAGGTTTGCATACGGCGCTGGATAGCAACAGGCACACGGGCGTCATGCGCCAGGAAATACAATAAGCCCTGCTGGTACACTTCATGCTCATGAATAATTTCCTTCCTGCGCTCATAAGATGCCTCGGGATAATCGTAGTTCATGCCGATGTTATCAAAACTAAAAGGGCCATGATTGTTCACATCTGTTTTATGATTGGGGATAGGATCAAACTTGTTGAACACTTCATTCCAGCCACTGTCCAGCACACGGACAAGCAGCTCATACTGCGTGGAATCATATCCTTCCGGTTTGGGTAAGGCAATACGGTTGGCAGGGTTATCAGTAAGGCACATACGAAAACAATAAGCCTGAATCTTTTTATCGGCTGCGCCTTTCTCACCAGGATCTTCACCGGAAACACGCGGCAGTAAACCGCTGTTGGGATCGCCGGGAATGCGGTAAGGACTGATGTTCTGTTTGAAATAATGGCCATGATGCAAAACGCCGGTTTGTACACCGTTCCAGCTTTCGCCATAAGTAGCCACCGCTT
The DNA here is from genome assembly GCF_036569185.1 of Chitinophaga sp. Classification (GTDB taxonomy): domain Bacteria; phylum Bacteroidota; class Bacteroidia; order Chitinophagales; family Chitinophagaceae; genus Chitinophaga. The sequence continues at coordinate 35,073 of NZ_DATCRD010000267.1, forward strand.
CGCGGCCTGTGGTATAGCTTACACCGGCAGCCGCCATCAGGTCGCCTTCATAGGTAGCATCAATAAATACTTTGCCGCTATAGGTATGACCGCTGAGTGTAGTAATGGATGCTATCTTTCCATCTTTCTTTTTCACACCGCGTTCACGGTCCAGCCATTCATCCCGGTAAACTTTAATACTATTCTCCCTGATATAATCTTCAAATACCTGCTCTGCCACATGCGGTTCAAAGATCCACATGGTACGCTCTGAGCCGTCCATTGCCGGCGTTCCCTGTCCTTTGTTGCCGTATTCGGCCTGCTGTTGCCAGTTCCAGGCGGCTGGCTGCTGGTAGTGCATCCATATACGGTGATAAAAATCACGGGCCAGTCCGCCTATTACCGATTTGTTGCCGGTATCAGTAAATCCAAGTCCGCCTGAAGAGAGGCCACCCATATGCTTATCCGGAGACACTACGATCACCGTTTTGCCCATTTTATGCGCCTGCACCGCAGCTGTTATTGCAGCAGAAGTGCCGCCGTAAATAATTACATCTGCCTTGTAACCCGGCGCTGTTGCGCGGGAAAACAAACAAGCCATCACCAATGTTGTTGCTAACAGTACTGTTTTTCTCATGCTGTCAATAATTTTTTAAGATATGCCGGATAACTTTTTCCTTCTGTGCCGCCATCACCCAAAGTGATACTGTCGCCAAAACAAACCACCCTGTTATGAGGCAGCTGCCTTTGTATAATATATTCATATAACGCCACTGCCATGGTGCGGTACCCTGCCGGGGTGGGATGCACGCCGTCCTGCTTGTTACTGTTGGCCATATTCCGGATCAGGCTTTCCATCCCTTCTCCTACATCTCCCACCTGTTGAAAAATGTAACCCATGTCCAGTAAGTCCTGTTTATTGTCCGCTGCAATTTTCCGGATCACGTTATTCACCTCCTCCTTCCGTTTGGCGTGTCCTTCCGGCTCGTAAAAGGCGCGTGGATGGCGGGTATATAAATAGGGCTCATACACCGGCAGGATAGTCATCATCAATACCCTGCTGTTGGCAGCTATCAGCTGCGCCACTATATTCCGCAGGTTCGCTTCATACTGTGGCAAAGCAATATGCTTCATCGAATTCATATCATTGGTGCCGATCTTAAGGATGGTCAGGTCCGGCTGATGCGCCAGGCAATCTTTATCAATACGCTTCAGCAGATCAGCGGTATTATTGCCGCCGATCCCCGCGTTGAAAATAATGGTGTCGTTAGTTTGATAAACCTTCCCCGGGAAATACTTTTCCGGAAGTGAAAACGTGGCGGTGAGCAGTCCGGCCTGCAAAAAATTCCTGCGATGCATTTACTTCTGTTTGAAGAGGAATAAAATACAGTTAATAAACTATATTTCTAAGCATTATCTTCTAAACGGTAAAAAAACAGCTATTACACCCTTCCCTATACAAAATGTGAAATTATCAAGGCTTCAAAAATAAAACATCTGATGTTTAAATAAACATCATACCTTTGTCAGGTAAATGGAAATTTATGGAGCCCACATCCAAATTATCGGACCGCGTTATCAATGCCATCCAGAAAGATATCTCCCGGGGGAAGTATAAGCCCGGCCAGAAAATACCAGCAGAGCCCGAGCTGATGGTACAATACGCCGTTGGCCGTTCTACCATCCGGGAAGCCATTAAAACGCTGGCTATGACGGGCATACTCCGCGTGCAACAGGGAGCAGGCACTTTTGTAAATGAAGCCGTGCAGGCGGAATCGCTGGACCAGCGCCTGAGGAGAGCCGACTTCGAGGAAATTAACCAGGTAAGGCGCATGCTGGACTATGAAATTGTGAAGCTGGCAGCACAAAACCATACCAAGGAAGACCTGCACCAGCTGAAATCATTGCTGGAGCAGCGCAAAAAAGCCATCCTGGAACAACAATACCAGCAATGCCTGGAAGCGGATATCGCTTTTCATACCGCTGTGGCAAAAGCCTCGGGGAATAATGTGCTGGCAGACCTTTTCCGCAGCTTTACAACGGTGATCCGCGATTTTTTCACTAAACGTGATACGCAAAGCATCAGCCATTTTGCGATCAGTCACCATCTGCATGAGCAATTATATAAAGCCATCAAAAGTGGTAATGCCAAATTATCCCGGCAGGTAATGGAAGATATCCTGGACAATAACTACTAAAATATTAATAAATGAACATCCTGATCTTTAGCTTGATACTGCTGGCAGGCGCTTATGTAGCGGGGTTATTGGGCTCCCTTACCGGTCTTGGTGGCGGTGTGATACTGATCCCTTTGCTAACGCTCGTATTTCATGTAGACATCCGTTATGCCATTGGCGTGGCCCTGCTGGCCTCCATTGCCAACTCTTCCGGCGCCGCCACTGCCTACATAAAAGAAGGCATCACCAACATCAGGCTGGGCATGTTCCTGGAAATTGCTACTACGGCGGGCGCCGTGGGAGGCGCGCTGCTGGCCATATTCACCCCGGTAAATACCATCGCCATCCTGCTCGGCATAGTGTTGATATTTTCCGCTGCCATGACCATCCGGAAAAAGCATGAACATGCGGAACAAACAGGCAGTAAATTATCTTACCTCTTAAAACTGAACAGCAGCTATCCAACGCCCAACGGGGAGGTGAGCTATCAACTGAAAAATGTGGCCGGCGGATTTGGGATCATGCTTATTGCAGGCGTACTATCCGGCCTTCTGGGCATCGGCTCCGGCTCATTAAAAGTGCTGGCTATGGACAGCACCATGCGCATCCCTTTCAAAGTAAGTACTACTACCAGCAATTTTATGATCGGCGTTACTGCCGCAGCCAGTGCAGTGGTATACCTGCAGAGAGGTTACATTGATCCTGGCATGGCTTTCCCGGTGGTATTGGGTGTATTGGGCGGCGCATTCACAGGCGCGCGTTTACTTACGTTTATAAATGCACGCACGCTCAGGATCATCTTTTCTGTAGCCATCACCTTTGTAGCGCTTGAAATGATCTACAACGGATTTAATCACCAGTTTTAATGACTGCATCATGAATGTATTCAGGAAAATACTCGGCGACCGCGATATTGAATTACTCATCGGCAAACAGCTTAGGACCGGCGTAGTTACTGCCAGCTGCATCGCGCTGCTGGGAGGTATCTTTTACCTGGCGCAGCAAGGCGCGGCCAGTGTACCGGATTATTCACAGTTTAAAGGGGAAGGCGCAGAATACACCTCTTTCCGGGGTATCTTCCACGGCGTGGCTACCGGCAGCCCTACAGAATTTATCCAGCTGGGCGTGCTGGTATTACTGGCCACGCCTATCCTCCGTATCCTTTTCTCACTGCTGGCATTTGCGCTGGAAAAAGACAGGTTGTATGTGTGTATCACCATGCTGGTGCTGGGGATTATTTTGTTCAGTATGTTCGGCGGATTGAAAATATAACGCTATTCTTCCCGCAGGCGCTCATCGGTATAGGTGATGGTGGTTTTGCCGTGGGGAACAGGTTTGCCTTGTTCATCTACGCTCACAAACACCATTTTATCTACCGTAAGAATAGTTTTTTGTGTGATCTTATTCCTCACCTGGCAGGTAAGCGTAAGGGAGGTTCTGCCAAAGTGGGTGGCTTTAATGCCCAGTTCTACAATATCGCCCTGGCGGGCAGAATTGATAAAATTGATTTCAGACATATACTTGGTCACGCAGCGGTTGGTTCCTAACTGGATGATGGAATAAATAGCTGCTTCTTCATCGATCCAGCGCAGCAAACTACCGCCAAATAAAGTACCATGCGCGTTCAGATCCTCCGGCTTTACCCATTTCCGTGTATAAAAATTCATGCCTCAACAATTTTGAGGGCAAAGCTATTTCATTCTCCGATACGATGCACAACTTTTCCTGACACCATGGTAAGCTGCACCTGGATATCATCGTCAAAAATAACAATATCCGCATCCTTTCCTGCTGCCAGGGTACCTTTCCGATTATCCACCCCCATAATGCGGGCAGGGGTATAGCTCATCATCCGCGCAGCTTCCGCCACCGGCACGCCTGCCAGGTTCACCATATTCCGCACAAGGCGGTCGGCAGTAGCTACGCTGCCTGCAAATGCACTGCCATCAGGCAGTTTGGCCACTCCATCTTCCACTATTACATCCAGGCCACTGTTCAGCGGTCCCAGTACGCTTTTACCGGGAGGCATGCCTGCCGCCCGCATGGCATCGGTGATAAGCGCTATGCGCTCCGGCCCTTTGATTTTGTAGATCAGCTTCAGCAGCGGCGCCGGCAGATGCGCCCCGTCTGCAATCACTTCTGCATCTATTTCATCTATCAGGTATACGCTTTCAACAACGCCGGCATACCTGTACAGGTTACGGCGTGTTACGCCCGACATGGCCGAGTAAAAATGTGTTGCCAGCGTATAGCCACATTCCACTGCTTTCACTACGTCTTCATAAACAGCATCGGTATGGGCAATAGCCGGTAAAACGCCTTTGCTCCGCAGGTAATTACCCATTTCCAGCGCCCCGGGTAATTCCGGCGCTACGCTCCAGCGCACAATATGTTCGCTGTAATCCAGCACTTCCCTGTACTCTGCAGGATCGGGGTTCCGGATATAACGCGGATCCTGTGCGCCGCGCTGGCTCATGGCAAAATAGGGGCCTTCAAGATGGATGCCCAGGAAAGATGCGCCGTTATGCGGCTGTGCTACCGCCTGCCGGTAGATGTCGAGCGTATGCAGCAAACCGGATTTTTCAGCCGTTAAAGTAGTAGGCACCATTGCCGTAGTGCCATATCGTGCATGCGTTTCCGTTATACGGTGAAAAGCGTTTACGGTGCCATCCATAAAATCGTGGCCACCGCCTCCGTGTATGTGCAGGTCAATAAAACCGGGGGCAATGTAATTCCCCCCGGCGTCTATGATCCTGTCTGCATAATCCGGGAGAGTTCCTTCTCCCACGGATGCAATACGCCCGTCTTTTATCAGTACGCTGCCGGATGCAATTACCCGGAAGGGAGTGATCAGGCGGCCGTTAATAATCTTAATAGTTTCCTGCATGGATTAAACTGTTTTCGGTGCCGGCTGCAGCTTTGCGGCAGATGCTTCATCCAGGTAAAACACACAATCAGCATGTGTCTGCAAAATACTGGCGGGAAACAAATTGCTCACAGGCTGCTCCAGGCTGTTCTTCACCGCCTGTGCCTTACGCTCGCCGGGCACGGAACAAATGATGTGTTCCGACAGCATGATCTGGTGCACCGACATACTGATGGCTTGTAACGGCACTTCTGAAACGGCACTGAACCAACCTTCATTCATCTGTTGCTGCCGGCAGGCGGTGTCGAGATTTACTACAAGATACGGTTTAGTAGTGTTAAAATCTGCCGGTGGGTCATTAAAAGCCAGGTGCCCGTTCTCTCCTATTCCAACTAAAGCAACATCAATGGGATGGGCCTGTATAAGAGTGCTGATCCGGTTGCATTCAGCTTCAGGATCGCCTTCCCCGCTGATCAGGCATACTGATTTCAGCGGCGCTACCTTGTCCAGGAAACGTTCTTTCAGGTACTTCCGGAAACTGGCCGGATGGGTGACCGGTAAGCCAATATATTCATCGAGGTGGAACATGCTTACTTTTCCCCAATCGATATCGCTGTCGATCAGTTGGCGGATCGTTTCAAACTGGCTGGTTCCGGTAGCCAGTATAATGTTGGCGCTGCCTTTTTCTGCGATGGCGGCCTTAATCAATGCTACAGCAGCATTACCGGCTGCAGTACCTAATGTTTGCGGGTCTTTGGATTGGATTACTTTCATTGCGCTTTTATTTTTCGGGAGATGATTTCTTTTTGCTCTTTACACCGGTTGTACCGCCCTGCTGCAGGGAAATATCCGTTGGCTTGTTATGTTTCCAGGCGCCATTGGTAAAGTCGGGGATATCGATGGAAGCGGAACGGTTGGCTACCGACCATTCGCTCAGCGGTCCTATGGCACTCCATGCGGCGGCATCATATACATCAATGTCTACCGGCAAGCCATTGCGTAAACAATCGATCAGGCGCCAGTCCATCAAAAAGTCCATACCACCATGGCCACCTATCTGTTTAGCCATCTCACCTAACTTTTTAATAATGGCAGGCGTGTATTTTTCTTCCAGTTGTTTAAATTCTTCAGGGCTTAACCACCCCTCGTGGCTCACCGCAATTCTTGGCTCCAGCGGGTATTTCTGGGCGGTGGCTTTTGTGCCGCTTACCAGGTGCAAACGGGAATACACCCGCGGGGAACTTACATCGTGCTGCAACATAATGGTGCGGCCCTTGCGTGTACGGATGGTGGTAGTATTCATATTACCACGGAAATGCGCATTTACGTAGGGCTTATAGAAATCGTCCGTAGCGGCCTGTTCTACTGTTTTGTTATGCAGTAAAAAATCATTGCTCTGCATAGATACCAGGTATTCCATGCTATCGCCGCGGTTCACATCCAGCACCTGGCATACAGGCCCCAGGCCATGCGTGGGATACAGGTTACCATTGCGGCGTGCATTTTGTTTAAACCGCCACATATCATAACGCTTGCTTTTGTCGAAAAGGCTGTCAAAAATATCGTGGATATAAGCGCCTTCACAATGCACCAGTTCCCCGAAGAAGCCCTGCCGGGCCATATTCAGGGTAAGCAGTTCAAAGAAATCGTAGCAGCAGTTTTCAAGCAGTACGCAATGCTTTCTTGTTTTCTCAGAAGTTTCCACCAGCTGCCAGCATTCATCAATGGTAATGGCAGCGGGAATTTCCGTAGCTACGTGCTTACCATGCAGCATGGCATATACGGCAATAGGCGTGTGCAGGTCCCATGGCGTGGCAATGTATACCAGGTCAATATCATCCCGCTCGCACAACTGCTTCCATGCATCTGCTGAACCTGTATATTCATGCGGCTGGTAACCGGAATTTTTGATCCGGTTTTTAGTAGCGGCAATCATTTCCGGCCTGATATCGCACAATGCTTTTACTTCTATGCCCTGTAAATAGGTAATGCGCTCTACGGCAGCGGAACCGCGGTTACCAAGACCAATGTAGCCTATCCTTACCGTATCAATTTTAGGTGCGGCATAACCGCTCATATTAAACTGCTGTGGGTGTTTCCTGCCGGCCTGTTTCCGGATCTGGTCAAGCGCTTTACCCTGTTTTTCCTGGGCCGCAGCATAACCGGGAATCAATGTACTGCCCCCGACTCCGACGCCTGCCAGTCCGAGCAGCTTTAAAAAATCTCTGCGTTTATTATTCATAAAGGTGTATTTTCTTCGTTACTGAAAAATGGTTTGACCTGGTTGTTTACAGCGTTTTCTTAACAGGGAAAATTCTTCCTGCTGTGCCGTTAAAGCTGCACCGCTCACCGGTCGCCCCGACATGGTAACCGGCCTTTTGAACACAATATCTTTTCCACTCAGCGCTGCGGCCAGTGAAATATCTCCCCATACCAGCAAACCAGGAACATGTATGGCCATGGTGAAATAGTCGATACCAGCGCGCTCGTCAAAGCGGTAACTCAGCGGGCTGCCCTCCAGTACCACTTCATTTACTTTGCCTCCCAGTGCAGCAAAAAACAGGGAGGCCACGCCAGCTTCCCTGGTACCGTTAAGCACAATACTGCCTTCACTATTTTTCATTTTCAAATAGTCTGTAATGACTTCCAGATCGCTTACCCACCTGCCCTGCACTGTGGCGCCCAGCCATAAGGCGGAACGCGCCAGTGTGTGGTAAGGCGGCAAGCTCCCATCTGTGGCCGTAGCCGCAGCAGAACTTTGTTCCCCGCAACCCCAGAGATCCGCCAGCACAATGCCCTTACCTGCGGTCGTTAATTCAGTGATCAGTGCAGCCGGCACACTGTCCTTTCCACCGGGATGCGTTACTACTGCATATTCTTTGTTATTGCCGCGGGGGGTCCGCAACAGCAAAGGGATCAGTGAGCCATCTGTTGTTTCCAGGGCGATACGTTCCCATCCATCCTGCGATGAGTAGTTATGCGCCTGTTTCAATACCCTGTTTTCGTTTATACGTAAGAGTTGGCGAAGCGCTTTGCGTTTTGCTCCGTCATCTATTTTTTCGTTTAGCAAAGTTTCATGGAGTATTTGTCCCTGCCGGCTGCACCAGGTTGCAGTGGTGGTTACGCTGCTGTCGCGCCTACCATTGGGAAAAGTGAGCAGCTTTGAAGGAGGCAGTAAACTGAAAGCAGGCTCCTTTTTTGGCGCACCGGTACCAACATGCTTCAACTGCAGATCCATCCAGCCTATCATGGTTTCCCTTATTTCCGGCCAGTAACCATGTACGGTATTAAACAGCTGGTAACTGAGCTTATCGCCGGCATGCAGTGCTTCATAAATGGGCGCAGCCTGCTTATAACTACGCAGCATTTCCGAAGGATAAAACGACCTGCTGGCATCATTCAACGCATTGCAGATCTTCAGTGCGCGGGGCGCTATCATGGCCAGTATCCCCGATTCCTCCGTGTAGGTAAGTCCATCCGGTACCAGTTCACACACGCAGTTGCTGTTCATGATATAAGATTCAAAAGTACCTACGCTCACCACCGGCACGGCGGCTTTAATACGCTCATCCATGGCGGAGAGCCACATGGTCTGATTACCACCGCCGCTGGCCCCGGTAGCGCCTATACGCTCTTTGTCCACTTCCGGTAAACTACACAGCAGGTCTATTCCCCGCATATTATCAGTGAGCTGCATGCCCAGCAGCGTGTTGCCGGTATTCATCAGGGAAGCGCCCAGGTTAGCGCCATGATATTCTGTTACGCCTTCTTCTGTAGTTCTTTCCCCGGCGCCCCAGGCATCAATATTCAGGCACACATAACCGTTCATTGCCAGGCTATGCGCAGTGGCCTGCACCATTTCTCCCATGCGGGCATCTTTCCAGTGGCCATGCATGTTAATCACTGCCGGGAACGGGCCTTTGCCATCGGGTACATATAAGTTGGCCGTAGCAAATACTCCCGGCCTTGTCTGGAACAGGATATTACGTATATGATATCCCGTTAGTTGTGTACGCCCTGTTTCTTTTACCTGCAGGGCTAATGTGTGGTGCTCAACAGCGCCGGTCGACTGCAGAATGGCGGCCTTCAGTTGCCGGCGCCGTTGCGCCCATTCCTGCTCTGCGGCGGGCAATACCTGCGCCTGGAACGCCGTAGCCGCCTGCCGTTCCAGCTGTTGCTGGATAATATCAGTTCTTTCCCCGGAAAAAACCTTCGGCAACGGCCCCTGCGGAGCATAGAATAGTGAGAACAACACCATGAAAAATAATACTAACGTCTTCAAGTATAATTACGTTTAATGATCAGATCAATCTACATCCCACCACAAACGGGTAGCGGCATTGTCCGGGCCGCCCAGTAACCGGATCCCCTTCTTTAACTCCTCCCCGTTATTGATCGCTTCCGAAGAAGGATAAGGCAGGCGTTTAATAAAAGTGCCGGCCGGCAAATCAGGGTTATCCGATTTCACCACGGGGTACATCACAGGGTAGCCGCTGCGGCGGTATTCAGCCCATGCTTCCAGTCCGTCGGGGTAAATAGCCAGCCATTTCTGCGTGCCCACCTGCTGGCGCTGTATATTCTGCGCTGTACCAAATTTAACCGGTATATTGGCTACGGCGGCAGAATTTTCCACATCACCCGGGGGTACCGGTACCGCGGTAGAATTTGTATAAGCGCTGATAACGGCCGCATCTTTCACGCCCCAGTTTTCCATGCTTACGGCAATACCCTTTTCATACAGGTCTTTGGCAGTGCCACCCATATTCCAGCCATTTAAAGCGCCTTCCGCCCGCAGGAAATAGGCCTCAGCGGCCATCATTACATGCTTGCGCGCTTCCAGTGCGGGTAACCAGGAAAGGTTCACCGGGTTATACGTGGCCCAGTAAGTGCCCGCATTGGAAGTTTGCGGGGCCTGGTTCAGCGGGTTGTTCAGGGATACTGCCGGCGACCCGTTGCGCACTCCCCTGAAGGTACCGCCATTTACTGCAGGCTGGTAAAAAATACCCATCCTCGGATCGTTATAGCCTTTCATATAGGATGCCATAGTGGCGCTCATACTGAACTCATTATAAGAAGCCACTCTTGCCAGCCCGTTGCCATCACCGCCGTTCAGCGATTTCAGCATCATGGCGGTATGGGAAGCTTCCGTCATTACGCCGCTAACTACAGCAGCTTCAGCCTCCTGTTTGGCACGTTCGGGCTGCACCTTTGAAATCCGCAATGCCAGCCGCAAACGCAGTGTATTGGCAAAACGGATCCACTGTTGCACATCCCCCGCATATATCAGGTCGTTGGCGCCGAAAATATTGGTGGCGCCGGTAGCTTTAAGATTTTTCACAGCATGATCCAGTCTTTTGAAGAAGTCGTCATAAATTTTATCCTGGGCATCATAAGGGATCACATCCTGGGCTTTACCTGCATCAAAATAAGCAACAGGGCCGAAATAATCTGTCAGGTGATGAAAAGCATATACCCACATGATTTCAGCCAATGCATATTCCCCCGAAGTTTCTTCTGTGTTTTCAAAAATAGTGCGCAGCTGTGGTACGGTTTGCACATAGGCAATAATGCCCGGGCGGGGCAGCCAGCCATCATTGATCACATAACGGTCGGTTTGAAAACTGTTGGTGTTCAGCGCAAAATACTGTGCATATAAATCAGCGTACAGGTTCTGTACGGTCTGATAATATCCCTGGTTAATACCTGCTGATGATTCTGCCTTTGCAAACATAAAAGGCAGCTCACTTTTACCTACTCCTGTTAGTCCGCTGGGATCCACGTTCATGGAATCGAAATTCTTTGTACAGCTGCCCATCATCACCGTCAGCGCCAGCGGAAGTATATATTTTAATTGCTTGTTCATGGCTGTGTTTTTTTGTTAACTAAAAAGATACGTTCAGGTTCAGACCGAAGCTGCGCACTGCAGGCGGCAAACCAGCCTCAATGCCCTGGTAGTTGCTGGTGCCCAGCGCGGACTCAGGGTCTATTGGTAACTTACGTTTGCCCATGCCCGGTATATCGAGCACCGACTTACCCCGGTACAGGAAAAACAGGTTACGTGCGGTTAACGAAAGCCTTGCGCGTTTCACCAGCTTCTGGTCGAAATCAAAATCATATCCAAACGACAATTCCCTCAAACGGAAATTGGTAGCACTGAAAGCAAAGAATTGTCCCCATGCATCGCGGCCTCCCTGCGATACTTTTGTCCAGAAATCTTCTGCATCAATTGCTTTGGTATTGGCGCTGCCATCTGCCAGTACACCAGGCAATACCAGTCCTCCGCCTCTGTATTGCGTAGTGTAATCTGCTACGCCATAGGAAGCCAGCAGCGCATCTGTACCGGATATAACGATACCGCCTACACGACCATCAATGAGGAACGACATGCTGAACTTTTTATACTGCAGCTGGTTGTTCCAGCCCAGGGTGAAGCGGGGATTAAAATTGCCGAGATACTGATTCTGCGCTACTACCGGTAACCCGTCTGTACCAATAAGGTACTGTCCCGTTTTCGGGTCCTTCTGCCATGCGTAACCATACATATCTCCATACTTACCGCCTACCTTTGCCTGCAACGTAGCAAAGTTGGTAGCAGGAGAAAGATTGATCTGGTCTACTCCTTCGGCCAGGTATAATACCTTGTTACTGTTCGTGGCAAAGTTCACACCGGTGTTCCAGGTAAAATCTTTCCGCTGAACGGGTGTACCGCTCAGCATAATTTCAAGCCCTTTATTCTCGATATTGCCGGCATTGATATATTGATCATCAAAACCGCTGGCCTGTGGCAATCCAACATTCAGCAGCTGGTTGATGGTATTGTTCTTGTACACCGTTGCATCCAGCCCCAGCCTGCCATCAAAGAATTTCCATTCCAGTCCTGCTTCCCACGATTTTGTTTGCTCCGGCTTCAGATTGTAAATGGATTTGGTATTGTCTCTCGATACAAAGCCGCCACCTGCTCCAACGCTGTAATAATACGCCTGCAACAGCATGTACGGGTCGGCATCATTACCCACCTGCGTATATGCGGCGCGTACCTTACCAAACGTAATCCAGGAAGGCATCTTCCATATATCAGATATTACAGCAGATAAACCTACGGAAGGATAGAAATAGCTGTATGGCCTCGGCAGGGTCGACGACCAGTCGTTCCTCGCACTTACATCCAGGTATAAGTATTGCCTGAAATCCAGCTGGGCGCTGCCGTATACCGATTGGATCTCTTTCTGCACGGTGGTATTGGTAGTAGCCGGTGCGGTGGCAAACATGAGATTAAAATGATTGGGAATACTTAGTCCATTGGCCAGCGCCTGTGAATTGTATCCTTTACTGGTGAGGATACTTCCTCCCACGTTATAGCTTACATGGAAATCACCGGATAACTTGTTGCTCCCGGTTAGCAGCACGTCCATATTCCGTTCCCAGTGGTTCACATATGCTTCCAGGTAACGGCCGCCGGGTTGCACCGGGAAAGCTACGGTGCCATTGTAATAGGAGGCGGTGATTTTATCGTCGTAACGGTCGAGGCTATACCGGCCCTGTAAACTGAGCCAGTCGGTAAGCCGGTATTTGGCCGATCCCATCAGCATGATACGGTTGCGTGATTCATCCACCATGTTGCGGTACACGTCCCAGTAAGGGTTCTGGAAGGTAGTGGAGTTGGTCCAGTAAATAGGATAAGGCTGACCGGTGGCATCTATCCCTTCAAAGTGCTTCAGCGAATCTTTGCTGAGGTCGCGGGGCATCAGGTAGGCTTCATTGGCAACGCCCTGGTCGCCCAGGCGTGGCTTGTTTTTAATATCCTGGCTGATGTAAGTCAGTTTTACATCCGTTGTTAAACGGGGCAATATTTCTGCGGCAACGCGGAGATTCAGCGTATTTCTTTCCATTCTGTTCTTCGGGATAATACCACTGATGGCATTATTGGTGTAAGATGCGTAGCCACGTAGTTTGTCGCTGCCGCCGGAAATATCGATAGAATTATTCACTGTTGTTCCCGTGTTGAAAAAGCTTCTCACATTATCAGAATAAGTTTGCGCAGGCGCACCCCAGCTGGCCGGGGCACGGTTGCCTGCCTGTCCTTTGCTGCCGCTGCCATAGGTGTTCTGGAACTTCATCAGCATATTGGGCTGATCCAGCGATATACCGCCGTTATAATTTACCGCCAGCTTACCGCTTTTACCGCTTTTGGTGGTGATGATGATAGCGCCATTGGCCGCACGGCTGCCGTATAAAGCGGCAGCTGCAGGACCTTTCAGCACGTTCACCGATTCCACATCCTGTGGGTTTATACTGGCCGCGCCATCGCTGCCGGAGTAGCCGCTGCTGATGCTTTTAGGCTGTGTGCCAATGGTGTTGGCGGAACCGCCCCCGTTTTTTTCGGTCGACATAGTATTATCAATCGGCACGCCATCTACCACGATCAGTGCATTGTTATTACCGCTGATAGAGCGGTTACCGCGCAATACCACCCTTACGGCTCCGCCGGGGCCTGAAGCCGCCGGTGTTACCACTGCGCCGGCCACTTTACCGCTCAGGGTATTCATGATATTGCCGCCGGGATCTTTCACCGTATTGATGGTGGCATTGTCCAGTTGTTGTGTGGCATAACCCAGGGAACGGGTTTTACGCTCTATACCCAAGGCGGTTACCACCACTTCATTTAAGCCCGTGGCGCTTTGTTGCAACGCCACATCAATAGTTGTTTGTGCAGATACAGGAATTTCCTGCTTGTTGTACCCTACATAAGTAAATACCAGCGTAGCGCCGGCAGCCGCGGAAATGGCATATTTTCCTTCGGCATCAGTGCTCACGCCGCGGGCTGTTCCCTTTACCCCTACGCTTACGCCGGGAAGCGGCGATCTGGAAGCAGCGTCGCGTACTACGCCCTTCAGTGATAATTGATCTTGTGCGGATAGCTGCCATGACAAGGCAATTAACATAATCAGGAAATACAGGTGTGGCTTCTGGCTCATCCAGCTTCTCATACACTTTGAATTTTTTAATGGATTCCGGTTGGTAATTGTACACCCAAAATACACCTGATGATTCCTTTCTGCAGAAAATTCACCGAGAACGTTACCGGTGGATTTATTATATTTAAGTATTCCAACCACAGACCTGTAAGAAGAATGCGCCGACACTATGCAACCATAAAAGACATCGCTCATGCGTTAAATATCTCTGTATCCACCGTTTCAAGGGCATTACGGGATACGTATGACGTAAGTGCAGATACCCGTAAACTGGTGCTGGACATGGCTATGAAGCTGAACTATAAACCAAACTTCAACGCCACCGGCCTGGTCAAGAACAGCACGCACAACCTGGCAGTGATACTGCCGGGAATCACCAATTACTATTTCTCCACCGTGTTTACCGGTATCCAGGAAATAGCATATAGTCATAATTATAATATCATTTTATATGTGACGAATGATGATGCAGACCGGGAACTCAATATTATCCGCAACCTTTCCTTCAGCAGCCTGGATGGCCTGCTGGTATCTGTTTCCTCGCAGGCAGGCTCCTGTGATCACTTTCAGGAGATCATCGACGATGGTATCCCCGTTGTGTTCTTCGACCGCGTGGCAGCGGATATCCGCACCTCCAAAGTGATGCAGGACGATTATAACGGCGCCTTTGAAGCCACCACGCACCTCATTGCCAACGGGTATAAAAAAATTGCGCATATGGCCGGCCCTGAAGGGCTCACGTTTACCAACAGCCGCCTCAATGGCTATCTTGATGCGTTGCGCAAACATGGAATGCCCATCCGCAAAAAATGGATCATCCACTCAGGGTTTACACAGGAATGCGGCGAAAACGACATGGAAAAACTATGGAAGCTGAATGATAAACCCGACGCGGTGTTTGCCGTAAACGACCGTAAGGCGGTAGGCGCCATCCTTACCTTAAAAAAGAAAAATATCGCGGTTGGGAAAGAAGTGGGCGTGATCGGTTTTACGAACGATCCTATGTCTGCTATCATCTCCCCTTCCCTTTCTACTATTGCTGAACCAGCCTTTGAAATAGGAAAGAAAAGCTGCCAGCTGCTGCTGAACCATATTAAGAAGAAAAATTTTATACCGGAAGAAGTTATCCTGCCAGGAAAACTGATTGTACGGGAAAGCAGTGTACGTTCGTAAACGTATACCCTTTCCCGTTATTTTTTTTTGGAAGATGATCAGCTTATGATTTCTTTTCGGGCATCTCTGCTTCATTACGCAGTTTTACCGGTTTCTCTGAGCGGGATCTTACCTTCAGGTTCAGCACCTCGATAAATACAGAGAAGGCCATCGCGAAATAAATATAGCCTTTGGGGATATGCTGGTCGAAGCTTTCGGCTAACAGCGAAACGCCTATCAGCAGCAGGAACGACAGCGCCAGCATTTTCACGGTAGGATGGCTGTTTACAAAACGGCTGATAGATTCTGATGCCAGCAACATCACACCCACCGCCAGCACCACAGCAATGATCATGATCTCCACATGATCTGCCATACCTACGGCCGTGATCACAGAATCCAGTGAAAACACGATATCCAGCAGGAGGATCTGTACAATTACCTGCCCGAATTTCATCCGTTTGGCATTTGTCGTAGCATGTTCGCCACCCTCCAGTTTTTCATGGATCTCTGCAGTACTTTTATAAATAAGGAATAAACCTCCCAGTAATAAGATCAGGTCGCGGCCGGAAATAGCCAGCTTCTCCAGCCACTCTGCGTTGTGCACACCTATCCATTCCCCTATGTTGAAAAGCGTTTTCGTGAGCGACATGATCCAGCTGATAGACAACAGCAGTAAAATGCGCACAAACATAGCCAGCCCAAGCCCGAGGCGACGGGCCTTCTTTTGTTGGTTTTCCGGCAGTTTCCCGGCCAGGATAGAAATAAACACGATGTTGTCGATCCCTAACACAATTTCCAGGGTAGTTAGCGTTAACAGGCTTATCAGCGAGTCAACGGTAAGCAGATGTTCCATAATTGACAGTTCTATAGGTTATGTATGTGCAAACCCGAATATACCCCCTTTTTCAATAGTGATGAAATTGAAATCACCTGCCGGCCTGTACCTGTTCGCGGTATGCGGATGGACTGATAGAATGATATCTCCTGAAAAATTTATTCAAATGACTCTGGTCATTAAATCCCAGTTCATGACTGATTTCCTTTAAAGAAAAAACACTGTACTGTAACCTGTTTTCCAGCAGCTGCAATTTGTACTGGTTCACATAATCCCGCAGCGTGCTCCCGGTTTGCTCTTTGAAAAAAGCCCCCAGGTAATGCCTGGAAAACCCGAAAAGCTCCGCCAGCTGCTCCACCTGTATATCGCCGGCCTGGTGAATATGCTCATGGATATAGTTCAGGATATGCGTTACCCTCGCGCCGTTTTTAGGGCCCTGCTCCGGCAGCTCATGCTCCGTTACCTGCCTGATCATGGTAAACAATGCCTGCACCAAAAAGAAAACAGTATCGCTGCTCTCCTTCCACTCCGCCGCTACCAACCGGATCAGCGGCTCCATGCGGTGAATATTTTCCGTGATCATTTTTTTCTGCCTGGCCTGCAGCAGCAACTGGTCCAGCTCCTGGTTCCAGCTTTGCTGCAACCGTATATTACCACTGCCGTGCAGGTATACATTGGTGAATTTGATGAAGGTAAATGTAGTAGGCTCCTTGATGTCAAAATGATGCGCATCGCAGGGCGCCAGTAAAAACAAACAGGGACCTTTATACGGGATATTCATCCCCGAAATACAATGCGTACCGCTGCCCTTATGAATGAAGATCAGCTCAAAATGATTGTGATTATGCACAGGATGTTCCCACTCACTGCTGGTAAAGTGCGATACTTTCAGGTATTCGTGTTGTATATATCTCTTCATTCTTTAAAATATACCAATGAACCCCGCAGATATACAAGTAACAGCAAACAACGGGGACTGATCTTTGTGCTGTTAAAAATACAACACAGTGATGGAACAGCATAATAATAAGAAAGTAGCCCTGGTAGCAGGCGCACAGGGCGTAATAGGACGCAACCTTATCGACTACCTGCTCACGCAAAACAACTGGGAGATCATCGGGTTATCCAGGAGAGGCGGTACAAACAGTGTAAAGGTAAAACACATTGCAGTAGACCTCCTGAGCCGGGAAAACAGTGAGCAGCAGCTCGGCGGGCTTACCACGGTAACGCATATATTTTACGCCGCCTACCAGGACCGTGGCAGCTGGGCGGAACTGGTGGCGCCCAATATGACCATGCTCCGCAATGTGGTGGAAGTAGTAGCGCCCGTTGCCGCCAACCTGCAACACATCAGTCTTATGCAGGGATATAAAGTATATGGCGCTCATCTGGGCCCATTTAAAACACCCGCGCGGGAAACAGACGCCGGCCGCTTTATGCCGCCGGAATTCAATATGGAGCAACAGCGTTTCCTGGAAGCGTATCAACAGGGTAAGCCCTGGTCCTGGTCCGCCATCAGGCCATCGGTAGTAGGCGGCTTTGCATTGGGCAACCCCATGAACCTGGCGATGGTGATTGCCGTATATGCTGCTATTTCAAAGGAGCTGGGACTACCACTCCGCTTTCCAGGGAAACCCGGCGCTTATGATAAGCTCATGGAAATGACCGATGCCGGTTTGCTGGCTAAGGCAACGGTATGGGCGGCGGAAAGCCCCGCCGGCGCCAATGAAGCCTTTAATATCAACAACGGCGACCTATTTCGCTGGTCGGATCTCTGGCCACGCATAGCGGCGTATTTCGGTATGGAAACAGACGCGCCCCTGCCTATGCAGCTGGACATTGTAATGGCAGATAAAGAACCGCTGTGGAATGCCATGATGGAAAAATACGGGCTGCAATACAGTTATGCGGAGGTATCATCGTGGAAATTCGGCGACTTTGTTTTTTCGTGGGACTATGATTTTTTTGCCGATGGCAGTAAAGCCCGCCGTGCAGGTTTCAGGGAGTTTGTAGATACGGAAACAATGTTCCTGGAAATCTTTGAAAATTTTAAGAAGATGAAAGTAATACCCTGATCATGCTTTCTCCAACGTAAAATTCACGGCGGCCGTAAGGCGCTTCATAGCAATAGCCAGCTGGTTTTCCACCGTTTTAACCGAGAGGTTTAAAATGGTGGCTACCTCTTTATAACGAAGGTCGTATTGCTTTACAAGGATGTATACCATTTTGCATTTGGGAGGAAGCTGTTCAATGGTATACTCCATTTTCCGGATCATTTCCGCAGAAATCATCAGCTGCTCGGGATCGCTTTCAAAGGCGATTTCCAGTTTATCTTCTTCCGCAAAAACTACCTTCCTGGAACTGGCCTGTTTCCTCATATAATCAATCGCTTTATTCTTCGCTACCACAAACAGGTATACCTGCGGATTTTTTATGTCCGTCAGTGATTGCCTTTTTTGCCAGCAATGCATAAAAACATCGTTCGTAATTTCTTCTGCTACCTCTTTGGTACGGGTAAGCGAAAAGGAAAAACGCAACAGTTTGATGAAGAAATGATGATAGAAAGCTTTAAAGGCCGCCTGGTCATTGTTCACCGTGATGTTCCTGAATAATTCATTGATTGTACACTGATCCATCCCTTTTTAAGCCACTGATATTGGTTGCAATAATATATAACGCAGATTACGCTAAAGTTAACAAAATAAATTATCCCGCCATTTATTTTTAGCGTTGGTATTTTTTTTACATGAAATGATAGTATCTGCACTGGTTGCTGCAAGCAAAAAATTCTTTTCACTGCTTTGGGGGTTTTTTATTTTCTTTTCGTCCTTCTGGTATAACACGGGCAAAAAATAAATGATTGAGCGTAACCGGGTAAATATATTAATGGCCAGGAAAATATCCGGAGAGGCCACCACAGAGGAATTGAAAGAGCTGGAAATGCTGTTGATGCAGTTTCCGGAACTGCAATATGCTTTTACTATTATCGGTGATATCAGTTCCGTGAACAGTGCCAACGGGTTTTCTCCGGCGGAAGAAGAACAACTGGCCAGTGAAGGCATGGATCGTATGAACCTGTTCCTGCAACAGGAACAGGAGCTTCCTCCCGCCAAACGGCTGATTCCCTGGCGGATGATCAGCAGTATTGCCGCCGGTGTTGCCATCCTTATCACCGCCTACACCCTGTGGCCGGCCATGCCGCGCAAACAGGCTTTCCGCAATGAAGTAGTTACCAAAACAGGTTCCAAAACAAGCGTGGTATTGCCGGATGGCACCAGCGTAATACTCAACGCCTGCAGCCGCCTGCAATATGATGCCACCCGCTTTTTGAATGGGGAACGGGAGGTGAGTCTTACCGGCGAAGCCTATTTCGATGTAAAACATGACCCCGCGCATCCGTTCATCATCCGGTCAGGCGAAATAAATATCCGCGTACTGGGCACTATATTCAATGTGAAAGCCTATACAGAAGACGCCACCGTGGAAACAACGTTGCTCAGCGGAAAAGTGGAGGTGGATTTCCCGGGTAACGATCATACCGGGGAGAGGAAAACCGTACAGCTGCAACCTGAACAAAAATTAATCATCGGCACAAAAGAAAATATACAAACACCTGTAAACAGAAAAACCAACTTCAGCATTACGCCGGTAAAAACAATGACCATTACCGGCAACGATTCCGCAGCAGCCAAACCGGCCACCGCCTGGGTAAACGACCGCTTCGACTTTGACAATGTAACATTTGAAGAATTGTCGCACGACCTGGAGCGCTGGTTCAACGTAACCCTGCGTTTTAAAAACGATAAATACAAACAGGAAGTATTCACAGGCGCATTCCGGAAACAAAGTATTGAAGATGTATTGCAGGCATTACAACTGATGTCGGGCTTTCATTATGAAGTGAACACGAAAGAAAATATCATTTACATATGGTAAAACATAACATCCAAACATCATCTGTGGTTGGCTAATCCACTATTTTTTTTATGGCAGACAGCAAATAAAAAAAGGGAAATGCAGCAACATTCCCCTTTCTGAAATGCTGGCTAAACAATGTAAACCGATTTCCTTACGATCTGGTAACGGCTGATTATTTAACCTAACGAAACAAATTTATGAAAAAAAGCTATTGGTGGCCTTCCCATATTCCCCAGCGGAATATGAGGAAACTATTATTGCGTATGAAACTAACCTCCGTATTGCTTTGCGCCGGGTTCCTGCAACTAAGCGCACATGGGTTTTCCCAGGAACGGATCAGTGTTAATTATCACAATATTAACATTGGTAAGCTGCTGAATGTCATAGGACAGAAAAGTGATTACACTTTCCTGTACAAAAACGCCAGCATCCCCGACAGGAAGATCTCCATCTCCATGAAAGACGCTCCCGTAGCAGAGGTGCTTGACAAAGCGCTGGCCGGCACCTCGCTGGGATATAAGATCATGAAAGATAACCTGGTAGTGATCCTGGAAGCAGGCGAAACCGTACAGGATGTTCACATAAAAGGAAGGGTGACCGATGAAGCAGGCAACCCGCTGATAGGCGTTACAGTGCTCGTAAAAGGTACCACACAGGGCGCTAAAACAGATAACGATGGCCGCTTTACCCTGGCAGTGCCCGAAACCGCCACCATCGAGTTCTCCTATGTGGGCTATGAAGCCCAGCAGATGAAGGCACGCGAAGGCGCTGTTTTTAACATCGCCCTGAAAGCCAATTCCAGCGGCCTGAATGAAGTGGTGGTAGTAGGTTACGGCAAACAGAAAAGAGCTAACCTGAGCGGCGCCGTAGACGCTATTTCCGGTAAAGAACTGGAAAGCCGCCCCATTGCCAACATCGGTAACGGCCTGCAGGGATTATTGCCAAACCTGAATATCACCAACAATAATGGCCGCGTATCTTCCGCACCCAAATTCAACCTGCGCGGTATAACCTCCATCAACGGTGGCGACCCATTCATCCTGGTAGATAATATCCCCTTTACCAGCGACGAAGTATCCCGCCTCAACCCAGCCGATGTGGAAAGCGTAACCACCCTGAAAGACGCCGCTGCCGCCGCTATTTATGGCGCACGCGCCGCCTTCGGCGTTGTGCTTATCACCACCAAATCAGGCAAAGACGGCCGCCTCCTCATGACTGCCAACGCCAACTATGCCGTGCGCACATTAGGACTGGTACCCAAAATCATTACAGACCCGCTTACCACCATGCAGTACAAACATGATGCGGCAACTCCCCTGTATGATCTGTACCCCGCCGCCGACAGGGCCTATGCAGAAAAACTGGCCCAGGATCCCTCTTTGCCAAAAGTGATCGTAAGCCCTACGGATAAAACAAAATACGCCTATTACGGATCCACCGACTGGCTCCATGAAGTGTACCAGAAAACAGCGCCCGCCTATAATGCCAATTTCAGCATCTCCCGCGGCGATGAAAAACTGAACTACTACTTCTCCGGGGATTATTACAAACAGGATGGTATGCTCCGCTATAACCCGGACCAGTACACACGCTACAACATGCGTGCAAAGGCCACCTATACCATCAACGACCGCGTGAAAATTGGTAGCAACACCATGTACACCAATACCACTTATTCACAGCCGGCCAGTACCACCGATTATTTATTCTTTCATAATGCCAACCGCACCCCTTCTTTATCGGTACCCCGCAACCCGGACGGGACCTGGACTTCAGACGGTGCAGCATTACTCGGCAACCTGCAAAGCGGTGGCCGCTCGGCAGATACCTGGAGCGAATTCATGACCACGCTCAACGCCGAAGTAAACCTCGTTAAAAATGTATGGACCTTAAAGGGAGATGCCACCTTCCGCCGTGGAAATGATGTAGGCAACGCTTATACCGTACCCGTTCCCTACAGCACCGGGCCGGATCAGCCTACCCAGTATACCAACGGCAACCAGTCGTCTGCCACCAACAATACCTATGAGGTGAAGTATAATGTATATAACGTTTATACCGACTTCCATAAAACATTCAATAAAAAACACGCAGTAGGCGCACTCGCCGGGTTCAACCAGGAATATCATTACACCAATATGTTCAATGTAAGCCGGCAGGGGCTCATCAGCACACAATACCCCACACCACAGCTGGCTACCGGCAATATCACGGAAAAGCAAACCATTGAAGACTGGGCAGTAAGAGGCATCTTCTATCGCCTGAATTATACCTTCGATGATAAATACATCGTGGAAGTTAACGGCCGTAACGACGGCTCCTCACGCTTCCGCGCCGATAACCGCTGGGGCTTCTTCCCCTCTGCCTCCGCAGCATGGGTGATCTCCAAAGAAAAATTCTTCAGCAGCGTCAGAGGCGTGGACCTGCTGAAACTCCGCGGCTCCTACGGTTCCCTGGGCGATCAGCAATGGAAAGCCTATGGCTACATGCCCCTCATGACCGCCGGTAACATCAGCTCTGTGCTGAACGGGCAACTGCCCATCGGCGTATTCGCACCTACACCCGTGACTTCCACCTATACCTGGCAATCGGTGAAAACCGTGAACGGCGGTATCGACTTCAGCATGCTCAAAGAAAGATTATTCTTCAGCTACGACCGCTACACCCGCTACACCAACGGCATGTTCGCCAAAAGCCAGGAACTGCCCAGCGTATACGGCGCCCCATCACCAAGAACCAATTCTGCCGACCTGAAAACACGCGGCTGGGAAATGACCCTCTACTGGCGCGATCAGTTTAAGATCGGTAACAACGATTTCGGATATGGCGTGAAATTATTGGTGGCCGACAGCCGCTCCTTTATTACCCGCTACACCAATCCCACCGGTACCCTCGCCAACTACGATGCCGGTTCGCTGGAAAACCGCAACTACTACAACGGACAGGAAATAGGTGATATCTGGGGCCTCGTAACAGAAGGATTTTTCCAGAATGAAGATGAACTGAAATCACATGCCAACCAATCTAAAGTAGGTTCCGACGATCAGCAATACCAGTTCTATGTAGGCGATCTGAAATTTAAAGATCTCAACGGCGATGGTTCCGTGGACTATGGCGATAACACCGTCAGCAATCCCGGCGACCGGAAGATCATCGGTAACAATTCGCCGCGCTTCCCTTACAGCATCGACCTCACCGCCTCCTACAAAGGATTTGATTTCCGCGCGCTGATCCAGGGCATCGGGAAAAGAGACTGGTACCCCAATCCAGGCAACCACTACTTCTGGGGCGTATATGCGCAACCGTGGACAAACGTACAGGTGCATAACCTCGACCGCTGGACGCCGGAAACACCCAACGGCTATTTTCCCCGCCTGAAATCATACATCGCGGAAGATGCCAGCGAACTGGGCGCGCCACAAACAAGATACCTGCAGAACGCCGCATATACCCGCCTGAAAAACGTTTCCATCGGGTATACCCTTCCTAAGTCCATCACAGAGAAGTATAAGATAAACCGTTTCCGCATTTACTTCAGCGCAGAAAACATCTTTACCATCTCCCACCTGAAAGCGAATATCGATCCGGAAGGACTGGACGGTTCTGTGTATCCATACCAGAAAACATACTCGTTCGGTTTAAACCTGAACTTTTAATTTATTCAAACTACGGAACATGAAAAAGAAAAGGCTTTATTTATCACTCATCATACTGGGCTGTGCAGCGGCATCCTGTAAAAAGGATTTCCTGCAACGCAACCCGCAAACAGAAATATCCCCTGACGCTTACTTCAATTCGCCACAGGACCTGAACACTTATATCAACGGCCTGTATGATGATAATCTTTCAGCGCCCTACGACGATAACAATTCCGACAACGTTTCCGGTAACACCGGCAGCGAAATGGATAAACTGGTGCACAACACCCTGGATCCTACAACCGTTGGTGGATGGGACGACTGGAACGTATTGCGCAACATTAACTTCCTGCTCGATAACGCCGGCAAAGCAAAAGGCGACGTCGCCGATATTAACCACTACATCGGCATTGCCCGTTATTTCCGTGCAAGATTTTATTTTGAGAAGATAGCTACTTATTCCGATGTACCCTGGTACGGTCACGCGTTAACAGACGTAGATCCAGACCTCTACAAAGGCCGTGATCCGCGGGCTGCAGTGGCCGATTCTGTGCTTGCCGACCTGCAGTTTGCTGTGAATAATATTAAGGTAGATGATAAAGACAACGGCACCCGCGTAAATAAATACGCTGCCCTGGCCCTGCTGTCACGCTTTTGCCTCTTTGAAGGAACATTCAGAAAATACCACGATGAAGTAAAGCTCGCCGCCACCGCAGATGCTTTCCTGCAAAAAGCCGTAGCAGCCGCACAGGAAGTAATGAACAGCGGCCGCTATGTTATCTATAACACCGGGAAAAGCGGAGAAGATTACCGCGCTTTGTTTTGCAGTCTTTCATTAAATGGCAACAAGGAAATCATCCAGTGGAGAGACTATCCACAAAGTCTTGGTAAAGGCAACAACACTCATACTGTGCTCGGCTGGACCTGGTCGCTCAGCCAGAGCCTTGTATACAATTACCTGATGAAAGACGGCACACCGTTCACTTCACAACCCGGTTATGATAAAATTGGCTTCACTGCTACTTTTAAAAACCGTGATCCACGTTTAGCCGAAACCGTAGCTTATCCCGGTTTCTCTACCACCCAGGATAATAACCTCTATATCGCAAAGCCTAACCTCGGCGCTTACGACCAGCTGAAGTTCTATCCCCGTGATCCCAAACAACGCCAGGGATGGGGCCTCAATTACACCGCCCTGCCTGTATACCGCTATGCGGAAATACTGCTCACCTTCGCGGAAGCCAAAGCAGAACTGGGAACGCTCACACAGGGCGACCTGGATATCTCCGTTAATTTGCTCCGCCGCAGGGTACAGATGCCGGATCTCAACCTGGCTAATGCCAATGGAAATGTAGATCCCGTGCTGAATGCAGCTTACACGGTAAACGGCGCCAATAAAGGCGTACTGCTGGAAATACGCCGCGAAAGAAGAGTGGAGCTGGCTTGTGAAGGATTACGTCTCAAAGATGTTAACCGCTGGAGAGCAGGCGCCCGTTTGCAGGATGCGCCACAGGGCATGTATGTTCCGGCGCTGGGTGGCATTGATATGACGGGAGATAATGTTGCCGATATCGCCATTCTGCCCAATCCTACAGACACCTCTTCCATTGCCGGGCTGCCCGCCGATGTGAGAGCAAAGTTGTCGCGTTTCTATCTTATCGATAAAACCGGGGAGAATAATTTCTATCTCGAAAACGGCGCCAACGGTCATATTAAATTCACTGCCGACCGCGCCGGCCGCACTTTTAAAGATCCGCAATACTACTATCGTCCTATTCCAAAACAACAAACGGTGTTGAACGATAAACTTCGCCAGATATTCGGCTGGTAAAACCGGGTAATAGTGATGAACAGGATTACCATGACCCTGTTTTTGCAGCGCATCCTGCAAAACAGGAATCATGGTAATCTCATTTATACCGCAATCATGCTTATCAAATAAATCCATTCATGAAGAAATTATGCTTCACCCTTCTTGTTGCCTGTAGCCTGCAAACAGCAATGGCACAGGGTTTCACAGGACGGGTTTTTACAGATACGAATGCCGATGGGCAGTTCAATAATCAGGAAAAAGGGCTTGCCGGCGTACGCGTATCCGACGGCCTGCACGTAACCATCACCGATGCCAATGGTAACTACCGGCTCCCCGGCCATGCCAGAACAAAGTTTATATTTATGACCACCCCGGCAGGATACCGGTATACCCGGTCATTTTATATTCATGCCGACAGCACATTACCTGCTTATAACTTCGGCGTTCAGCCGGTAGCTAAAGCCAGTAGCACCGCTGCAAAATTTGTACGGCTGGCTGATACGGAAACCTACCAGTTCAACAACTGGATCACCGATGCCAAAGAATACGCCCGCAACGAAAACGCCGACTTCATGATTCATACCGGCGACATCTGCTATGAAAAAGGAATGGCCTTCCACGCACAATACATCAATACCCGTACCATGGGCCTGCCCGTGTATTACTGTATCGGCAACCACGACCTGGTAAAAGGCCCCTACGGTGAAGCGTTGTATGAATCGCTGTTTGGCCCGGTGTTCTATTCCTTTGACGCCGGCCCCGCACACTTTATTGTAACGCCTATGCGCTACGGCGATTACCAGCCGTCTTACACCATAGACGATGTAGTGCAATGGCTGAAAAATGATTTGGCCAACACCTCTCCTGAAAAGCCTGTGATCGTGTTCAACCACGACCTGCTTACCTACGATACGCTCTTTACCATCCGTTCAAAAAACGATAGCCTTAACCTCAATGAGCATCACCTCAAAGCCTGGATCTATGGCCACTGGCATATCAACTTTGCCCGCACACATGGCAACAGCGGCATCCGCTCCATCTGCGCAGCTCCGCCACCAGATGGCGGTATCGATAATTCCGCTTCTAATTTTGATGTGATAGGTGTAGATAAAAACGGTATTTCGTTTGTACAACGGCGTTATACCTATGTGCACGATCAACTGGTATCCGTTTCCCCCACTGCTTCAGGCGTTGCGTTCGATGGAGACAAAATGGTGATCAGTGTAAATACTTATCATACCGCCTCAACGGTAAACAAAGTGCTGTTCAGCTTATTCAATAAAAAAGGAAACCTCGTTAAGCAGCTGCCACTGCAACCTCGCAGCGACTGGAACTGGTATGCCACCACTGCCATCCCCGCGGCATGGATAAACGGCGTATATACGGCCACGTTAGAAGCCACATTAGGTACCGGCAGAGTGCTTTTCCGCAGGGATACATTCACACTGACAAAAAATACGCCCGTAAAAATCAACAAGCCATCCGCCGACTGGCCTGAAGTGCTGCAGAACATACAGCGCACCGGCACTACCGGCATTACCACCGCAGGATCGTTGCATTTACGATGGACCGCCAACCTGGGAGGCAATATCTGGAAATCATCTCCCATATGCGCAGCCGGCAAAGTATTTATTGGCACCATCGACGATGAAGGCAATCACCATAGCAGCATCACTGCGCTGGATGCACAAACCGGCAAACAACTATGGCAATTCCCCACCGGTAATTCTGTTAAACACAGCATCAGCTACCACAATGGCCTGTTGCTGGCTACCGATGCAGAAGGCGTTACCTACGCCCTCGATGCCGCCACCGGGCGGTTGTGCTGGCAACATACCGGCGATCATAAAAACCTGCCAGCCTATAATTCAGGTGGCGCCATTTATGACAACACTTACTACACCGGCGCAGGTAACTACCTCCAGGCCCTGGATATTAATACCGGCCAGGTAAAATGGACCAACCACGACTGGACCGGCGGTGAGGGCACACCCGCTGCCATGGCTATTCACAACGGCCGGCTGATCACTTCTTCCAACTGGAACCACCTGTTTGCCCACAACGCCGCCACCGGGAAACTGCTGTGGAAACGCGCCGATGAAGGCATCCGCTTCCGCAGCGGCACTCCCGCTTTCTTCGATAACCTGCTGTATGTGCACGGTATCAATAAACTCCACATCCTGGACCCCGCAACCGGCAAAACAACAGACAGCATCCCGGTTACAGAAGAGCTCAAAACCATGACGGCGCCACTGGTAACAGGCAACTACATCATCATATGCACTGCTGCCGGCGGAATGATTGCCTTCGATAAAAAAAACAAAAAAGAACAATGGCGCTTTGTTCCCGGCGAAGCCCTGTTTTATTCGGCGCCATATTCCTCCCCTTCTTCCGCCACTATCGAATCTACCCCTTTACTGGCCGGCAACCGCCTTATTGCCGCCGCGTTAGACGGATATGTATATGTAATAGATCTTAACACGGGGAAAATGATCAACCGCTTTAACACGGGCGCTCCGGTATTTGCCGATATGGCGGTGTATAACGG
>NZ_DATCRD010000268.1:0-23244 GCF_036569185.1 Chitinophaga sp.
ACCGGCGGGGAGGAATTTAGTGTATCCTATCCCGTTAGCAGCATGAGCCATGAAGACAAATTGATGAGCATGCGTGGCAATAACCCGCATTTCTCCCGGGCCACCGTACATCACGAACTGCTGGCTGGTCACGCCTTACAGGAGTTTATGCAGAACCGTTATAAAACATACCGGCATTTTGAAACCCCGTTCTGGATCGAAGGATGGGCATTGTACTGGGAGCGGTTGTTGTGGGACCAGGGATTTGCCAAATCGCCGGAAGACCGTATAGGTATGTTGTTCTGGCGCAAGCACCGCTGCGCGCGTATTATCTTCTCTATTAATTATCATACCGGTAAATGGACCCCGCAGCAATGCATCGATTTCCTGGTAGACCGCGTAGGGCACGAACGGGCCAATGCGGAAGGAGAGGTGCGCCGCTCTTTTGTTGGAGGGTATAGTCCCCTGTACCAGATTGCCTATATGATTGGCGGATTACAGTTTGAAGCCCTGAAGAAGGAGCTGGTAGACAGCGGCAAAATGTCTTTTAAGCAATATCATGATGCAGTGCTCAGAGAGAATATGATGCCCATAGAAATGCTCCGGGCCATTCTGTTGAACAAGCCGGTGCCAAAGGATTTCACCTCCAGCTGGCGCTTTTATAAGTTATAGTTTCCAGGGGCGTTGCTATTATAAAAAGCAACGCCCTTTTTCTTTTTCTACCTGTTAAAATCAGCAACCTATCTGTTAATTTCCGGGAAGTAATATCCGGCCGTTTTAGATAGCTTTGTGATAACAATTGTCAACAATACAATTAAAATAAATCAACCGGAATAAAATCTAGTATTGAGTCAGCGCACGGTGTGCGGACCTGTAACAACGTATATCAACCAGAATTTTTCAACACTGCTTAAACCTAATCCCATGCAGAAAATTGTCATGGCCTTTATCGCCTTATTGGCGGTCTTACCATCTGTTGCCCAGAACGTAAAAGTGACCGGCAAAATTACAGATGAAAGAAGCGGGCCACTTCCCGGCGCCTCGGTCAAGATCAAAGGGAACTCCCAGGGGGTAGTCACGGATGATAAAGGGGAATTTTCCCTGGCGGCGCCTCCCGATGCAACATTAGAGATCAGTTTTATTGGCTATCTTAAACAGGAACAGAAACTGAAAGGCCGTACCCACCTGAATGTTGTGCTTACAGCACAAAGCGGCGCGCTGGGCGATGTAGTGGTGATCGGCTACCAGGCAGTAAGCCGGCGTAAGGCCACTGCGGCCGTTTCCAGCATTAAAGGGAAAGACATTGAAAACATTCCCGCCGGTAGTTTTGAACAACTCCTGCAGGGACGTATGTCAGGCGTGAATGTGCAGAACTTCACCGGTGAGCCCGGCGCTGCGCCTACTATCTCTGTAAGAGGTAACACCGCCATCAGCACATCTTACCAAAACAATCAGTATAAAATACTGAACAAGCCACTGTATGTAATTGATGATGTGCCGCAGTTCAATGATGATATGGCAGGGCCGGACATTGGTACCGGCACCAACAACATTGCCGGTTTGAACCCCAATGAAATTGAATCGGTGGATGTATTGAAAGACGCTGCAGCAGCCGCTGTATACGGCTCCCGTGGCGCCAACGGGGTGATCATCATCAAAACAAAAAGGGCCCGCACCGGTGCACCACGCTTCAGCCTTTCGGCATATGGCGGTTTAACGGAGATCCCTAAGCTCCGCCAGGTATTGGTGGGGGCAGCAGAGCGCCGCGAGAAGATCCGCCTGTACGATGATGCCTTTGAAGGGAACTACGACCGGCTTACACATAAGAACCTTATTATGACGGATAGCCTGAACCCCGACCTGGATAAGGCTACCGACTGGCAACGCCTGTTTTACCGCAAGGGAATGATCAGGAATGTAGACTTTAACGTATACGGGGGTACGGAGTATAACACCTACCGCTTGTCGGCCGGCCTGTATATGGAAGATGGTATTGTAAAAGCCTCCGGGTTTAAACGTTATACGCTCAACTATTCTTCTTCGATACGTACCAAAAACGGTGCGCTGGAAGTAGTGCCCAATATCAGGCTGGCCCGTATGGAAAGAGGACGGGGCTCCGGTAGCGCCGACCTGTTCGGCGCAGTAGGACAAAGCATGCCGTCGTCGTTGTTTGCACCTGATGAGAACAGCCTGCAACGTGTGCTGGGGCGGTATTCCAACAATATGGACATTAACGTGGATAACCAGGTGAACGGCGATATCTCCCTGCAGCTGCGGTTATCCAGCCAGTTATCTTTCCGCTCCCGTAACTCTGTGTCAATGGTGATGAGCCGACGCGATGTATCAGTGCCCAGTGAGCTGAATGCCGACCTCGGTAATTCTTCGTTCTCCACCAGCGGCTTGCAACAAAGCTATACTACTTCCAACGACCTGAACTGGAACGCTGTATTTGGAAAAGAAAAGGAACATACTATCAACGCCATTGTAGGACAGGAAGTGCAGTACAGCACCTACCAGAATACCTATGCGCAGGGCTTCCGCGGCGCCAGCGACCAGATACAGGTGGTAAGCGGCTTCCCGCAGGGGCCTTACCTGTATGGTAGTTCCGCCTACTCCGCCTTTGGTATCCTCTCCCTGTTTTCACGGGTGAACTACGATTATAAAAGCACTTACCTCTTCTCTGCCTCTCTCCGTGGAGACGCAGCATCCAGCTTTGGCCCCGATAATAAATGGGGTTATTTCCCTGCTATCTCCGCCGGCTGGATGATCAGCAACGAGCCTTTCATGCGGCGTTATGCCAGCTGGCTCTCCATGCTGAAACTACGGGGTAGTTATGGTATGTTGGGTAACCTGCCAGGCGATTATTACCTGCAGTACAGTCTTTATAACATTGGCGGCGCCGGTTACAACGGCAGTGGCCTGAACCCGAATACCTATAACGGCGCCGTTACCATTACCCCGCAATTTGGTTCCGGAGGCGTAGCGCAGAAAGACATCAGCTGGGAGAAAACCGCCAGCTGGAACGGTGGTATAGAAGCAGAGCTGATGAACGGTAAATATTACTTCAGTGCCGACGTGTATGTAAAAAACAGTAAAGCCGGTTTAATAGACATGAACCTGCAAAGTACTACCGGTATTGCTACCGCCAAAACCAACGGTGCACAGTTACGCAATTCCGGGATTGATATCAACTTCCAGTTCAGGAATGTAATGCCGGAGAAAAGCGCGCTGCGTTGGGAAATACTCTGGAATGTAAGCATGAACAAGAATATAGTAGTTAGTATGCCTAACAATAATAGAGATCTTACTTTTGGTAATCTCTTTAATACCACGCATATTCTTACCCGCGGAAAAGCAGTGAATACTTTTTACCTGCTGAAAACACTGGGCGTATATAGCACCGACGATGATGTGCCTACAGATAAATACACAGGTAAAAAATTCCAGGTGGGCGCAGTGAATGATCCCGGCGCCAACAACCCTTTCCGGGCAGGTGAATTTATTTTTGCCGATCTGGATGGCGATGGCATCATAGACGCTTTTAACGGGGGCATCACCGGGGATAAGATCCCTTATGGCAACCCTAATCCTTTCCTTACAGGTGGTATTACGCAAAACTTTTACTGGAAGAACTTCACCTTCGGGTTCCTTTGCACGTTTACGTTTAAAAGGGATGTGCTGAACCTGTATGAATCCGATACCTATGGCCGGTATGGCTGGGATGGGGCAGGGGATGAATTTTCCAAGTATGCCGTGTCTGATCTTTCGTCCATGAACATCTGGCGCAAGCCGGGCGATAAGGCCCAGTATGCGAGAATGGATATTGGTACCTACCGCTACTACTACCGTGCAGATCAGACCTTCTTCCTGGAGAAAGGAGATTATTTCCGGATTAAGAATATTTCATTTGGTTATATGCTCCGGGAGAAAGCACTGAAGCCGCTTCACCTGAGCCGTTTGCGGTTCTATGGGCTGATGGACAATGTATACATCTTCCAGGCCTCCAAAAGATTGCCTGACGCAGAGAATGTGAACCCTTATGGCGAGTATAACGGTGTAGGCTATCCGAGCCCGCATAAGTATACATTGGGCATTGATGTAGGATTTTAAAACAGCTAAACACTTTTTATGAAACGGACTTTAATTATCATCATCATAGCGGCGGCATTTTTATCAGGATGTAAGAAGATGCTGAACCAGGAGCCAAAGGATACTACTTACGAGGAGAAATTCTGGAAGTCGGAGAACGATATGAAGAAAGCATTGGCCGGCGCTTATGCTTCGCTGCGCTCCAATATGCTGGAGCAGGATTACCTGCATAACCTGGGCGATATGACGCTGGGCGATCAGTTTATCATTATCCGCGGTGCGCCTTATTTTTCTAATTCCGACTGGAACATACAGGTGGGCAAGTTTGAAATGAACTACCTGGATGTATTCCGCAACTGGTCGAGGTTTTACAGCACCATCCTGCAAACCAACCTTATACTGGAAAAGCTGCCGCTGGTACCGGACAATACCTTCCTGGACGACCCGGAAAAAGGACGGAAGAATATTGCAGGGCAAACCCTTTTTATCCGCTCTTATGTGTACTTCCAGCTGCTCCGTACATTCGGGGATGTGCCGCTGGTACTTACACCAGACCCGGACCCTATAGCCAACAAACCACTGGCCCGCACAGATAAGAATATAGTAGTGCAGCAGATCCTGAACGATCTTGATTCTGCCGCCAATTGCCTGGAGATGACCTACGAAGTAGATGCCAGCAGGGGCACTGTGCCTAATAAAGCGGTAGTAATGGCGTTGCAATCGCAGGTATACCTGTGGCGCGCCTGTGTGATCAAAAAGCCTGCCTTTGAAGCTACGCCTGATATGGCGGACGTGGCCAAAGCATCTGCCCTGGTGGAAAGCATTGTAAGCAGTGGCTTGTATGGCCTGTCTGCGCCTGCCGGGAAGATAGACAGCATCCAGTATGCAAAGGCATTTATAGGCAACACCCGCGAAAATCTTTTTGAGCTGTATACCCGTTACGCGTATAACGAAGGGTCCAATAACCTGATGCCCATTAAGTTCCTGAGAATACCGGTGCTGGCAAAAACAAGCTGGAGCGACCTGCTGCTGGGCAACAGTTTTGTGAACAACCTGTATCCGCGGATTATTCAGACAGGGCCCAATCCTGAAGACACTATACCGAATACGGATATACGAAGAGGGATTTTTCTTTATGATGCAGACGGCGCCCAGCCCATCTTTACAAAATACAGCAACATCATTTATAACAATCCTAACCAGCAGGCGGAGCCTTACCTTGATAACAATGTTTCCCTGATCCGTTATGCAGATGTATTGCTGAACCGTATGGAGATTGCTGTGTATAAAGGACAACTGGGTGAAGCCTATGCGCAGCTGCGGAGCTTCCGCCGTTCGCGTAACCTGCCGCAGATGGATTCAGCGCTGTATGTGAGCGAATCGCCGCTTACCTATAACAGCCTGCTGGACGAGATCATGACCGAGCGTTCACGGGAGCTGTTTATGGAGGGGCAGCTTTATTTTGATGATGTGAGAATGAAACGGTCCGTAGTTCCCTGGCTAACGCCCGCCAGGTATAACCAGGAAGGTTATCTTATGCCGCTGGATCCTGCATTGTTCAATAATAACAGGCTGCTGGTGCAGAATAAATACTGGGCAGGTAAAATTTAGTTTCCATCCAAATCATTTATCATGAAGATCATTCATCTGTTGCTCGGATCACTGCTGATCCTGGCGGCATGTAAAAAAGATAAGTACCTCGTTGACCAGGGCGGCACCGACCGCGAAAGGATCAGGAAGATGTCGAGCTACGATTTCCTGAAAGAAAGTAAAGCGCTGGATACCGTAGTGCTGCTGATAGACCGCGCAGGCATGAAAGACGAGATCAATGGCAATATTACTTTTTTCCCGCCTACCAATTCCGGCGTCAATAATTTCCTGGCCCAGCAGACACGTGCTTTGCAACGGAAATATAATAATGAGAACCTCAAATTCACATTGGATAGCCTGACCACCGACAGCATCAAATTTTTTATGCGCCGGCATATTTTCAAGGGAGTGATAGACAAAAGCGCGCTGGGTTATACCAGGAAAAGTTTTACGAATATTAACAACGAGGGGAATTACTTCCTGCTACTGGAAAAATATTACATCGATGTAAGTGGCATCCGTTCTACCACCAACAGGATACAGATACGGCGTGTATTTGGCCTGGCAGATGAAGATGTTCCGGATGGCACAGAGAATAAGGAACCGGATTATTACGCGTATGTGCAAACCTCTGAAGTACGTACCGCTACAGGGATAGTACATGTACTGGAAGCCAACGCTAACCTCGGATTTTACATTTACAGGGAAAACTAAAAAATAAGATGACCATGAAATATATCTTATTCGCAGTCGCCGCATTGCTGGGTATGACTGCCGGGTGCACCAAAGTGGAAGAAGGATTCCTGAGCGATGGTATCCGCTATAAAAGTCCTGAGATATTTATTCCCAAAGGGATTACCGCCCGTTATCCAGGTATTTTATTTGATGGCTCCACGCCACCGATAACATTTGAAATGCTGGAAGTACGGCCGGTGGGAGGAGGAAAATTACCGGAAGCATTTACTACCAAATATCCTGTATGGGTGTTTAAAGATAAGATGTCTTTTGACCCCGATACTGATACCACTATCAAACTATTGCGCGCAAAGCAGGATAGCCTGCAGGAGCTGCCTTTTGAGTTTAACCCGGTGAATGGAGGTTTCCTGTTTAAATCGCCTTCCGCCAATATTCCGAGTGGGGTGTATGAATTTGATGTGAAGGCCACAAATGTGAACGGCAGTAAGGTGTATAAGAACATTGCCCGTTTGCATATTGAAGATCCCGAGTACATCCGTATGACAGAGGTACCTGTGATACCCGGTTATGATTCCGTTACCAATACTTTCCCCGGTGAGGCGAAAGGAACCATGGAATTAAAACGTATATCCGCTACCGGTACTACGGTGATGTTAAAGATCATGGATAAGAATGGTAAGTTATTTAACCCGAAGAACGGGGAAGTGATCAAGCGGGGCGACCGTCCTTCCTTTACTTCATATGCAAAATTTAACCCGGTGATTGTAACAGATACGGCGCTGATCACGGATTATGCTATTGCGCCATATCCTGCGAAACTGATCCCGGGCTATGTGAATTACCTGATCTATTACCGGATCCCTGCGTGGTTTATCAAAATGGATGGAGCCCCGGCTAAAGCCTGGTCCGCCAACCCACGGTTTGGTTTCCAGATATTGTTTGAAGGTAGTTATGAAGTCACAATAAGATTACCGAATGTGACGAAATTATAAGTGTACAGGGAAGTGTTGGATGACCGGCCGGCTTTTTTAACAGGAGATGTTGAAGGAGCCGGCCGGAGGATTTGCCGGCGGAAGACGCTAGCCACGTGTATGATATTAATTGTTATTTAGACAGTTATAAAATGTTATATTAGAAGATGATAAAGAAAAAAGGTATGAGATCATTTTGGGGAAAAGCGGCGCTGGCAGGCGCCGGGATGCTGATGGCCGGTTCTGCTGTGCAGGCGCAGCTGAAGCAGGATTATCCGATCAAACCGGTGGCCTTTACACAGGTGAGGGTGAACGATCATTTCTGGGCGCCGAAAATAAGGACCAATGCCACGGTAACAATTCCATATACCCTGGAACAGTGTAAAAAGACCGGTCGCATTGACAACTTTTTACGGGCGGCAGGAAAGCTGCCGGGCGATAAGCTCACAGAGTATACCTTTGATGATACCGACCTGTATAAGATAATAGAAGGGGCTTCCTACGGACTGCAGATGCAGCCCAATCCGGGGCTGGAGAAATACCTGGATACACTGATCAGTATCATAGGCGCTGCGCAGGAAAAAGACGGGTATCTCTACACCTTCCGCACCGTAAAAGCGGCAAAGCCACATCAGTGGATAGGGAGTAAGCGATGGGAAAAGGAAGAAGACCTGAGCCATGAACTGTATAATTCCGGCCACCTGTTTGAGGCTGCCGTGGCGCATTACCAGGCTACCGGGAAAAGAACGCTGCTAAATATTGCTATCCGCAATGCGGATCTGCTGGTGCGGGATTTCGGCTGGGGCAAGGAAGAAAAGTTCCCTGGCCACCAGATAGTGGAAACAGGGCTTACCCGTCTTTACCGGGTAACCGGTAACAAAGCCTACCTGGACCTGGCCAAATTTTTCCTGGATGTTCGCGGCCCGGGTACCCAGTACAGCCAGGAATACAGCCAGTCGCATAAAAAAGTAACCGACCAGCATGAAGCCGTAGGGCATGCAGTGCGCGCCACATATATGTATACCGGTATGGCTGATGTAGCCGCCTTAACAGGCGACCGCAAATACCTGGCAGCCATTGATGATATCTGGGATGATGTGGTAGACCGGAAATTGTATATCACCGGGGGAATTGGCGCTACCGGCGCCGGCGAGGCATTCGGCGCTGCGTATGAATTACCGAATATGTCGGCCTACGCAGAAACCTGTGCGGCTATTGCCAATGTATACTGGAACAGCCGTATGTTCCTCCTGCATGGCGACGCTAAATATATTGACGTGCTGGAACGTACCCTGTATAATGGCTTACTCTCCGGCGTATCTATCAGCGGCGACCGTTTCTTTTACCCCAACCCGCTGGCCTCTATGGGACAGCACCAGCGGAGCGCCTGGTTTGGCTGCGCATGCTGTATTTCCAACATGACCCGCTTCCTGCCTTCCATGCCCGGCTATGTGTATGCGCAGAAAGACAATGACCTGTACGTTAACCTGTTTGTGGGAGATTCTGCCACCATCCAGCTGAAGGCAGGGAAAGTACATCTTGTGCAGCAAACAGATTATCCCTGGAACGGGAAAGATGAAATTACGGTGAACCCGGTGAAGCCCACCACCTTTGCCCTGCGGGTGCGCATCCCGGGCTGGGTGGAAAACAGGCCGGTACCAGGTAACCTGTACTTTGAAGAAGACAGCTCCGCTGTAAAGATACCCATCCTGCTGAATGGTAACCCTATCGACTATACGATGGAAAAAGGTTATGCGGTGATTAACCGCTCCTGGAAGAAAGGAGACAAGGTGACACTGGATTTCCCGATGGAGATAAAAAAGGTGCTGGCGACAGCCGAAGTAAAGGATGATCATTCCCGCTTTGCACTTGAACGCGGTCCTCTTATGTATTGCCTGGAAGGGCCGGATAATAAAGATGCCACCGTACAGAATATCGTGGTAGATAAAGCGGCGGTGATCTCTCCCGTATACCGTCCTGATCTGCTCAGTGGTGTAATGACCCTGCAAATGCCCGGTACTTCCGCCAGCAGGCAGCTGAACTCTGATTCACTCATCAGCAGCCGGCAAACGGTAACGGCTATACCGTATTTTTCCTGGGCCAACCGGGGACCCGCTGAAATGACCGTATGGATCCCGTTTGAAGCCTCCGCTGCCCGCCCCAAACCGGCGCCTACCATTGCCTCTAAAAGCAAGGTAACCGCTTCGGTGAAAAACCAGCGGATGTACATGGCGCTGAACGACCAGTATGAGCCAAAGGACTCCAAAGATAACAGCGCCCTTTACCTGCACTGGTGGCCGGCCAAAGGCACCACGGAATGGGTGCAGTACACGTTCGATACCGCTCACACAGTGAGCAGTTCCAAAGTATACTGGTATGACGACGGCCCCTTTGGCGGCTGCCGGGTGCCCGCTGCGTGGAAACTGTATTACAAAGAGGGAACAGAATGGAAACCGGTGAATGCCAAAACGCCTTACACCACTGCAAAGGATAGATACAACACTGTCAACTTTGACCCGGTGACCACCACTGCATTGAAACTGGAAGTACAATTGCCGGCCGATAATGCCGCCGGTATACATGAATGGATAGTTGAATAATTATGGATCGCATAAAACAGGGCCTTCTGGCCATTATCTGCCTGATGGCGGGCAGTGGCCGGGCCATTGCCCAGAACAGGGCGGAAATCAGGGTAAATACCACGGAGAAAGGGGCGGTTGTTCCATCTACCCTGCATGGTATTTTCTTTGAGGAGATCAGTCATGCCGGCGAAGGAGGGCTATACGCAGAAATGGTCCAGAACCGTGGCTTTGAAGATCACCGCCTCCCTGCGGGCACCAGGCTGGAAAACGGCTGGCTGGTGCCTTTCCCGCGGAAGCCGCATTTCATGCTGAACGGGCAGGTATCCGACTGGAAAATGGAATGGCCGCTGAAAAGCCGGTGGCCGGCCTGGCATGCAGCAAACAATGCAGCGCTTTCCCTGGTTACAGACTATCCGCTGAATGCGGCTACACCACATGCTATGCAGGTGAAGGCTGAAGGGAAAGGAGCTGCGCTGGTGAATGAAGGCTTCTGGGGAATGAACGTGGAAAAAGACGCCCGCTACCGCCTGTCTTTTTTTGCCAATAACGTGAAAGGATATACGGGAAAAGTAACGGTTTCACTGCAAACAATCAGCGGGCAGATATTGGCAGACACTACATTCCAGGTAAGCGGGGCTGCTGCATGGAAAAAATACAATGCCGTTCTCACTGCAAAGGGAAGCGA
The DNA here is from genome assembly GCF_036569185.1 of Chitinophaga sp. GTDB lineage: Bacteria > Bacteroidota > Bacteroidia > Chitinophagales > Chitinophagaceae > Chitinophaga. The sequence goes on from NZ_DATCRD010000268.1 coordinate 10,593, forward strand.
TTCCACGGCCCGCCTGGTGCTTACGCTTCAGCAGCCTGGTACCCTGTTATTTGATATGGTTTCCCTGTTCCCTGTGCATACTTTCAGAGACCGGCCCAATGGAATGCGTGCCGACCTGGCTGCGCTCATTCAGCAGATGAAGCCGGCCTTTGTGCGCTGGCCCGGTGGATGTTATGTGGAAGGGATTACGGTGGAAAGCGCGCCCGACTGGAAAACCACGCTGGGCCCGCCGGAGCAGCGCACGCCTACGTATAGTCCCTGGGGTTACTGGAGCAGCAACGGTTTTGGTTACCACGAATACCTGCAGTTCTGTGAAGATATCAACGCGGCAGCATTGTATGTTTTTAACGTGGGCATTTCCTGCGAATACCGCAGCGGCACGTTTGTGCCGGACGACGGCGTAGCGCCATATATACAAAGCGCACTGGACGCCATTGAGTATGCCATTGGCCCCGTTACTTCAAAGTGGGGAAAACAACGCGCTGCCAACGGCCACCCCGCGCCGTTTCCACTCAAATACGTGGAAGCAGGCAATGAACAACATGGCCCGGATTATGCCAAACGCTATAACCGCTTCTATGATGCCATCCATAGGAAATATCCGCAGATAGGCATTATAGCCAGCATGGGTATCGGGGATGTAAACCGGCATACGCTCGACAGTATGCAGCATACAGACATCGTAGATGAACATGCCTATAAAGCGGCAGGATGGAGCCAGCGCAACTTTGACCACTTCGATAAGTATAAACGCGGCCGCTGGGATATGTATGTGGGAGAGTATGCCACCAATGCGGGCGTAGGAGCCGGTAACCTGCAGGCCGCCCTCAATGATGCAGTGTATGTAATGAGCATGGAAAAGAATGCAGACCTGGTGAAGATGAGCAGTTATGCGCCGCTGCTGGTGAACGAACATGACGCGGATTGGCCCGTGAATCTCATTCACTTCAATGCAGGCGCCAGTTTCGGAAGGATCTCCTATTACGCGCTCAATTTGCTGAATGATCATAAAGCTACTTTTAACTACCCGGTAACCATTACGTTGTTCCCCGAAGAAAAGCCGGCGCCAAAGTTTTCAGGAGGTATTGGTCTCGCTACCTGGGACACGGAAGTGGAGTATAAAGATATCACCGTGGTGCAACAGGGCGATACCGTTTATAACAGCAGCCGTGATCCGCAGCTGGGAGACTGGCTCCCGGTAAGGGGCAGCTGGACAAAACAAGCCGGTTTGCTTGCACAAACAGCGGAAGGAGCGCAGCAGCTGGCCGTCCTGCAAGGGTATCACTTTAATGCATATACGCTTTCGCTGAAAGCGCGCAAAACAGGCGGGGTAAACGCTTTTATCATTCCTTTTGCAGTAAAGGACACCAATACCTGCCTGCGGGCCCATATTGGTTCCTGGCTGAATTCCAATGCCATGTTTGAAAGTCTTACCAACGGGTATGAGGTGGCAGGGATCAGTAACCCGGTGCGACTGAAAGCGCCACTCGAATCCGGCCGCTGGTACAGTATCCGTTTGGAAGTAAATAATGAGGAAGTAAGATGTTATGTGGATGATTCCCTGCTGATGAGCTACCGTGAGCCACAGTCCTTATTTTCCATTGCCGGAAAAGATGAAAAGACCGGGGATATTATCCTAAAGATCGTGAATGCCGGCAACACACCTGTAAAGGCAGATATTAACCTTAATGGTACAGCGGTTAACCCGGTGGCGGAAGTGATCACCTTAACGGCCGGCAACCCGGATGCAGAAAATTCTTTTGCTGCACCGGAGGCATACACCCCGCATAGTTCCACTATTCATAACGCGGCGGCACAGTTCAGCTGGGAGGTACCCGCAATGTCGGTGAACATTATCCGCCTGAAACCGGCCGGCATTGCGTTTAATATACATATGCCTTATCCGGCTGCGGGTGCGCATGAAGTAGACACGCATCATAAAGCCGGCGGTACTGCCGGTATACATGCACTTCCTTCCGCTCATTCACTGCAAGAGGATATCCGTAAAGCATATGGTATAACTGAATAAATCTTCCCCATCGTTTTAATCAAGCTAAATATTTATTTATACTTTGTAGTACAAAGTGCTTTTTATTATATACCTTTGGCCTGTATTCAAATCATTCATAATGGAAGTCAAAACCTCCAGAGCCCTGCCGGCGCCTTATGTGTTCGGCCTTACCTTGTTATGTTTTGCTCTTATTGCCAGGTGTTATTGCTATTTCCCTTCCGCAGAAACGAACACTGATGGCGTATTTATTATCACTCACCTGATCCTCCTGCTTTACTTTTTCAGCAGCTGGATAGGCGGCTTTCTGAAACCCTGGGAAGGAAGGAGGAAAATGATGTCTGTGTTCGTAGTACTGCTGCTCACAGATGCTTATACTGTTAATGAGTCTATCCGCGTATTTGAATCATCCACCTTATGGATGGCAGTTATGCTGGTGTTGATGTGCGCTAATATACTGGCATTCGGATTTTTTGAAAGATGGCCGGAATGGGTAAGATACCTGCAATGCGCAGTGCTGGGGCTCACTATGCTGCTGCCGTTTTACCTGGCCTTTTACCTGGTGCCTGCGTATCTGATCAGCCTGGTCGGCCTCGTAGCCATCGGGCTTTCTATTGTTACCTTTTCGCCCATTTTCCTTATCTGGTTTAAGCTCCGGATGGTAAGGAAACTAATATGGCCGGTGCGTAGCTACCGGCTCACTTATCTGGCGGCAGGCTTATTGCCGGTACTGGTAGTGGTAGTGTACTCCGTAGTATACGCGAACGATAAGTTTAAAATGGAACAGGCCTACCGCAAAAGCAGCCATGCTGTGCGGGAGGAGCTGCCGCCCTGGGTAAGGGTGGCGCAGGAAGCAGGGAGCGATTTCATCACCACGCAGCTGCTGAAAACAGATATTGTTTATACCAGTCCCGGCATTCAGGATTATTTCAGTTTATGGGAAATACCTGAAAGAGAGTATGGTGAAAAACGGACCCATGACCCGTTGTTTATGACAGCTGGTGCATTTTTAGGGGTTATTGATATCCCGGAAGACGACCGGCTGGAGATACTGAATGTGCTGCATAATAAAAGGCACTATGCAGAAGAACGCTACTGGAGTGGGAAAGACCTGGTAACTACCAGCGTGTGGTCGGCAGCCAACATATGGCCGCAGTATCACCTGGCTTACACAGAAAATATTTACACGGTGAAGAATGTGCCGCAACAACGATGGGGCGACAGTGAAGAGGCGATCTATACCTTTCATCTGCCTGAAGGAGGAGTGGTTACATCCTTATCGCTGTGGATCGACAACCGGGAAGAAAAAGCTATTCTCACCACTAAGGGAAAGGCCGCAGCAGCTTATTCAGAAGTGGTTGGCAGGCAACGCCGCGATCCGTCGGTGGTGCACTGGCAGGAAGGCAACCGGGTGGTGGTACGCGTATTCCCGGTGGAACGGGGAAAGGAAAGGAAGTTTAAGATCGGCGTCACTTCCCCGCTGAAAGTAAAGCAGGATAAACTGGTGTATGAACCGGTATGGTTTGAAGGGCCGGCGCATGAAGAGGCATCTTACGAAGTAAAACTAAACATTGATAAGTGGCCCGGAGAGTTGGATTATCCCGAAGGGTTTTATGCAGATAAGGGAAAAACAGTAGGGAAAACGGGGAAGTATAATGCGGACTGGGAACTGAGCATGTCTGATGAAACGGTGAACAATGCCGCTTTCAGCTTTAACGGTGAAAGATATACGTTGTTGCCCTATCAACCATCCACTGAATTTTTTGCGCCGGCAAATTATTACCTGGATTTAAATAACAGCTGGAAGTACGATGATTACCGGGAGATCCTCTTACAACTGCATGATAAAAAAGTTTGGGTGTTTCATCCCCGGGAAGGGATGATAACTGTAAATGAAGATAATAAGGAAACATTGTTCCGGGAACTGCAGCAGCAGCGCTTTTCCCTCTTCCCTTTTTATAAGATCACCGATCCCGCCACCGCACTGGTGATCAGCGCATCAGCCGAGGTATCGCCCCAGTTGGGCGATCTGGATAAATCTGTTTTCAGGGATCAGCTGCGCCGTTTCCTGTCTCAGGAAAAAATAAGATTATACAATATCGGGAATACGCTCAGCCCCTACCTGGCTACATTGAAGGAGTCACGTTCATTACTATACGAAAATGGTACCACCAAGCAATTGCTGGCGCAGTTGCGTAGCAACAGTTTCCAGCGGCATGAGGAAGACAGCAACCAGCTTATTCTGGCCGGCGCGCAGATCCGTATTGCCCGCAGCATGGATAGCACGCAGACCCAGGGACCTGATCACCTGGCCCGTCTTTTCGCCTACAACTCCATCCTGCAACAGCTGGGGCCCAAAGTAGCGGAGCCCGACCTTTCAGCTGATACCGCATTGATCAATGAAGCTAAAGCGGCTTATGTGGTAACGCCGGTGTCCAGCCTCATTGTACTTGAAACCCAGGCAGATTATGATAAGTTCAATATTGCCGATGATGTGAACGGCCTGAAGAACGCTTCCCTGAACGGGCATGGCGCAGTGCCTGAGCCGCATGAATGGGCATTGTTTATTATTGCCGTGGCTATACTTGCTTATGTGAGGTTTGAAAAATTATTTAAAAGAAAGAAGAGCGCATGCTAACGTTACCGCATATACGGTCATCGGCCGGGTGGACAAAATTACCGGCAATATTACTGCCGGTCATTTACCTGGCGTTTGGCATATGGGAGTTGCCTCATTATTTCGCGTGGAAGAGCGCTTTCTTTATGCTGTGCGTAGTAGCAATGGGAGTGGTGTTCCAGCTGGACCGCCTGCGGCCCGGCAGTACCCGTTGTGGCTGGATGGCGCTGCTCTTTTTGTTGCTGTGGTGGAAAATACCGGTATTAACTTTCCGCTATGCTACCCTGATCACTGCGTTGTTTTTTGTGATTGAATATTTTTACGGGAGATTACAAACGCTCGTTTTCATCACTGCTGCGCTTATTGCGCCGGCCATAGATTTTGTGGTGAATGTATTCAGTTTCCCGATCAGGTTATGGCTTACCGGCGTAGCTGGCAAAGTATTGGCTGGCATAAATCCGCATGTGACCACTGCAGGGAATATGATCCTGCTGGGGAAACATGAATTCAGCGTAGACCCGGCATGTATGGGCTTGCAGATGATGATCACTTCGCTGTTGTGCGGCGTAATGCTGATTGCCATTTACCAGCGCCGGTATGGTAAAGTGTTGCCTGTAACCGGGGTATTGATATTGTTGGCAGCTATTGCTGTTTTAAATATTATTGCTAACCTGTTCCGCATCATACTGCTGGTACAACTGGGATTGCCGGCGGAAACCCCTGCGCATGATGCCATAGGGATCATTTCACTGCTGGCTTATGTGATGCTTCCGCTTTTGCCTGGTGTGAAATGGATGTTGCAGCGTTACGGAAAAGCGGTCTTGCTACGGGATGATGTATCAGTGCCGCCACGGTATGGGATGGCATTACAGCTGTTGCTGCTGGCAGGTATTGTATTGGCGGTGGCCGGGGGGAACAGGGCTACTGTTAAAATGGACCGGCAGGTAAAGCATCTCCCTGGTTACAACTATGTTTCCCTGGAAGATAATATTGTTAAACAAACTACTGCCCATAGCCTGTTATATGTAAAAGGGATCCCCGGTTTTTATTTTACAGATCACCAGCCAATGATCTGCTGGAAAGGAAGCGGCTTTGGATTTTATAAGATACAGGAGCGGTTGGTGCAAGGGGCCAGGATATACACTGCCGAACTGAAAAAAGATAAGAGCACGTTGTATACCGCCTGGTGGTACGAAAGCCGTGCACGCCGCAGCAGCAGCCAGCTGGAATGGAGATGGGACGCGCTTTGCAGCGGGAACAATTATTACCTGGTGAATATTACGGTGGAAGATGAAGTATTACTGGAACCGGAAATACAACGGTTGCTGGATGCGCATCTTATTCAGTGATCACTTCGGGTTCTTCCTTATGCCTCGGCTGGTAATACAGGTAGTAATACGCAAGTATCAATATCCCGGTAACAAAAGGAACCAGCGCGAGATGTTTATAGGTAATATCGCCGGTGATCACCATTGCATCAAAGTGGAAGAATTCGCTGATCATCCAGTAGGAGTTGGCCGCAATCCACACAGTAATAGCTACGTTGTGGCACAGCTCCGACATAAACTGCCGGGTACGCCATGCAATAACGATGGAGATGATCAGTGTGGGAAAGATCATCGCAAAGCCCAGCGGTTTCCATATCATACACCAGCTGATATCTTTCAGCAGCCAGAAAACAATATGAAGGTTTTCCATCTTACGGTAACTTAAAGGAATGCTGTATACCGGCGAAGTGGTAGCTCGTTTGCTCATGTGTGTGTTCAGTTAATTTTACCTGGTTGAAATCGGGCGTAAAGATATTCTTTATCTTCGTTTCTACACCAGCACTTCCGGCTATGAATGAATTTTACTGGTTTTACCAACGTACCAGGTTTCATGGTATTAACTGGATCCCCGCCAATTTCGGACGGGTTATGATCATTGTGCATGGGATAGGGGAGCATACCGGCCGCTATGATCATGTAGCGTCCTTTTTTATGAAGGAGGGATATGCGGTGATAGGCATTGATCATTATGGCCACGGGCAGAGCGATGGCGCGAAAGGCGCTTCCAGGGGCTTCGCATTTATGTTTGATTACCTGCAGAGCTTTGTCCGCCATGTGGAAGACACTTACCGGAAACCTGTAGTGATGTACGGTCATAGTATGGGTGGAGGCGTGCTCACGGGGTTCCTGCTCCGGAAGCAGCCGGTAATCCTGGCGGCAGTTATTTCCGCGCCGGCGCTCATCATCGGTATGCGCCCGGGAGGCTTCCTGAAAGGAGTGCTGAAAGTGGCCAGTGCCATAGCGCCCAATCTCCGGATCAACCAGGGACTGGACCTCGATAAAATTTCACATGATAAGTCGGCCGTAGAGAAATTCAGGGCCGACCCGCTGCGTCATGGTAAACTGAGCCTCCGGCTGGCGAATGATATGATCAGCAACGGCGCCTGGTGCCTGGAACATGCCGCTGAACTGTGTGTGCCCTGCCTGCTCATCCATGGAAATGCGGATGAATTTACGGCTGTGGAAGGCTCCCGCCTGTTTGCTGAAAGAGCGCCCTCCGCTTTGCTTACATACCGGGAGTGGGAGGGAATGTACCATGAAATGCATAATGAGCCGGAAAAGAGAGAAGTATTGCTATTTATTGCAGGTTGGTTGAGTAATGTGAGATAATCCCTAAATTCGTTTTACAATTAATCACTATGAAATTCCACTGTTCTTACAAATGGCTGTTGCCTGCTATGTTGCTTTTGGGCTGTTTGCAGGCAAATGCCCAGGTTGATCTGGGAGCCCGCGGAGGCATAAGTATCCCCAACCTTACTTCCGGCGGCAATGAAAACAATCCGCTTAATACCGGATACAGCTCCCGGCAAGGGCCGGATTTCGGTATCTTTGGTGAATACCACATCAGCAAACTCTTTTCCATTGAAGCCATGATCGCTTACTCCTCACAGGGAGGGAAGAAAACGGGAATGCAGGCATTGCCGTTTCAGCAGGTGGCTCCACCGTTACCTCCAAATGTGCCTGCCCCTAACTATCTCTATGCAGATTTCGAAAGCCAGGCTAAAATGAATTACCTGATGTTGCCTATCCTGGCAAAGTTTGGCTGGAACCTGGGCCCCGCCTCACCCTTACGCCTCTACGCAGATGCAGGACCTTTCCTGGGCTTCCTGGTAAGCGCCAAACAGGTGACCAGCGGTAACAGCATGGTTTACCTGGATGAAGAGGGAAAACATCCCATTACGCAGCAACCACAGTCGTTCGATAAAACAACAGACATCAAGGACCAGTTACATACTTTCAATGTGGGCGTAAGCGGGAACGTAGGCCTGGCCTATATCTTTGGCCGCAACCAGGTGTTTGTGGAAGGAGGAGGGAACTATGGCTTCCTTAACATCCAGAAGGGATCTGCCAACGGCAAAAATAATATCGGCGCAGCCACTGCTTCTATCGGGTACGCCTATCGCATCTGTAATAAAAAATAAAAAAGTATTTGTATCAGCAGGAACTTCCTGCTGATACAAACAGGTCATTTATGGATTGGTAGACCATAACCCCGCTGATTTCACCAGTACCCTTCTGTTCAGCTTCAGCTGGGCTACCACAAACTCTGCCAGGTCTTCCGGCTGCAATACTTTATCCGGGTTACCATCTGTCAGGTTCAGATCTTTGGCCATATCCGTTGCAATAGTGCTCGGCGTTAAGGCGCTTACCCTGATATTATGTTTTCTTACTTCCAGCATCAGCGATTCGGTTAAGCCCAGCAGGCCGAACTTGGAAGCGCTGTAAGCGCTGGTGAGCGGCGCGCCTCTTTGCCCGGCGGTAGAAGATATATTGATGATATCGCCTGTTTTTCTGGCTATCATACCGGGTAATACGGCCCGGGTTACATAATATACTCCCAGCAGGTTTACCCGGATGATCTGCTCCCATTGGGCGGGTTCCAGCTCCATAAAACCGCCGAAAGAGGCAATACCGGCATTGTTGATCAGTATATCCGGCTCGCCCAGTTCTTTTGTCAGCAGGGCCACTGCTTCGTTCACGGCCTGGATATCGCTTACATCTGCAGTAGCATAGGCTACTTTTACGCCTGTACCGCCAATCTCTTTTGCTACTGCTTCCAGCGAACCGGCACTACGTCCCAGCAGGGCTATATCTACGCCTTCCTGTGCCAGCGCCACCGCCAGCGCACGGCCTATGCCTTTGCCACCACCGGTGATCAGGGCTTTCTTTCCTTTTAATGATTCCATTATGCCTTCGGTTTATAAGTTTAAAAATACCTGGCAAAGGTACAAAGCTTTGTTCCATTTACGGGTTATCTTCGCATTGTTCTAGTTTTAAGACCCTTATATTATGATACAGATTTCCAATGAAAAACTCACCGTGCTGGTGAGCCCCCAGGGAGCCGAATTACAAAGCATAGTACGTAACGACACTGGCCTTGAATATTTATGGAGCGGGGACCCGGCCTTCTGGGGCAAGAAAAGCCCCGTGTTATTTCCCATTGTAGGCGGACTGAAAGATAATACCTACCAATATCATGGCGATCACTACACGCTGGGCCGCCATGGCTTTGCCAGGGAACAGCTGTTTGCTGTAGTAGAACAGGGAACGGAACATGTCAGCCTCCGTCTTTCGGACAGCGATGCGACCCGTAAAGTATATCCCTTCCGCTTCGATTTTACCATCCAGTACCTGTTGCAGGACGACCAGCTCCAGGTGACTTACCAGGTGCTTAACCGCGACGATAAAACCCTGCTTTTTTCCGTAGGTGCGCATCCTGCTTTTAAACTGCCACTGGTAGCGGATACTGTATATGAAGATTATTACCTGTATTTTAATAAAGAAGAAGAGGCGGGGATCTGGCCTTTGTCGGCAGGCGGACAGGTGGAAACAGCTCCTGTTCCCTATCTTCAACGCACACACGAACTGCCCCTGAAGAAATCGCTGTTCTACAATGATGCCCTGGTATTTAAACAGCTGGCATCTACTGCCATCAGTATTAAAAGCAACCGCACGCCGCATGGTTTAACACTGGCCTTTGAAGGTTTTCCTTATATGGGCATATGGGCGGCTAAGGAGGCTGATTTTGTATGTATTGAGCCCTGGTGCGGGATTGCCGACAGTGTGGATGCTAATGGGAACCTGGAAGAGAAAGAAGGGATCAACCGGCTGGCGCCGGATGGATTGTTTGAAAGAACATGGACGGCAACGATATTTTAAAGAGATAAAAAAAGCTGGTAGCAATAACTACCAGCTTTTTGTCTTTTAGAAATTATATCCGGCTTTCAGGCCAAAGAAACCTCTTGTGCCGTCTTTAAACCATGCTTCGTACTTGCCTTCCACATCGAGGCCCAGGATACGGATACCGATGCCCGGAGCTACCAGTCCGCCTATACCGTTATAGTTTTTACCGGTATACTGAACAGTACCGCCTTCTACCTTCACATACAGGATAGAGACCAGGTTGTACCGCAGCCCCAAACGGATAGGCACTACATTGTAATCGGCATAGTCGCCGGTTACACCGCCCGTGTTAAAGCTTTTACCGCCAAAATGAAAGTAGCTTACAGAACCTACGGCTGTTAAACCTGCTACCAGTTTCACATCGGCGCCCAAACCAATACCATAGCCGGTTTCATGGGTGTCGCTGAACTTGCCCACCGGGAAGCCCGCTTCAACAAAAGGGCCGATACTGAATCGTTTCAATTGTGCGTGCGACGACTGTGAACTGATACAGATCATCAGGAGCATGGTTGCAAATGCCAGGAAGATTTTTTTCATAAGAACTAATTTTCAGAGGATTGGTGACTAGCTAATTAGCCGTAAAAGTAAGGAACTAATTGCTAATTACGAATTGTGAATTACCGCATGATGCGATAACGCCTCTTCCTCCTCCTCCTGGTGGTGCCGTTTAGGTGTACCATGCCCGTTGTTGTTGATGGCTTCGATCCTTGGAGGGATCAGTTTATATACCACCGGCGTAACGATCCTCGACAGCAGGGTGGAACTGATCAGGCCACCAATCAGCACAATGGCCAGCGGTGCGATCAACGGGTTGGTGGAAACAGCCACCGGTATTAACCCGCCTATAGCTGTAAGGGAAGTAAGCACAATAGGCAGGAACCTTACTTCGCCGGCTTCACGGATAGCGGCTTCCAGTGGTTTACCCTGCATCCGTAGCTGGTTGGTAAAATCTACCAGCAGGATGGTATTCTTCACTTCAATACCCGCCAGGGCTATGAGTCCTATGATGGCTACAAACGACAGTGAGTTGCCGGTGAGCCACAACGCGGTAGCTGCGCCTACTATGCCCAATGGGATCACTGATAGTACAATGAGCATGCTCTTGAACGTTTTGAACTGCAGGATCAGTACGGCCACAAAAAGGAAGATGGTAACAATGATCACGCTCATAAAACCGCCGAAGGAATTCTTCCTGCTTTCTACTTCACCCCCCATCTCGTAAGTATATCCGGCAGGGAGTTTCACGGCATCCATCTGCTTTACCACGTCTGCTATTACCTGGTCGGTGAGGAAGCCCTTCTTTATAAAGGCGCCTACTGCCACTACCCGGTTTTTCTCCTGGTGTTTAATAGTTAAGGGAGATGTTTCCAGCTGCAGCTGTGCCACCTGTGAAAGCGGAATCGCGGTCCCCTGGCTGTTGTTCACGTACAGATCCCTGAATACATCCAGTGTGGGCCTGGCTGTTTTCTGCTTGGTAAGCAGGATGTCGTAGTCGTTATCATTCTGATCGTTGTACTTCCCGAGATTTATACCGGCCACGGCTAAACGTACTACCCTGTCGATATTGGCGGTGGGGATGCCCAGCTGTTGTGCTTTCTCACGGTCTATACGTACACGGATATCCGATTTCAGGTTGCTTACGGGATTGTTGATATAGATAGTGCCCGGTGTTTTTTCCAGCATCTTCTCCACATTGGCAGCCAGGGATCGTAAGGTATCCAGATTATCTCCAAACAGCCGTACTTCTACCGGCGCTACCATGGGAGGGCCTTGTTCAAAGTTCTTTACTTCTACTTTAGCGCCGGGATAAGGCGTCCATTTTTTACGGAGCGATTCAATGAGCTTGTTCTTGTCAGCCGGACTGGTATGCGGATCCAGCTGTACAAACAGTTGTGCATAATCGCTTCTTTCATTCTCCTGCGCCTCGTTGTAATAGATGCGTGGATTGCCCTTGCCGATGTTGCTGGCATAGGAAGCCACCATTTTTTCCTGCTTCAGCTCTTTTTCAATCTGCTGTACAATACTGTTGGTATAGTTGAGGTTCGATTGTGGTGGCGTAAATACATTGATAAGGAACTGCGGTTTTTCCGAAGCGGGGAACAGGCTGAAGCCAATCACTTTAAACAACCCGATAGAGCCGCCGAATATGACCAGGGACACCAGGATGGTGATTACCGGGCGATGCAGGGCTTTATCGAGCAACTTTGCATAACTGCCATGGATAAGCCTTTTGAGCAAGCGCATGAACAGGTTGCCTTCCGGGTTACCGGTATGCTCTTTCAGCAAACGGCTGGAAAGGAAAGGGATGATAGTGAGCGATACGGCCATGGAAGCCAGCACGCAGAAGATCACTGCCAGCGGGAGGCTGCGGATAAAGTCGCCGCTGCCTTCCGGCATAAACACCAGCGGCATAAACGAGATCACCAATGCGGCCGTACAGCCTATTACCGCGAGCCCTATCTGTGAAGTGGCCTTGAGTGTGGCTTCCATGCGGCTATGTCCTTCCAGCATCCATCTCTCTATATTTTCCACCACCACAATACTATCATCTACCAACAGCCCCAATGCTACTACCAGCCCTACAATGCTCAGCTGGTTCAGGTTGTAGCCAAACAGCTGCAGCAATACAATACCAATAGAAAGCGACAGGGGAATAGAGATCATCACAATGAGCGCGGGGCGCTGACCCAATGGAAGCAGGGTAAAGGCTACCAGCAGGATGGCAATGATAAAGTCTTTTCCCAGGCCGCTCAGGCGGCTGTTCACCGCATCGGCCTGGTCGAAGTACTGCACCAT